>CAYWNE010000021.1:0-39823 GCA_964459555.1 uncultured Burkholderiaceae bacterium | reverse complement strand
GCGCCGATGATAGTGCTGCAACCAGTGTGAAAGTAGGTCATCGTCAGGCTCTTATTCTAAAAAGCCCCTCGTTCTCCCGAACTTGGGGCTTTTTGCTTTGTGGCTTGATGACTTGTGAGCTTAGCTTGGTGTCATGTGGCGAATCGGGCGACTCGCACAAGCTAAGCTATAATGCGGACCTATTTCGATGTTACAAAGGTGGACTGCTCAAAGGTTCAATTAAAAACATCTCTCCAGAAGCTAAACCCGACAGCATTTCCTAAACTCATGCCTAGTCCCTCAACAGCAAAGCCAACAGCGATAGTTATTGGTGCCGGCCCCGCTGGCCTGATGGCTGCTGAGCGACTCGCCTTGGCTGGTATGGCCGTTGATGTGTTTGATGCCATGCCATCAGTCGGTCGCAAGTTTCTTCTGGCGGGAAAAAGCGGCATGAATCTCACACATGCTGAAGACTTCGAACAGTTTAGCCAACGTTATGGCTCGCGTCGTCCTCAACTCGAGAAAGCCCTAGAGCTATTTCCTCCGAATGCGATTCGTGACTGGGTGCACCAGCTTGGTATTGATACTTTCGTTGGTAGCTCTGGCCGAGTTTTTCCTACCGATATGAAGGCCGCACCTCTCCTGCGTGCTTGGTTACATAAGCTAAGAGAGACCGGCGTGCGTTTTCACATGCGTCATCGTTGGCTTGGATTCGATGCGAGCCGGCGATATCTATTTTCTTCACCACAAGGCGAACTGAGTCAGACTGCTGACATCGTCATCTTGGCGCTCGGTGGTGGGAGTTGGGCACGTCTGGGTTCTGATGGTCGTTGGTTTAGCTATTTTGCAGATAAAGATCTCCAACTTCATCCATACAAACCAAGCAATTGCGGATTTGAATGCGCGTGGACTCCGCACTTCCGCGAGAAATTCGCTGGCGTGCCCCTCAGTAAAGTGCGGATTCATCTGCAAACGATATCAGGTGCGCAGTACGATCGGATAGGGCAATTTGTGATCAGCGAACATGGCGTTGAGGGGAGCTTGATCTACGCGTTTTCGGCGCAGATTCGTGATCTGATTGAACGCGATGGTAAAGCACAAATCGAGATCGATCTGGTACCTGATCGCTCGAAGGACAGGGTCGAGGCGGAAATACTTTCAGGGCGTGGTTCACGTTCTTGGTCTTCGTTTCTGCGTACCAAATTAGGATTGCATCCTGTTCACGTTGGATTACTGTATGAGCGCTTAAGCAAAGACCAAATGCAAGATCCCACAACGCTTACCAACGCGATCAAAGCTTTGCCCTTGGTGCTAGAGCGAACAAGACCGCTCGATGAGGCCATTAGTAGCGCCGGTGGTGTTTGTTTTTCTGAACTCGATGAGAATTTAATGTTAAAGAAATTACCCTCGGTTTTTTGCGCAGGTGAGATGTTGGACTGGGAGGCACCGACGGGAGGCTATTTGCTAACGGCATGTTTCGCCACCGGCGCGCTCGCTGCCGAGGGGGCACTGCGTTATCTTCAAGATCTCGCTGAGAGGAATAAGTGATGATTAAACGTTGTCCCAGTACGGGGGCGGTATTATCGCCCTGTACAAAAGTTTGTAAGATTTCTCCTGAAACTTCGCTTTGCATAGGCTGTCGTCGTACTTTGGATGAAATCGCGGCTTGGAGTCGTGCTTCCGACGACTACAAGCTGATGGTATGGGAGCGGCTCGAATCTGAGTCACACTTGACGAAGCAGTCTTCGTGATCGTGGACATCAACATGACCGCAAAACTAGAGAAATTGGGGTCAAGTTTTTTCGGATAATTGCCGTAAAGAAGCTATCTCACAACGAGGCTTTGACTATGCGCGCGTCTCCACTTTTATTTGCACTTTTGCTCACATCTAGTTCGGTCTGGGCGAATGACCCTCCAACTAAGCCAATCAAGCCCGCATCGGCCTCGTCATCTGCCTCAGCTTCGGCCAAGGAAGAAGCGTCGGCGAAAGAAGAGGCGAAACCCAGCAAAGAAACTAAAGAGAGTAAGTCGAGCAAAGCGTCGAAAGATGCGAAGGCGGATGAGGCTGCACGCTTGAAAGAAGCTGCCGCAGCGGACGAGTTGGCAGCAAAAATTGCAGAGAAACTCGCCGTAATTCGGAAAGAAAAAGAGACTCGTGGTCGGGTGATCGGTGCGCCGCCAGTAGTGCGCCCTTACTCTTTAGCACCACGCAATGCTGATGCGACAAGTAAGGCAAAGAAAGCTGAACCCGGGCACGAAGCCGCCCATTGGAGCTATGAAGGTGAGACTGGCCCTATGCAATGGGGCAAAATGAACGCGGCGAACAATAAATGTGATCTTGGCGAACGACAGTCACCCATCGATATTCGTGATGGCATCAAGGTCGATCTCGACACTATTAGTTTCGACTACAAACCAGTTTCTTTCACAGTAGTCGATAATGGTCATACCATCCAAGTGAATTTGAGTGCGGGAAATTACATCAATGTTTCCGGTAAGACCTTTGAATTGCTGCAGTTCCATTTCCATCGTCCCTCAGAAGAACGCATCAATGGAAGAGGTTTTGAAATGGTCGCGCATCTCGTGCATAAAGATCGCGAAGGGAAATTGGCGGTTGTTGCGGTGTTGCTTGAAGCCGGACAAACGCAGGACGTGATTCAACTAGTGTGGAACAATTTACCACTCGAGAAAAATGATCCCGTGAAGGCATTGAGCAATATCGACGTTGCCAAACTCTTGCCTGCGAAGCGCGATTACTACACGTATATGGGATCGTTAACGACGCCGCCCTGCAGCGAAGGTGTGTTGTGGCTAGTCTTAAAGCAACCGGTCGAAATCTCAGCCGATCAAATTGCGATCTTTAGTCGACTTTACCCCATGAATGCGCGTCCGATTCAAAAGACTGCTGGTCGCATCATTAAAGAGTCGCGCTAACCCACGTTGCCGTCTTTCGTTGTGATCTTTGATTTTGAGCTCGGCAAATTCCTGCGCCGAGCTTTAGAATAGGGCTTTCGACTCCTCGCTTAACTATGCGAACTCTATCTGTCATTGGTCCCGGACGCGTCGGTCGTAGCCTTGCCAAACTTTTTTACCAACAACAGGTCTTTCACATCGGCTCGGTGTTGGCTCGCCAATTGGTTTCAAGTGAAGCCGCTTGTGACTTTATCGGAAGTGGGAAAGCAGCAAAGACATTGAGAGAGGCGCAGCAGACCGATGTCTGGATGCTCAGCGTGCCCGATGATGAAATCGAACATCAAGCGCAAACTTTGCTGAAAGAGGCCGAGCTCTCAGAGTCGACGATTGTTTTTCACTGCAGTGGGGCGAAGCCATCGACGATTTTGGATTGCTTGAAGCAGCGCGGTGTGTCGATTGCCTCAGTGCATCCGGTCCGTAGCTTTGCCGATGCTTCAACAGTCGTTGCAGATTTCGCTGGCACTTACTGTGGTATTGAAGGTGACGCCAAGGCGGTTGCGATTCTCAGTGATGCATTTGCAAAAATAGGGGCGCAAGTCTTTTCTCTATCGGCGGAGCATAAGCGCCGTTATCATGCGGCGTCGGTCATCGCGAGCAATTATTTGGTTAGTTTGATCGATGTCGCCCAACGCTGCTATGAGTCGGCAGGAATTGAGCCTGAACTCGCTAAACGATTGGCAGAACCACTTGCTAGCAGGACGCTGGAGAACTGTTTTCGCTTGGGCACAAGGGCCGCTTTAACAGGCCCGATCAAGCGTGGTGATATGGATACCGTCGCGCTTCAACTGCAGGACTTGCAATCTTGGGATATGCAGATTGCGGATTTGTATGAAGCGATGATCCCTCTGACACAAATCATCGCTAGGCGCGAAGAGCGATAAAGGCACGACGTGTTTTTGTCGTGTTCTTGCTTATTCCGAGAAGTACACACTATTGCGACCGGCTTCTTTCGCTTGGTACAGAGCGACATCAGCACGTTCGAACATGCTGTCTTCCGATTCATTGGATTTGTACTCAGCCACGCCCATGCTGACCGTCAAGGAGAGTCGTCCCTTGGCCAAATCGGTGGTGCGCGAAAAGTCATTGGCGGCGATCGTGGCGCGCAGATTTTCGGCGATCGAAGTGGCCTTTTCCAAAGAACAGTTTTTCAAAAGCAGCAGAAACTCTTCACCGCCCCATCGACAGATCACGTCGCTTTCACGCAAAGAGCGTTTGGCGATGGCGGCAATCTCACGTAACACGTGGTCACCAATCAAATGACCATGTTTGTCATTGATCTTCTTGAAGTGATCGATATCAAGCAAGGCCACACACAGCGGCTGGCGTGAACGCTCGCTATCGAGTATCGCTTGTTGAAAGACGAAGTCGAAGGCTTGCCGATTCAAGAGTTTGGTCAAAGGATCGGTCGCAGCGGATTTCTCAATGCGATTCTGATAGCGACGGATCGACAATAAGACGATGATCAAGACCGCGAAGGTAATGCCTAAACCAATCCCTGCGTTTACCATCAATAGCCGATGTAAAGGCTTAAGTTCATTATCAAAACTCTGCTCCACTAACAGATGCCATCCGAGCTCGGGAATGTAGCGTGAGTTCAGGTAGAAGTTTTCGGTGTCGGTGTTGTACTCAAGGTGTAGCGAATCATTTTTGGTATTGCTCAGAATTTGTTTCGCCAGAGTCTTTACGCCCGGAATACTATCGATGTTGGTTTTCTTGTGGGCGAAGCCGCTGCCACTCAAAACAACATTTCCTTTTTTATCGACGAAATAAATGCTGCGATTGAAGCGTGTTTGATAGCTATCAATCAGCTGCTTCATGGTGTCCAGCGTGAGCCCTATCCCCACTGCTCCAATGAATTTCCCCTCGTAGTTGACGACGCGATAGTTGGTGAAGATGGTCATGTTGTCGCGATTAGCCATATCGGGATCAACATTAGTCTCATACGCCGCCTTCAGATTGCGGACGCGGAAGAACCATTGGTCGCGTGGCTCGTTGTCTTTGATGACTTTCAACAAACCGTCGGGGTAGTAATAATTCTTGGTAATGTCGCTAACAAAGAAGCTTGAGATCGCGTTGTTCTTCAGTTTGACTTCTTTGAGGTATTTGGAGATCTGACCAATATCTTGTTCGCCATCAATGACCCAATCGCGTACAAAGGTGTCGTTTGCCATTTGCGCCGAAACAAAGACGGGACGCAAAATGTCCTTTTGAATTTCAGAATAAATATTATCGCCAGTAATGGGCAAGGCGTTTTCGGACAAACCACGCTGCAGGGTCTCACGTGAGACGTAATAACTCGTGGCGAGAACGGCGACGAAACCGAGGATCAGTATTAAAGAAATCCAAATCAATAAGTAGTATTGCTTGTATGACTTTCTCATAGATCCAAAGGCGTTCGGGTCGAATTGATAGAAGTGGTCGGTACTTAGAGGGTTTTCTTCGCAAGCCAAGCATCTCGGCTAAGCCTTACTGTAGTCGTTGGACATTTGGATTCGACAGTGAAAGCGAGAGCAGACAAGCCTCAAGATCATACTATAAAACAACTTTATTTCGAACCAAAGAACCGCTATTGTGTCTTTTTTAATGGAATTCGTGCTTATTTGCACTGCCCTGCTATGATCGCCACTAGCGATTTTGGCATTCAGCACCATCTTCTCTAAAGCCTGCGCGACCTTGAATGGCAACGTAGGAGCCCGAAGCAGGGACTCGTGCTAGGGATGAATGCGAAGGAATTAATCAAAAGGATTTCTATGAATAAATCTCAAATGCTCAGTAAATCAGACTGGGCTTCGTATTTTCTCGCAGCGATCAGCTTATTCTTAGTGCTCAAAATGGGCTTATTGGTCGCTCTGTTTTCTGGCTTGGTTTTGTATTCATTGGTGCGCCTCTTGGTGCCGACTATACAAAAACGTGTGAGCAATCGTTATGCACGTCTGATTGCAGTCGGATTGCTTTCGAGTTTGGTGATCATTAGTTTGAGTTTAGCGATTTGGGGTTTGGTGGCATTTTTCCGCAGTGATGCGGGGAATCTGCAAAACCTCATGCAGAAATTGGCCGATATGGTTGAGGCATCGCGTCAGCAATTGCCGCTATGGATAAGCAGCGCGATTCCCGATGATGTCGATGGACTTAAACGAATTTTGATCGATACACTGCGTGAACATGCGGGTGAAGCAAAAGTGGTGGGCCAAGAGGCTGGACACATCATTGTGCATATTTTGCTCGGTATGATCATCGCGAGTATGGTTGCCTTGCAAGATGTTGGCGCGCCTCATAAGACTCGACCTTTCGCCATGGCACTGTCACAACGTTTGCATAACCTCGCTGATATTTTTCATCGTGTGGTTTTTGCGCAAGTTCGCATCTCTTTGATCAATACGATTTTCACCGCCATCTTTTTGGCCGTGATCCTGCCCATGGCAGGCGTACACTTACCATTGGTGAAAAGCATGATCGCGGTCACCTTTATTGCTGGCTTAATTCCTGTGGTGGGTAACATTATTTCTAACACAGTGATTGTGATTGTGAGTTTGTCTTACTCGCTGCAAATGGCTGTGGTGTCATTGACTTTTATGATTGTCATTCACAAGCTTGAGTACTTTTTGAATGCACGCATCATCGGTTCGCAAGTGAATGCGAAAGCATGGGAATTGTTGACCGCGATTTTGGTGATGGAAACCTTGTTCGGCTTGCCTGGCGTGGTCGCAGCACCAGTGTTTTACTCGTACCTCAAAAAAGAATTGAGCGATAGACAGTTGGTGTGAACATTCAACAGCTAATGCTTACACCAAGACACTTTGTAAGAGGCGCTGTGATAAACAAAAGCTAAGTAATGAACTACGTGAAGAACTAAGGAAACAAGGAAAAATTATGATTCTCGAATTAGCCGATATTCGTATCCATGAAGGTAAACAAGCGGAGTTTGATGTCGCGATTTTAAAGGGCTTGAACGAGGTGATTTCGCATGCCAAGGGGTATCGTGGCTTTAAAGTTAATAAAGGAATTGAATCGCCCGAGCGTTACGTGTTGATGATTTTCTGGGATACCTTGGAGAATCATACCGTCGACTTCCGCCAATCTGAGGCGTTTATGGCGTGGCGTGCGATCGTCGGTCCTTACTTTGCGGCGCCACCTGTGGTTGAACATTTTGACTTGCTCGGCAAATCGCAGTAAGAGAAAACGTCTTGTGCAGAAAACACTTACAATGAGCAGGTTTTCTTCTACTTGAGAATCGACGATCATCCCCAAGTTAAGAGTATTCCTTGATAGGCAGATCGGGTGCACGGCACTCGATATGTCATGATCTCAAAGAAGCAGCTTCGTGCTAGTGAGTTCGCTTCTCCAGTGCTGTAATAAAAATTATTGAAAGTGAATTAAGTTCATCATGGTTCCGCATCTCGCAACCGCACTCAACGGTCCTTTGCTTGAGTTTGAAAAAAAGATTTTGGAAGCAACGCCAGCGATTGAACGTTGGTTTCGTTTGGAATGGCAAGAGCATACGCCGCCGTTTTATTGTTCGGTCGATATGCGAAATTCCGGCTTTAAGCTTGCGCCTGTCGACACCAATCTTTTCCCAGGTGGGTTTAATCATCTTTCTTCTGAGGTTTTGCCACTCGCGGTACAAGCTTCAATGGCTGCGATTGAGAAATACTGTCCTGATGCGCGTAATTTACTGTTGATTCCAGAAGAGCGCCCATGTGGCGCCGCCTATTGGCAGAATATTGCGCGGCAAATGCAGATCTATCGTCAGACAGGTTTGAATGTGCGTTTGGGAAGTCTTGACGAGACATTGACAGCGCCGCGTATGATTGCGCTACCCGACGGCAGTGAATTGAGTTTAGAGCCATTGCAACGCTCGGCCAATGGCCGTCGCTTAGGCTTGAAAAACTTCGACCCTTGTACGATTTTATTGAATCACGATTTGTCGGAAAAGATCCCAGCGATCTTGGAGAATATCCACGAACAAACTTTGCTCCCGCCTTTGCATGCGGGTTGGGCCATGCGGCGTAAAACCAATCATTTCGCCAGTTACGATGAAGTAGTGAAGAAGTTCGCGAAGATGGTGGAGATCGATCCTTGGATGTTAAATCCTTTCTTCGCCAAAGTTACAGACGTGAATTTCGACGAAGGCACGGGACTTGAAGCCTTGATGTCGACGGTCGATACCATTCTTTCTAAGATTAAGAAGAAGTACAAAGAATACGGCATCAAAGAAAAACCTTTCGTCATCGTTAAAGCCAACGCAGGCACCTGCGGCATGGGCATCATGACGGTGCGCGATTCGCGCGAAGTCTTAGAGCTCAACGCGAAGCAGAAAAACAAAATGACGGTCGTCAAAGATGGTCGCGCAGTGCGTGATTTCATCGTGCAAGAAGGTGTGTACACCTTTGAGCAGATCGATGAAACCGTCGCCGAGCCTGTGGTCTACATGATTGATCGTTATGTGGTCGGCGGTTTCTATCGCGTGCATCAAGATCGCAGCGTTGATGAAAACCTCAATGCGCCAGGCATGGAACTTGTGCCGCTCGCTTTCGCTCAGCAACACGCAGTGCCTGATATGCGCGCCAAGCCTGGTACGGCAGCACCAAATCGCTTCTATATGTACGGCGTGGTTGCGCGTTTAGCTCTGCTGGCGGCGTCTTTGGAGTTGGAAAAAACTGATCCTCATCCGGAAATCTATTGAACATGAAAATCGCCTTCATCACCGATCCCTTATCGAGTTTTAAGATCTACAAGGACTCGACCTTTGTCATGATGCGCGAAGCGGCGCGTCGTGGCCATCAACTGTTCGCCTTCGAGCCGCAAGATATGGCTCTGATTAGTGGTGTGGTGCGAGCCAAGGTCACGCCAATCCGCTTAACGGGCGAGGCGGAGGCATGGTTTCAGGCTGATGAAAAACAAGATATCGCGGTGCACGATTTTGATGCTGTTTTGCAGCGTAAAGATCCGCCCTTCGATATGGAATACATTTACGCGACATACTTATTGGATATCGCTGAGAAATCTGGCGCTCGCGTTTTCAATAAGCCTTCGGCGATTCGCGATCACAATGAGAAATTGAGTATCGCCCAGTTCTCGCAATTTACGACGCCGACCCTGGTGACGCGTGATGCATCGCGAATTCGTCAATTCTTTGCGGAACATGGCGATATCATCCTCAAGCCTTTGGATGGCATGGGTGGCGCGGGTATTTTCCGCATTGGTGCGGACGGTATGAATCTCGGTTCGGTGATTGAGACGCTCACCGCGAATGGCGCCCACACCATCATGGTACAGAAGTACATTCCCGATATCGTGAAAGGTGATAAACGCATCTTGCTGATCGGCGGAAAGGTCGTGCCTTTCGCATTGGCGCGCATTCCGCAGAACGGCGAGGTGCGTGGTAATTTAGCCGCAGGCGGTGTTGGAGTAGCACAAGAACTGAGTGCGCGCGATCGTGAAATCGCTGAAACTTTGGCGCCGATACTATACCAACGCGGCTTGTTGCTGGTAGGATTAGATGTGATAGGCGACTATCTGACCGAAGTGAATGTGACCAGTCCAACTTGTTTCCAAGAGATTATGCAACAAAAGAGTTTCGATGTGGCAGCGATGTTTATCGATGCACTCGAGCAGGCAGTGAAGGCATGACGGTGCCTCGTACTAATAGTCGTTCAAGAAAGAATGTAATTTCATGGTAGGTTTGCTTTTACTCACACATGCTCCGCTTGGATCAGCCTTTGTGCAGGCTGCGTCTCATGTTTTTCGTAGCAAACCAGAACGACTTGAAGCGATCGACGTGGTCGCTGATCAGAATTTGGATGAAGTGAATCAATTGGCGCGTGAAGCGATTGCTCGCTTGAACGACGGTTCTGGAGTCTTGGTATTGACCGATATTACTGGGGGCACGCCGGCAAATTGTTGTTCACGTTTGGCTGACCCAAGTGAAGTAGCGGTGGTGGCGGGCATTAGTTTGCCGATGTTATTGCGCGCGATAACCTATCGTCATGACACACTCGACGTGGTTGTTGAGATGGCGTTGGCAGGTGGACAGAATGGTGCGACGCGTGTCGATAATCGTATCCGAATAGGCGCGACTTAAAAAACCTTAAAGAGATCCATGTCTTACGTGGGTCGAGATTGAGTAATCAGTTCGAAGTAGACGACAAGGTAGAGAGCGATGATTCAGCAAGAGATAGAAATTATCAATAAATTGGGATTGCATGCGCGTGCTTCGGCTAAATTGACGCAACTCGGTGGCAAGTTCAAAAGCGAAGTCTGGCTCACGCGTAATAATCGCCGAGTGAATGGCAAGTCCATCATGGGTGTCATGATGCTGGCGGCCGGCAAAGGCTCAAAGATTTTATTAGAGACCAATGGTGAAGATGAGCAAGCCTGTTTCGACGCGATTGCGGCGCTCATCAATGATAAATTCGGCGAAGGCGAATGAAAGAATGAAGTCTAGCTCTGCGTGAACTTTCGCAGAGTGCTGTGAGAAATTCAAAAACAAGACCGCGAGCACATCAGGGTGTGATCCATCTTCGCGGTGCGATAACAAGAAGAATGTGGAGATAATCGGTGGCGTCGTTTACCTTACAAGGCATTCCCGTATCCCGTGGCATCACGATAGGTCGCGCACACTTATTGCGACCAGCGGCGATGGATGTGCAACACTACTTGATCGCCCAAGAGCAAGTGGAAGCTGAAGTGCTGCGCTTGCAGCAAGCGATTGAACAAGTTCAGCGCGATTTGCAATCTCTATGGTCAGATTTGCCGACCGACGCACCGACCGAACTCGGTGCTTTTCTCGACGTTCATGCTTTGATTTTGTCAGACCCGATGTTGTCCGAGGCACCGCTCGATATCATTCGCACTCGCCACTACAATGCCGAATGGGCTTTGGTGACACAGGTCGACGCGCTCTCAGCGCAGTTTGATGAAATCGAAGATGAATATTTGCGTGAGCGCAAAGCAGACATTCAACAAGTCGCAGAGCGTGTTCTCAAGATACTGACAGGCACCGCACAGCAAATGCCGCGTGCACTCGGTGTCGATGAACAGAACGCCAATATGATCGTGGTCGCTCGCGATATTTCGCCGGCGGACATGATGCAGTTCCGCGATGTTGCCTTCACCGGTTTCGTCACCGATGAAGGTGGTACCAACTCACATACGGCGATAGTCTCGCGTAGCCTTGGCATTCCGGCTGTGGTTGGTCTGGGCAATGCGTCGCATTTGATCGAGCAAGATGATTGGTTGATTATCGATAGTGACGCTGGCGTAGTGATTGTCGCGCCGTCGCCGCTGCTGATTGCTCAATATCGAGACCGCCAAGCGCAAATTCTGAAAGAGCGTAAGAAGCTCTCGAAATTGAAGAAGACGCCTGCAGTCACGCTCGATGGCGTTGAGATTCAATTGTTGGCAAACATTGAATTACCTGAAGATGCCCATGCAGCGATGGAGGTTGGAGCCTCAGGTGTTGGCCTGTTCCGTTCGGAATTTTTATTCATGGGACGCACCGGCGTTGAATCTGCATTACCAAGCGAGGAGGAGCAATTCCAAGCTTATAAGGCAGCTGTGCAAACCATGAAGGGGCGCCCCGTCACGATTCGTACGCTTGACGTCGGCGCTGATAAACCGCTTGATAGCACTGATCACAATATTCTCAATCCAGCCTTGGGACTGCGGGCGATTCGCTATTGCTTGAAAGAGCCGCAAATCTTCTTGACCCAGCTGCGTGCGATTTTGCGTGCCTCGGCATTCGGCAACGTGCATATTTTGATTCCAATGCTGGCGCATGCCTTTGAAATTGAACAATCGTTGGCGATGATTGCGCAAGCCAAACAAGAGTTGCGCGCCGAGGGATTTGAGTTTGATGAGAACGTCAAGGTGGGGGCGATGATCGAAGTCCCAGCAGCGGCGCTGAGTCTGCCGATGTTCGTCAAGAAACTGGATTTCTTATCGATCGGGACCAATGATTTAATTCAATACACCCTCGCGATTGATCGAGCAGATCATGAAGTCGCCCATCTATATAACGATACGCATCCCGCGATTCTTCAATTGCTTGATATGACCGTTACCGCAGCGGATCGTGCAGGCATCCCTGTTGCGATTTGTGGTGGCATGGCAGGCGACATCAAACTCACCCGCCTATTGATTGCGATGGGTTTTCGCGAACTGTCGATGCCAGCTGCGATTTTGCCTGAAATTAAGCAGGAGATTCTCAGATGTGACATTGGACGATTGCAGACGACAACCAAGAAAATCTTGCGCTGCTATGAGCCTAAGTTAATACAGGATTTGCTGCACGCTATGCGTCAGCAGGAATTCTCTTAGTCCCTTATCGATTTGTTTACATGTTAGTAAAGGCAAAAGTAGGCATTTTTACACGTTGCGAAATTGCCACTCGGAAATGTTAATTTTCCTTCATATTTGATCCCAAACCAATAAATGCAGTGGTTTTTTGCCACTTGGTGACTTGCCAACAGGCAAAAATGGAGTATATTCTAATCAAGCGGTAGACCTTTTTACTATGGAGTTCTGCCGCTTTTTTGACTGAGAAATTTGGCTGGAAGTCAGACCTTCACTTCATATTTTCTCGGGTAGCGCAGGCTCAGTTTGCAGGTAAAAATGGCTGTAATGACTGGGAAACTCAAACCTAACTTGGCTGAAATAACATGAACTTAACTACAATGAAAGTGGGTAAGCGCCTCGGACTCGGTTTCGCACTTGTGCTGGTTTTGCTAATTGCGGTGACCGTGCTTGGCATTTCGCGCATGTCCTCGATTCAGGATCGCCTTGAAAACATTGTCAACGTCAGTAACAAGCAGAGCCGCATGATTCTGGATATGCGAGCGATTGTTTATGACCGCCAGGTTTCGCTGCGCAATTTGACCTTATTGACCGATATCGATGACATGGCCAAGGACTTGCAGAAAATCGATAAACAGTCGAAAGATTACGCCGACCTCGAAGATAAATTGAAAAAGTCTTTAGAGGCCGATGTGAATTTCACCAAGGAAGAAAAAGATCTTCTGAAAAAGCTGAAAGAGAAAGAAGAAGCTGCGAAGAATTTGCCGAATTTGGCAAAAGATTTAGGACTTGCCAATAATCCTGAAGCGGCGACGATTGCATTGATTAAGAAAATTCGTCCCGTGCAAGAGGCTTGGTTAGCTGTTCTCGATGAGATGGTCAAGGTTGGTGATGCACAAGCGGTTAAGGTTGCTGAAGAGGCGAGATCCTCTTTTGGGTTGGCGCGTATGTGGTTGATTGGCTTGGGTGCCATCGCTTTAGCATTGGGCATCGTTGCTGCGATTTTTATTACACGTAGTCTTGTGAAACAACTTGGTGGTGAGCCAGATTATGCAGCTGAAATTGCCAGCAAGATCGCTTCAGGTGATTTATCAGGCGTGATTGATTCGGAACCTGGAGATACTGACAGCTTAATTGTTGAGATGAAATCGATGCGAGATAGTCTGGTGAATATAGTCGGACAAGTGCGTGTCGGTACCGATACGATTGCTACCGCGTCGCGTGAGATTGCTTCGGGCAACTTAGATCTATCCTCTCGTACTGAGCAACAAGCAAGCTCATTGGAAAAGACTACGGCTTCGATGAAGGAGCTGACAACCACAGTTAAACAAAATGCTGATAATGCGCGTGAAGCGAACAAGTTAGCAGCCTCGGCTTCGGACGTGGCTCGCCAAGGCGGAGTCGTCGTCGCAGAAGTGGTTGATACCATGAGTTCGATCAATGAATCAGCCAAGAAAATCGTCGATATTATTAGCGTGATTGACGGTATCGCCTTCCAAACCAATATCTTGGCCCTGAATGCGGCGGTGGAAGCTGCGCGTGCTGGCGAACAAGGTCGAGGGTTTGCAGTGGTTGCGTCAGAAGTGCGTAGCTTGGCGCAGCGCAGTGCGGCGGCAGCGAAAGAGATCAAAACTTTGATTGGTGACTCCGTCGAGAAGGTTGAAATTGGTAGTAAGTTAGTTGGACAGGCGGGTGCTACGATCGATGAAGTTGTTTCCAGCGTGCGTCATGTTACTGACATCATTGCTGAGATTAGTGCAGCAAGCCAAGAGCAAAGCAATGGTATTGAAGCAGTCAATCTAGCTATCATCGAAATGGATGGTATGACGCAACAAAATGCGGCTTTGGTTGAGCAAGCGGCAGCTGCTGCGCAAAGTTTGCAAGATCAAGCAAGTGAATTGGCGAAGGTCGTTAGCATATTTAAGTTGAACGCTGGGGAACAAAGTATGTTCACCCAACGTCCAACGACTACAGTCAAAGCGGCTCCAGCTCCTTCAGCAAAACCGCAAGTAAAGGCTTCTGTAAAGTCCTTACCACCAGCAAAACCAGCGCCCAAGAAAGCAACTCCCGCAAAGGCGAGCGATGATGATTGGGAAGAGTTCTAAATTGACGGAAAGTCACTGTTGAGAGGATAAAGTGATGCGACGAATCAAATGGATTATTGGCTTGCTCTGTGCGATGGGCTTTGCTGGGACATCTTTTGCAAGTGTTACACAACCGGTAATTGACAGTAAGTCGTGCGAACAACCGAAATATCCGAAAGCTTCATTGTTGAATGAAGAAACAGGTACGGTTACATTGGGCCTCTTGATTGGAACTGACGGTAAGGTGCTAGACTCCAAGGTTGAGAATAGTAGTGGTTCCAAAAGCCTAGATAAGGCCGCCTTACAAGCTTTTAGTTTATGCAAGTTCAAGCCAGGTATGAAAGATGGTAAAGTGGAACAGATGTGGTTGAAAATGGATTTTGTTTGGAAATTCTGAAGGCGCGGATTGGTTCTAAATTAAAACATACAAGTGAGTTCATCTATGAATCCCAAAATTTCTGCAATCGCGAGTTGTTTGCTGTTTGCGGTTTCGAGTGCGGCATTTGCAGCAGATGTTGCGCCAGTCATTGATAACAAATCATGCGACCCACCAAAGTATCCCAAGGCGGCGTTGATGAACGAAGAGACCGGTACGGTATCAATGGGCTTCCTGATTGGCGTCGACGGCAAAGTCGTGGAATCCAAAGTCGAGAAATCGAGCGGCTCAAAGAGTTTGGATAAAGCAGCGTTATCTGCATTGAGTCTTTGTAAATTCAAACCCGGGACAAAGGACGGTAAACCTGATCAACTTTGGGCAAAAGTGGATTTCGTTTGGAAGTTGGAATAAAAGTGGTTCGAGAATCAAAGGCCCGTCACAATCTGTGGCGGGTTTTTTTTTACTGGCCACATCAGCAGATTAGGAGCAACTATGTATTTGACGTATCTTGATGGAGAATGGCACGAAGGGAATGTCGCGGTAATGGGCGCGATGGATCATAGCGTTTGGTTAGGCTCTTCAATTTTTGATGGCGCACGTGCCGTCGCTGGTCGTTTGCCGGATCTGCGTTTGCATTTGGAACGCGCTATTCGCAGTGCCGATGCATTAGGGCTGGTGTGCCCCTATGATGTCGATCAGTTGGAAGCTTTATGTCGAGAAGGTGTTGCACGATTTCCTGCGGACGCAGAGTTGTATATTCGCCCTCTCATTTATGGGCGCGACGGTTTATTGGTGCCGACACGTTCCGGTTTTGCATTGACACTGTTTGATGCGCCTATGCCCAAATTCGAAGGCTTTAGCGCCTGTTTATCATCGATGCAAAGGCCCAGCCCCAATATGGCACCGACCATCGCCAAGGCTTCATGTCTTTATCCGAATACCACCCGCGCCTTAGTCGAAGCCAAGCAACGTGGTTTCGATAATGCGGTGGTGTGCGATCCGATTGGTAATGTCGCAGAGTTTGCAACGGCTAATTTATTTTTTGTCGATCAAGATGATCATATCGTGACCCCTGTGGCGAACGGATGCTTTTTATCTGGCATAACTCGAGCACGGGTGATCCAACTTCTGACGACTGCGGGACACACGGTGCATGAACGCAGTGTCCGCCCACAAGAGTTGATGAATGCAAAGGAGCTCTTCAATACCGGCAACTATGGGAAAGTCATTCCTTGCACGCGGTTTGAAGATCATCACATGCCAATTGGACCAATCGCGCAATTGGCGCGCCGCCTTTATTGGGAATTTATGGCCCAGACTTAAGATTCAAACTGCGTAGCTTGTTGAAGCAACTGCTGCATGCGCGCCTCCACCGTGCGCGCCAGTTGTTGTCCCTTAGACTTATACAAAGCTTCAATAAAATCATCGCCTAAAGCGCTGAAATCGACTAGGGTGTCGGCACGCTCCACGCGCAGCTGCATGGTGAATCCTCGTAGCCCGAGATGGGCTTTGATGCTGTCATTGAAAAATTGACGTAAGGCTTGAACAGCTTCAGCCTTACTGGCGACAGTCGATATTGGGTTCACTTGTTCAGGCTTTGGTGCCTCGGTAAGAATCGGAGGCGAATTGGTGTTCGATACTTGGGGATTGGGGGTAGGCGTATCGTCTGTAATCGCTACTTGTTCAATAAAACCAGCCTTGAGTAATTCATCGAGATGTGATCGATCGAGACCGACGGCAGCAAGTCGTTTTAGTAATTCATCGCTACTGTGTTTGCCATCGATCATGACCAGCAGTGGTCTCAATTTGGGAGAGAGTTGATATTTTCGACTGCTGATCTCATCCCTTCCTTTGTCAGTCTTATCGTAAAAGATTTTAGCCATGATTTTCTCCGTCATCGAGTGCCTTGTTGGCATATTATTTTGATATAACAATAACGCCATTTTCGGCTAAGGGGAAAGCCAAGCGTCTCATTTTTGTCATGTGCCTAACTTGTACTTGTGTTCAAGGAGCAGGGCTATAAGGGAAATTACCTGAATATCCAAATAAGAGATGGTCGGGTAAAAAAAAGACCCACCGAAGTGGGTCTTTCTATAACTTAAATTGCAAGAATTTAGTCTTGATCGTAAATGTCGATGTCTTTCGTTTCTTTGACGAACAGCATGCCGATCACAAACGTTCCTGCGGCAACAATGATTGGATACCACAAACCGTTATACATATTGCCGGTTTGCGCGACGATCGCTACGCCGGTTGCGGGCAACAAGCCACCGAACCAACCATTACCGATATGGTAGGGCAAGGACATCGATGTGTAGCGGATTCGGGTTGGGAACATTTCAACCAACATGGCGGCGATGGGACCATAAACCATGGTCACGAAAATCACCAAGATCGTCAAGATCCCAACGACCAAAGGCTTGTTGATTTTTGCTGGATCAGCTTTTGCTGGGTAACCTGCAGCACGTAAGGCATCGCCAACCGTTTTCTTGAACGCAGTGTCTTTCGCTGTCGCGTCTGCTTTCGCTAAGCCAACGGCGGAATACGATTCGATCGTGGTGCTACCAATCGCTATCGTTGCCGGCCCTTTTCCTTCGACGATGTCGTAACTAGCGGAGTTCGCCGCTAACACTTGTTTGGCGATGTCGCAGGAAGTAATGAACTTCCGTGTGCCAGTTGGATTGAACTGGAACGAGCATTCTTCAGGATCTGCCGTTACAACGATTTTGTTCGCTGCTTGCGCCGCGGCCAAGCCTGGGTTAGCAGCTTCGGTTAAGGCTTTGAACAATGGGAAGTAAGTCAAAGCCGCGATCAAGCAACCGGCCATGATGATAGGCTTGCGGCCGATCTTGTCAGATAGCGCACCGAACACGACGAAGAATGGCGTGCCGATGATCAATGAAGCTGCAATCATCAAGTTCGCGGTTGCGTTGTCGACCTTTAGGGTATTGGTCAAGAAGAACAAGGCATAGAACTGACCTGTGTACCAAACCACAGCTTGACCTGCTGTTAAGCCGACCAAAGCCAAGATAACGATTTTCAGGTTGCTCCATTTGCCGAAGGATTCAGTCAATGGTGCTTTGGAGACTTTGCCTTCCGCTTTCATTTTTGCGAAGGCTGGAGATTCGTTCATGGACATACGAATCCAAACTGAGATTGCCAACAAAATGATGGAAACCAAGAATGGAATACGCCAGCCCCAATCAGCAAATGCATCTTCCCCGACCGCTGTACGAGCGCCCAAGATCACTAACAAGGACAAGAACAAACCAAGCGTTGCGGTAGTTTGAATCCAAGATGTGAATAGGCCGCGCTTGCCGCGTGGAGCATGCTCAGCAACATAGGTCGCTGCACCGCCGTATTCGCCACCAAGTGCTAAGCCTTGTAACATACGTAAGACAATCAGCAGCACCGGTGCGGCGATACCGATCACTTCGTAACCCGGTAAGCAACCAACGATCGCGGTCGATCCGCCCATGATGACAATGGTTACCAGGAAGGTGTATTTACGACCAATCATGTCGCCTAGGCGACCGAAAACTAAAGCACCGAATGGACGCACAATGAAGCCTGCGGCAAAAGCCAGCAGCGAAAAAATCATTTGTGAGTTGGGATCGAGGGCGGTAAAGAATTTTTTACCGATGATGGTGGCAAGCGTGCCATACAGATAGAAGTCATACCATTCGAAAACGGTACCGAGTGAAGAGGCGAAAATGACCTTTCTTTCCTCTTGACTGATTCCTTCAGATGCAACTGTTGCGGTGCTCATAAAGTCTCCTTTTTGTGATTGTGTTTTTTGATACAAATTAGTGCTGCGAATTCCTCATATATTTACACTCCCGCCTTATAAACTATCAATTTTGCTCATAAATGACAATTGAAATTTGTCAGGAATTGAAAAATAGGATCACTTCCTTCGTAAACGTTGTGAAAAGCGAAAAATAAGTGAAAAACCTAATTGGTGATTTACTATGATCACGTTTATGTCCTCTCGAACTTACACTAAATTAGTTATTGGATCGGAGGGGCTGACACGATCTTTGCGGAACATCAAACTGATGAGGGCGATGCATGACAAAAGATAAAGCTACAGACACGGCAGCATTGCATTGTGATCTGCTTGTGATCGGAGGTGGCATCAACGGTGTTGGTATCGCCCGCGATGCGGCGGGGCGCGGCCTGAAAGTGGTTTTGTGTGAAAAAGACGATCTCGCAGCGCACACCTCGTCGGCATCGTCAAAACTAATTCACGGTGGATTGCGTTACCTTGAATATTACGAATTTGGGCTGGTCAGAAAGGCCTTGCAAGAACGCGAGGTCTTGATGCGGATGGCGCCGCATCTCATTTCTCCACGCCGATTTATCATGCCGCACCGTCCACAACTACGACCGCGATGGATGATACGTGCCGGTCTTTTTCTCTACGATCATTTGGCAAAGCGAGAGCTGTTGCCGTCTTCGGAGGCTGTGCGCTTGGCCACACATGTCAGTGGCCGGGTTTTAAAGAAGGAGTGGCAATATGCTTTTGCCTATTCTGATGCTTGGGTGGATGACGCGCGCTTGGTGGTCTTGAACGCGCTCAGTGCGGCGGAGCTCGGTGCCACTGTTTTATGCCACACACGCTGTCAAGATCTGCGGCGGCAGCAGCAACATTGGATCGCGACTTTGCAAGCCGATGCGATCGGTGGTGGAAACGCGATGGAAGTCAAGGCGCGAGCCGTGGTCAATGCATCTGGCTCGTGGGCGGCTGAATTACAGCATCGCTTCTCGCCTGATTTACCCGCCAAACAACTGCGTTTAGTGCAGGGCAGTCACATCGTTGTGAAGCGCTTGTTCGAACATGATTATGCGTACATTTTTCAAAATGCTGATGGTCGAATTGTGTTTGCTTTGCCTTATGAGCAGAACTTTACTTTAATCGGTACTACCGATGTTGAGTTCTCAGCTGATCCGAACCGATTACGGATCTCTGATGCTGAAATCACCTATCTGTGTGAACTGTGCAATACCTATTTCGAACGGCAGATTTCCGCTGCCGATGTGGTGTGGTCGTATTCAGGCGTGCGTCCTTTGGTGGATGATGGCAAGGCGGATGCGAAAGCTATCACACGTGATTATCGTTTCGACTTGGATCAGAACGGTGCGCCGCTTCTGCACATCTTTGGCGGGAAAATTACGACTTACCGCCGACTCGCTGAACAGGCGGTCGATATCCTCGAACCCCTATTAGGCGGCGGGCACGGTGCCTGGAGTGATCGCGCTGTGTTGCCGGGTGGTGATCTCATTTGTGATGTGCCCGATAATCGAAATATTTTACAGCAAGATCAATTCTTACGTCAGTGCGAACAGTATTATGCGTTTCTTCCTAGAGATATCTTGGTACGCTATGTGCGTCTCTACGGTAGCAGAGTGCACCTGCTGATCGGTGAGCGACAATGTATTGAGGAAATGGGCGCAGAAGTTGTCCCGGGTTTATACGCAGCTGAAATCTCCTATCTTCGTCAATATGAATTCGCTCGCTGCGCCGAAGACATTTTGTGGCGTCGTACGAAATTGGGTTTGCATCTGCCGGCTAGTGCCAGTGCCACGCTTGATGCCTGGCTTGCACACCATAGTCTCAGTCAAGCCTAAACAACTTTCTTGCCCCATGAATTCGCCGCATTGGTTTCCGAGTGCGATCCGTTTCATCGCGCTTTTTTGCTATTCATACCCTGCATTTAGCAATTTGTCGCTCTTCGATTTCTTCTTTCCAAGCCTGTCGTTACAGTAGCACCATGTCGAAGCAAGCATGCTTCGTTGACGAGGATGGAGGAAGCCATGAATAAAACAGAATACATGAATCTCTTGCAACATGAAATGCAAGATTTGCCCAGTGATGTGCAGGCTCGCGTTAAGGCTGAAATAGAACAAAAATTCGCAAGTGGGATCGCAGAGGGACAATCGGAGGCAGAAATCTGCAACAAATTATCCCATCCTCGCGTCGTCGCCGCGCAGGCTCGGGCAAACACGCGGTTTCAGCATTTGAAGAAGGATTTCAGCATTGGGAATTTCTTTGGCCTCCTGATTGCGCTTATCGGCCTGATGATTTTCAATCTGATTATGATCATTCCTGCTTTCGCTTACGGTGCCTTCCTATTTGCGTCTTATATCGGCTCCTTGGCTGTGTGGGTTGCAGGGGTTGGTGTTTTGGCGGCCAGTATGTCGGGCGTGCCTGAAGTCAAAATTAATGCGGGCCCACAACATTGGCACAGCCATAGCCATTATGGTTACGACCACAAGCACTATGGCATGCGCAATATTCGTGTCGATGTTAACGAACATGGAATCTCGATTGATGATCAGGGTGCGAAGGATCGTGTAGAAGAACGTGCCGAGGTGTCACACAGTGCGATGCATGTTGATGGCGAGGTTTCGACTATCACCGTCAAAAATCAGATGCAAGGTCGTCATTTCGCGCTCGGCGCGGTTCTTTTGGGCTTAGGCACTGGGTTTTTACTGCTTTGCTTGATGTTGACGCGTCTGACATTTGTCGGGGTAAAGAAATACCTCTTGTGGAATATCTCCGTGTTGCGCGCACCATTTGCTGCCTGAATAACACGACTTAGCTAAAGGAAGCATCATGAAAAACTACGCAAAACTAGGTTTGGGAATTCTCGCGTTCGGATTCTTGTTGAGTGTGCTGGGAGCGATTGTGATTCGTGCTCAAGCCCCAAGCAACAAGCCTGATTCGACCGCGTCATCGGTACCACATTCTGCGGCATCGACAGCGAATACAAGTGCGGCTGTCACATCAAATACACCAGAAACTAGTCAAGCTTCAAAAAATATGGCTGCCAGCACGGCGTCTGCTGCAGCGCAAAAATAGACTGCCTCAAAACCCTAGCCAAGTAGATACCAGTTTCCCGTTTTGGCGAGCCTCGTGCTCGCTTTTTTTTGATGAAAAAATCCCGAAAAAAGTGTGAAGTCGCATAGAGGATTTTATTCTCTTCACCATAAATTCTTTACAGGGTTGAAGCAAAAATACAGATTTAGCGTATAAGCTAATGCTTTAATTGCGCTAACGCTTATTCTGGGATAATCTTTGAGCGTTCTGTATTTTGGCATTTAGTAGTAGAGTCTGTGGCACAGATGCAGTCTCTTTCTTTCACCTTGATAGATTTGGATTTATGACTACTTTTCACCGTAAGAGCGTTTTATTTTTTCTGTTTGCCGCAAGCCTAGTCAGCGGTGCGATTGCCCAACAAAACTCTGTGCAGTTCATGGGGGCAGCGAACGCGAAAGTAGCGAAAGCTGCAGCCCTGAAATCGAAGTGGGAAGGCCCAACGTCGGGACCCAAACTTTTGCGCGACAAGAAGATCGTATTTATTGCGGGCGACATGAGTGATGCGGGCACTTATGGCGTTTTCATGGGTATGAAAGAAGCAGTGAATGGCGCGGGCTGGCAGCTTTTATCGATAGACTGCAGAGGGCGCTGCAATCAATCTGCAAATGTCGTCGCCCAAGCACTTGAAATGAAGCCTTCAGGAATTGTGTTGGCTGGTGTTGATGCTGCAAGTCAGACTAAAGGATTGACGGCCGCAGCTGTTGCCAAGGTTCCAGTTGTAGGCTGGCATGCCAGTTTTAAGGCGGGTCCAGTGCCTGGACTGTTCACGAATGTTACCTCGGACCCCAAAGAAGCTGCTCAGTTGGCTAGCCTGTATGGTGCTGTAGAGTCGAACAACAAGACCGGCATTGTCGTGTTTACCGATACTTCCAATCCCTATTTGGCGACCAAGTCAGGCGCTATGGTTGAAGTGTTGAAGCAGTGCGATACATGTCGCATCCTCAGCATTGAAGATCTGCCTGTGATGGAATCTCGTAAGAAGTTCTCTGGTGTGATTGAAGGCTTGGTGAAGCGCCATGGTACCAAGTGGACACACATTATTTCTATCAATGATATTTATTTTGATTGGATGGAAAAACCAGAGATTGAAGGCCTATTGGAAGGCAATAAGTTGAGAGGCATTTCCGCTGGCGATGGATCGACTGGTGCATATAAGCGGATTCGCAAAAATGACTTGCAGGTTGGTACTGTGCCTGAACCATTGGGTTTGCATGGCTGGCAATTGGTCGATGAGCTTAATCGCGCAATGTCCGATGTTGCTCCAAGTGGTTATCATTCCCCGCTGCATTTGGTTACGCAGCAAAACATTAATTATGACGGTGGACCAAAGGACACTTTTGATCCATCAAACGATTTCCGCAACAAATACCTTGCATATTGGGGAAAGTAAGTTGATATCAGATGTCTAAGCAAAATAAGGGCGACAGTGTGTCGCCCTTTTTGTTTCTTTCAATGGGAAGCCAAGATTCCACTACGAGTTCCCTGCAATCCACCAGTATGAACAGCAACGATCCTAGCTTCGGGGCGAAAATATCCAGACCGGCAAAGCTCAGAGAGCGCGAACAGCATTTTTCCCGTATAGACTGGTTCAATAGCGATGCCTGTTTCCCTAGAAAACTGAAGACAAAACATACGTAGACCTTCCGTCGACTTGGCGAAGCCTCCATGATGGAATTCAGTAAAGAGTTGATACTCTGGGAGCGAGCCCCGCTCAACCAACTTAATGAGCTCGTCGATTTGTGGGCGTAGATGTTGGCCATTCGAGATTGCGCATATTCCGACTATTTTTGTGCTCGACATCTTGCTGAGATACGCGCCAGCGACTATGCCAGCTAGTGTTGTTCCTGTTCCGCAGGCACAAACAAGATAGTCAGGGTCAGCACCGAGTTGCTGTTGTACCTCAATCGTTAATTCTTGCAGTCCGCGTAGGGCTTCCGCACTGCGGCCACCTTCCGCAATCCACAGCGCATTGTGTGGCGCTCCTGGTAGCAACAGTTTCCAATAGTGGGGATCTTGGCGTAGAAGACGATAATCGATACGTGACACAAAATGCAGCCGCATACCCCAAGCTTGGCAGTCACGTAGACAAGCACTGAGTTCTTGATGTTCTTGAACTAAGCCTCGTACCAGTCCGACGCTGGGCCAGCCTTTTTCGTGACAAGCATAAGCGAGTGCGTGCAAATGATTCGACCACGGCCCTCCCATAGAAATCACCATTGGAGGTTTTTCTTGTGCGAGAATGTATTTGAGTTTGCGATACTTGTTGCCCGAGATTTGAGGATGCAGAAGATCATCTCGTTTGATCCATAGTTCGTGACCAGAGAACAGGCTACTCTCTATTCTTTGCAGAGGGGAATTGTCTATCATCGTGGCTGGCCAATGCTTGCTGAATCTCGGTAAAGTCGTTATTGTATTTGAACATCGTACTACCGCAGGCATGAAAGACTTCAAACTTCGTCGCCACTTTCCCCGGAAAAGAGAATATGCCACGAAATACTAAACAAACGGTGCCATTTGCGCAGCAACAGTTGCTTGAGGCGATCGCTCAAATCAAAGAAGGCGGGGCACGCGATGATGTCCTTCCTAAGCTTGAGGCGGTCATGAATCAGCTGCAGACTTTGGCTACGCATGATCACCTCACCGGGGCATTGAATCGTACGACTTTTATTGAGCGCCTTGATAATGAATTGCAGCGTTCAAAACGTACCGGGCATACATTTACCGTCGCTCTGATCGGCATGGATAGACTGCCAGATATCATGGAAGTGCATGGGCAAGATGTCACCAAACGAATATTGCAAGTGCTAACGAGTGAAGCTGCCCAGGTTTTGCGTAGTCTCGATTCATTTGGTCGTGTTGGTGCTACAGAATTTGCAATCGTCATGCCGACCACCTGGCTGGATCAAAGTTTAGTGGCAATACGTCGTTTGAAAACCCGTATCGCTGAATATGCTTGGGATGAATTGTCTGCCGGTTTGCAGGTCAGTTTTTGTACTGGGCTGACCGCCAATGCACCAGGAGATGCGGCTGATTCGGTGATGGAACGCCTCACCCAAGCTTTACAAAAGGCACAAGCCAAAGGCCCTGATGCTATCGTTCAAGTCGATGTCGATCTTCCTGATTTTGATCCGAGTGCAGAGTAGCTGGGCTCTTTGTTTGCAGTTCGATGTGTTCGAACTTTCCTGCTTTGATTCTGTCATAACCGCTTTCGATCCTCCCTTTTGAAAGGTCTCACTTATGAAATTGCGCGTCATTAGTGCCGTGGTTCTTGCCGCCTTTATGCAACTTAGCCCAAGTGCAACTTGGGCGAGCAATGCAGTCAACACCAATAGCGTAAATACGCTAGCGTCAAGTGTGGCTGATGAAAAAGATGCAGCACAATTGCGCGCCGATTATATTCGCAAGAACTATACAAAATTTGAATATCGTATTCCAGCACGTGATGGCAAACTTTTGTTCACTTCAGTGTATGTACCGAATGATGCGAGTCCGACCAAGACTTATCCGATTCTATTAGTACGCACGCCTTATACAGTTGCTCCCTATGGTGCAGAAAAATACAAAACACGTTTGGGGCCCAGTGCGGAGTTTGAAAAAGAAGGATTCATTTTTGCTTTCCAAGACGTGCGTGGTAAGAATATGTCGGAAGGTGAGTTTGTGAATATGCGTCCACATATCGACAAGAAGACTAGCAAGAATGATGTCGACGAAAGCAGTGACACCTACGATAGCATCGAATGGATGACCAAGAATATTGTGGGTAACAACGGTCGCGTTGGACAGTGGGGTATTTCTTATCCTGGCTTTTATACTTCAGCGGGTGTGATCGATTCCCATCCCGCCTTGAAAGCGGTCTCTCCACAGGCCCCGATTGCGGATTGGTTCCGTGGCGATGATATGCATCGCAATGGCGCATTTAACGTCCAGTTGGCGTTTAGTTTTTTTAGTAGCTTTGGTAAGCCTCGTCCAGAGCCGACCGACAAGCCTGGCGATTTCGGTTTTGATTGGGGCACGCCAGATGCCTATCAATTCTTTCTTGAGTTAGGTCCGTTGTCGAATGCGAACACGCGTTACTTCAAAGGTGGCATCCCCTTTTGGAACGAGTTGATGCAGCACCCAAATTACGATAGTTACTGGCAGGCGAAAAATCTTCTGCCACATTTGAAGAACATCAAAGCGGCGGTGATGACCGTCGGCGGTTGGTATGACACGGAAGATTTATACGGACCTTTGCAAACCTATAAAGCGATCAAGAAAAATAATCCAGGCATCAGCAATACTTTGGTGATGGGGCCGTGGGTTCATGGTGGATGGCAAAATACTGCGGGCGATAAAATTGGTGACGCCAATTTCGGTTTTAAGACTTCACTCAATTATCAAGCTTTAGAATTCGCCTTCTTCAAACATCATCTCAAGGGCGGTGAAAAGCCGGCCTTGCCTGAAGCTTGGGTATTTGAAACGGGTGCCAATCGTTGGCGCAGTTTTGATGCTTGGCCTCCTGCCAATACGCAGGCGAAATCGCTGTATTTCCACGCGAATGGCAAATTGAGTTTTGAGATGCCGAGTACAACCGGTATTGCGTTTGATGAGTATGTCAGTGATCCCGCCAAGCCGGTGCCCTATACAACGGAGATTACCAATCGTTGGAGTAACCAATATGTCGCTGCCGATCAACGATTTGCCGCGAGCCGTCCCGATGTCTTAGTCTACCAAACCGACGTGCTTGAACGTGACATCACATTTGCCGGCCCCTTAGAGGCGAACTTAGTCGTGAGCACCACAGGCACTGACGCCGACTTTGTAGTGAAATTAATTGATGTGAATCCAAATCGCATGGAGACGCTTGCTGGAGAACCGAACCGTGGTGCGCAACAGACTTTGGTGCGCGGCGAACCATTTAGAGCGCGTTTCCGCGAAAGTTTTGAACATCCCAAAGCCTTCGTACCTGGCGAGCCAACTAAAGTGAAATTTGCGATCAACGATGTGATGCATACCTTTCAACGGGGCCATCGCATTATGATTCAAATCCAGTCGTCGTGGTTTCCGTTTATTGATCGCAATCCTCAAACATTTGTGGACAATATCTATGAGGCCAAAGAGGGTGACTTTGTGAAAGCCAACCATCGTCTCTATCGATCAGGATCAGAGCCAAGTAACATTAAGGTTCAGGTTTTAACGGCAATCGATGCAAAACCATAAAACAGTGTCGGGAAAAACCCGCAAAAACCCGCCAAGTGCGGGTTTTTTTTGCTTAATCGACCTAGACCGCTGTGAGGAGGAATGCTTTAATTTACACTTAAGGGCTAAGTCCAGTCGACTCAAAATTTGGGCAGGTTGCTAAGATTTGTAGTCATAGATATTCCTAATGTGAGAACGTAAAAGTCCTCAGGCAACACGATAATTTTGTCTTTTATATAAAACTTAAGAAGCCGTGCCAAATAGTTCTCAACCACTTTGTGAATCGTTGCGCATCTCAGTCGATGAGTTACGACTAGGGATGTTCGTTTCGGAATTGGATAGACCTTGGGGACAAACACCATTTATGTTGCAAGGATTTCTCCTGACAGAGGAATTGGATCTAGCAACCTTACGCGGTCTCGTCAAAGAACTTGTAATCGACCCACATCGTAGCAATTACAATTCTTTGTTACATATCCCTTTCGCGCGCTTGCATCAGGAGCCAGATAACGATGCTAGTCTCAATACACGTGTGGTGAGTCGTCATTTGCATCTCAACTATGAAGAGGAACAGGGAAAATTTGATCAGGTGGTGGCATGGTTGCATCGAAGGTTTATCGGCTCTGAATATGCTACTTCGAGACGTTTACGGCATCATCGAACCCGGCGCTATCTTCAACAACAGAAAGCTAAGCAGGCTCTGCATGCGAAACGCGAGAGTCATTCACCCGACGAGATAAAGATTGAAGAGGTAAATGAGGCTTCATTGGCTCATCTCAAGAAATCGAATTCCGCATCTCTGCGTAAATTTGCCGCCGCCGTACACGGTAGTGAGCCACGACCTGAGGAAATCGAAACGGGGAGTTGGTGGACACGATGGTTGCGCTGGAACGAAAATGGTAGCCATTGGCATCGGTCGTTATGGAATCGCTCGACCGCGCCACGCAAGAAAAAGCACCGCCCCGAATACGTACCCGAAGAAATTCATTTGGTGCACTATCCCGAACAAACCAGCATGCAAGAGGAGTTAGTGCGAGCCCGTGATGTGGTTGAAAAGGCAGGGGCATTGATATCCAAATTAGAGCAAGATCTGAAGAGCATGCAAGCGATCGAACTCAAAGAGGTGCTACCGACAGTGCAACTCTTATCGGATAGTGTGATTGCGAACCCTTCAGCCATGATGTGGTTGTTGCGTATGCGAACCGAGAATGCCCAAGTCGTTTCGCATGCCTTGAAAGTGGCGGTTTATATGTTGACGCTGGGACGTCACATTGGTTTTAACAAAGATCAGATGGTCGAGCTCGGCTTTATTGGACTGTTGCTCGATGTCGGTAAGCTCGAAATGCCGGAAGAACTTCTCAAGAAGCCTGAAAAACTTTCAGAGGATGAGGCGAACCTGATACAGACGCATGTCGACGCCAGCATTCAGTTACTGGAATCGAAAGAGCCTTTGAGCTTCAATGTGCGACTCGGCATTAACGAGCATCATGAACGCATGGATGGCAGCGGCTATCCGCGCGGTTTGGCTGGTGGTGAAATTAGTATTTTCGGTCGCATGGCAGCGATCGCAGATAGTTTTGCCGCCATGACCTCGTCACGTCCTTATAGTAAAACGCTATCCAGCTTTGACGCCATGAAAGAGCTATTCCGGATGGCGGAAGGTCAATTGCATGCGCCATTGGTAGAAGAGTTCGTACAAGCAGTGGGAATTTTTCCAGTTGGTAGTTTGATTCAGTTAACTACCGGTGAAGTCGCTATCGTGTTAGAGCACAACAAGGTGCGCCGATTGGATCCCAAAGTGTTGCTGCTGACACGTAGTGATAAGTCGCTGCTCGAGAAGCCCATTGTCTTTGATTTGTTGCGTCAAGACTTGGTCGATGATGAAGAACGTATCAGTATTATGCGCGGCCTCCCCGATGGTGCATACGGTTTGGTGTGTCATGATTTTTATAAGGCGAATTGAGCATGACTCTAGTTAGCCACGATCATTGCAAATTATCTTCAATCAATGAGCTCATGCAGCTTCTTGAAACCGAACTACAGTCCTGCTCAGATACGCATATCGTGGCGCTCCTGGTGGTTAATTTACAGCGCTCTGATCGAATTCAGGGTTTGCTTAGCCCTCACTATGACAGCATCGTTGAGCAGCACGTGACCGAGCGGCTCCGCCCTAGCTTGCGCGACAAGGATCGTTTTATCTTCGCGACCGAGAATGAGTGTTGGTTTGTACTGCCGCATTTGTCGTCTGAGGCTCTAGCGGTTTTGGCGTGCCATCGTATCTTGAACGCCTTAGGAACACCGTTGCGGATTGAAACGCAGACGGTGTTTTTTCAACCAAGCATCGGTATCGCCTGCGCCCCTTTGCACGCTAAGAGCGCGTTGGAGCTAGTGCGGATTGCCGATGTCGCGCAACGCAATGCTGAATCGAATAATGTGCGATTCGAATTGGCACGAGTCGAGCAACAACGGCGTTCGACCCCTGAAGATTTGCCGCAAGCTTTGAAAGAAGTGTTGGATAGCAATGCCTTAGAAATGCGTTATCAGCCAAAAGTGGATTTGCGTTCGAAGAGCGTGAAATCGGTCGAAGCCTTGGTGCGCTGGCCAAGTGATCACCAGCAAGCCGTGCCAACTAATGTCTTAATCGATACTGCGGAACAGTATGGTTTGATAGAACAATTGACGATGCAAGTTGTCAATAAAGTGTTTCAAGAAGCGTCGCAATGGCAGAGCCGAGGTTTGCAGTTGATCGTATGGGTTAATTTATCGGCCCGCTTGCTCGGCTTGGAGCAGCTACCTAAACTCTTGGCGCGAGCACTTGAAGTCTGGAATTTGCCCGCCTCAGCGGTTGGTCTTGAAGTCACGGAGAGCGCTTTCATTCACGATATCGATCATACGACAGCGCTTTTGTTCGAATTAAAAAGCCTCGGTTTCAAACTTTCGATTGATGATTTTGGCACGGGCTATTCTTCACTTGCGTATTTGCGCCGCTTCCCCATCGATGAATTAAAGGTTGATAAAGTATTTGTACAAGGTATGATGGACTCTATGCAGGATAAACAAATCGTGCAAAGTGTCATCAGCCTGGCGCACAACTTCGGGCTGTCCGTGGTGGCCGAAGGGGTCGAACACGAAGCGAATCTTAATGTGTTGCGGATGATGGGATGTGATGAGATTCAAGGTTTCTATTTCGCTCATCCTATGCCTTCAACCCAATTACTCTCGTGGTGTGAGCAATTCCACCGCGATTTCCACGACAAGCTCTAAATTCTCATTGAATCATGACATCACACTTTGCGCCAGTTAGCGCTCTTGCGCCTTTAAAGCCACGACTACGAATTGGCTTAATCGCTAATCGCTCCCATCAAGATGCGGCGAATTCCGCACTGGTACAACTGTTTCGACGTGCCGAACCTTCCCTGCGAGCCCTACAACCCGAGTGGGTGGTAGTCGGCCGTACACTCGATGCCATTCATTCACACGGGCTCGGACACTTGTGCGAACCACATATTCGCTTTCCGTATGGTCGTGAAGGTGGCTTGATGAAATTGGTGGCGCATGTGGTGAACAGCACGCCGCAAAATTCCGTCGATGCTGTAGTGTACTTGATAGATCCGGTTGACCCATCCTCGGTTTTCCCTGAGGCACTCGCTTTGAAACGGCAGTGTGTGATTCACGGTAAGCCGTTTTTGTCGACATTAGCGAGCGCTTGCGAATGGTTGGAACTTGAGGCTTTAACCATGGGATCGACTTCGCACTTGAGTACGGGGCGGGGCTTTGCCCTGGGAAATGAGTCAATTGCCTTGATCGCCCACGATGCGATGAAGCAGAAGATGTTGGAACTGGCAGAGAAACATTTTGCTTTGTTAGACCAATTTCAGCATCGTTACGCGACTGGTACGACCGGTTCATTGTTGAATCAATTGGCGCAAAGGATTAAAGGCGAAGAGGCAGGGCGCAACTGGGTGCAACCGTTCTTGTCGGGACCGATGGGCGGCGATGCGCAAATTGCTGAACTCGTGTTGGAGCAAAAAATCCGTCGGATTTTATTCTTGGAAGATCCCCATGTGGCGCGTCAGCACGAGGCCGATATTCAGTTGCTTGAACGAGCAGCGCGCACGGTGACAGATTTTGCCTTGGTGGTGAGTGACGTTGACGGTAGCGACCGTTGGTTGCAGCTGATGAGTCAACGCTTGGCGCATAGCGGTGGTTAATTCGCTAACAATTCTGTACAATCTGCGACCATCAACTAAACAGTATTCCGATCGCATTGCATTAGGGGAACAGCATGACACGCCGATATTCTGATATGAACCAGCATGATGCTTTGTATAAAGTTGCGCGTGCTTATCCTGGTGGATTGGAAGCCTTGGCCGCCGCCATGAAAATGTCTGTCAATGTCTTGCGCAATAAACTCGCGCCTGGCATCGAAACCCATTACCCTTCGTTCGAAGAAGTCTCAGAGATTGTCGCTCTCTGCCAAGAAGCTGGCATGAAAGATGCCTTACTGCCGATTCACGCGATGTTAGCGCGGCACGGCATGGCGGGTTTTTTGGTGCCTGAGCCAAAAGAGTTCACGGATGACGATTTGTCGCAAACTGTCTGCCGCGTCATGAGTCAGGTTGGGAATGCCGCCGAGGCGGTCTCCGCGGCGATGATGGATAGAGTGATTACCACGCATGAAGCCGATTTAATTGAACGTGAATTTCAAGCTGCTCTAGCTGCGATCGGCGAATGGCGTGAGCGAATTCGTCAACATCATCGCGGTAGTTGATCCATTAACACCTTGATTCGATGGCGGTCTAGGATTTGATCGGCAGGCTTAGCCGAATTTCCAAGCCTCCATCTGGATGATTGCGAAGAACTAAGTCGCCATTGTGTTGACGTGTAATGTTGAGGGCAATGGTCAACCCCAATCCCGTACCACCCGTCTCACGCGAGCGTGAAGTTTCGATTCGATAAAAAGGCTCGAACACGCGGGCTTGCTGATCCTCAGGTATGCCAGGGCCGTGATCGCGGATCACGATGCAGACCGATTTGCCATCGAGCCTCGTATTGCCCCTTTCTTCGCGTGAGATGGCGACATCGACCGCTTGTCCGTATTTGATGCCATTGTCGATCAAATTGTCTAGGCAGCGTCTGAGCGCCTGTGGGCGTGCCATGATGGTTGCGCCAGTCTTGCCATTGAGGCTAATAGCATGTCCGGCGTCGCCAGCGTCGCTGCAAATACTATCGAGCAGGGAATCAATATCGAGTGGTCGCAGTTCTTCGCTGCTGTCCATGCTGCGAGCTAAATCTAAACCTTCTTTCACCATCATCTGCATGTGCGATAAATCGAGAATGAGTTTGTCGCGGAGATCGGCGTCGCTCACTTTCTCGAGACGCAGGCGTAAACGTGTCAGCGGTGTTTGCAAATCGTGCGTGATCGCCGCTAGCATTTGTGTGCGCTGCTGGATGTGGGTGCGGATGCGGTCTTGCATCGCATTGAAGGCTCGGCTAGCAAGTTGAATTTCATTGGCACCGCGCTCAGCCAAAGGTGGGCGATTAATATCTTGCCCCAATTCTGTTGCCGCTTGCGCTAGGCTCAATAAGGGTTTGATCGTCATGCGTGAGACAAAGAAGGCTAAGCCAGCCACGCAGCTCAAAAAAAGTCCGAGGAAATACAGTGTTTCGGTTTGCACCGGCGGCGCAGGTGGGCGTGGTGGCGTGACATTCTGTTTCAACAGCATGCCGTCTTTCAGCTTGATTAATAGTCCTTCGCAGCCTTCACCAAGGTTACGTTCATTTTCCGGGCGGAAAATGCAATTCTCAGGACTTGGTGCCAGCGCTTGCACAGGAAAACTGTCATCGATCCGTTCGATCAAGGCCAAGGTGAATGGGGCGCTTGGCTTGTAGTCTGCTTGCGGCAAAGGATCTTTGTATATCTGCAGACCCAAGCGTGGCATGCTGCGTAAAAGCTCATCACGATTGCCAGCCGGCAGTGCATCGATGGCGCGAATCAATTGTTCGGTATGCTTGATGCGTTCGGCACGAAAGTTGTTGCGCTCGTGGCTAATTGTGGATTGTCTTTCACCAAAGGCTAGCCACCATGTCAAAGCCGCTGCCGCTAATACGCCGCCGATGAGGATGGCGAAAATACGGGTGCTGATCGAATTGATGGGCTTCATCTTTGGTGGCGTGCTGGGCATGATTAGTTTTCTGGGCTGACGTTGACCGCAAGGACGTAACCACCATTGCGCACGGTTTTGATGATTTGTGGCGAACGCGCATCTTCGCGCAACTTCTGACGCAAACGACTGATTTGAATATCGATAGACCGATCAAAGGGATCAGCGTCGCGGCCTTGCGTCATATTCAGCAATTGGTCGCGATTTAGAACTTCATTCGGACGTTCTAAGAAAATATTCAATAAACGATATTCCGACCCTGATAAGGCGACCACCATATTGTCTGGACTGATCAGATGACGCGCGATCAAGTCGACCACCCAATCCCCGAAGCGAAGTTTTTGCGTTTGGCTATCACCATGTTGATGTGGATTGGTTTGGGTACGCCGCAAAACGCTACGAATGCGTGCCAGTAGCTCACGCGGTTCAAACGGTTTCGGTAAATAGTCGTCGGCTCCCATCTCTAAACCCAGGATGCGATCCAAGGGCTCACCGCGTGCGGTCAGCATGATAACTGGCAGATTTGATTTGGCGCGTAGGCTGCGACACAAGCTGAGCCCATCTTCACCAGGCAAGTTAAGATCAAGTACCAATAGATCGATTTTGTGTTTGTCCAAAATCGACCACATCGCTTGACCATCGGCTGCCATATGACTGGCGTAGGCATGCGACTCCAAGTAATCGGCGAGGAGGGTGCGAATTTCGCGATCGTCGTCAACGATCAAAATAGTAGGTTGCTGTTCCATGATGAGATTATGGATGAACTCGGTTGTCTAAGGTGAAGCTGGTTTGTATCGACTTGTTATCATACGCCGTGATTGAAACATTACGAAACATGCAATGGCGAAAGAGCCTATAGAGTTACACAGAGATACATAGCGATTACCAATCGTCACTTGTCGTCATACAAAAAGGTGCAAGATAGCTTCCATGTTTGGTGGCTATATCGCGAGTCGGCGGGGACCATCAAACAGTATCAGAATTCTCAACAATCATACTCAAAAGGAAGACCAAAATGAAACTGAATAAACTGAGCGCAGCACTCGCTTTCGTTGGTGCATCTATGTTCTCAATGACACTGCCAGCATTGGCGCAAGGCCCGTCGATGCCTGAGCCAGACCATGCACAGATGTCTGAAAAGATGCGGAAACATATGCAAGAGCGTATGGAAAAGCATCGCGCCATGATGCATGATCAACTGAAAATTACAGCTGAACAGGAAGCTGCTTGGAAGACCTTTACCGAGGCCACCAGTCACAATATGAAGGATATGATGCAAGCGCGCCCTGATCGAAAACAGATGGAAGGGATGTCAGCGCCGGCCATGATGGAGCAGCATTTGGAGCGCAGCAAAGCGCATCTCGCGACCATGCAGAAGCATCTCGATGCTTTAAAGACCTTCTATGCTGTCCTGAATCCTGAGCAACAAAAGACTTTTGATCGCTTGCATCAACGCATGCATCATCGCGCAAAAATGATGCGCATGACGCATGGCATGGGGCAGATGCATCGTCCGCCAATGGGGGCGGGCTATGACATGGATCAGGCCATGCCGAAAAAATAGAGAGATTGGCGAGTTTGATTCTTGAGATTGGTTAAAATGGAGGTTTGCATCAAACCTCCATTTTTGTTTCATGTTTGCTATTTCCCAAGAAGCTAAGGCTGCATCTTCCGCCATGACACCTGCGGTGATCGAGACTGCGGCATCGCATTTGCGTGATGTTCTGCGACTGTGTTTTCAGCATCAAGCGCCAGCGCGGGCAGTTGTGGTATTCGATCAAGCCAGCGAATTAGCGCAAGCATTGAGCGCCGCCTATCGATTGGCCTTGCCACAGGGAGAGTTCATCGATTTCGAGCAGCATACTGCAGCCGAGGTGCGTTGCCACCTAGAAGCTTTGCAGGCCGGGGATTTGGCGATTTTGGTGCAATCGACCAATTTCCGTATGGATGCATATCGCATCCGTGTCGAATTATTTAAGCAAGGTTTGAAGGTCATCGAGCACCCACACCTAGGCCGCATGGCGGGCAAAGAAGCGCTGATTTACCTTGATGCCTTGGCCTATGATGCTGACTACTACCGCGGTGTCGGCCGAGGATTGAAGGCTTACATCGACGCCGCGTCTGGTGCTGTGGTCGATAGTGGTGGCGCGCAATTGTTTTTCGATGGTCCACTGGAAGATGCCAAACTGAATATTGGCGACTACAGTGAGATGAAAAATTGGGGCGGACAATTTCCTATCGGTGAAGTCTTTTCGGAGGCCAAAGACCTCGCCAAGGTTCACGGTAAAGTTCGCATCTTTGTATTTGGTGACACCCAATTCTCTGTGAATCGCCCCGATCATCCGATTACCTTAGTGATTGAGCAAGGACAAATTGTTCAGGTGCTTGATTCCACACCAGCTTTTGATGAAGTGATTGCCAACATCAAGAAAGATGAAGGTGTGGTCTGGGTGCGTGAGCTTGGTTTTGGCTTGAACCGTGCCTTCGATCACGAACGCGTGGTGCGAGATATCGGCACCTACGAACGTATGTGCGGCATCCATTTATCGCTGGGCGCTAAACATGGCACCTACGCAAAACCACATATTAAGCGTGGTGAAGGTAAATATCATGTCGACGTTTTTGCCATTACTGAATCAGTGATGCTTGGTGAGCATTGTGTGTTTCGGGATGGCGCCTGGGTTGTATAAAGATGAGGAAATGACTCGGCTTAAAGTCTAGTAATGCGGAGGTCTTTCGTCGATCGGGGCTTGTCGTTGGCTGGCCGAAATAGCGACTTCGCGTAGTCGAGAGGCGAGTGCAGAGCAGAGTTTTTCAAGCTCATCAATCTTCTTTTGTTGTTGATAAACCTGAGTGTTTAGCGTGTCGAGTAAATCGTCTTGGCGCGCCAAGCGAATCTCTAGATCGATAATACGTTCTTCATGTGACATGATGGTTGTCCGAGTTTGGAGTATCGTCGCAGAAGGGCATGCCACATGCATGTCTTTGCCGGTTCGAAACTGCCATTCTAACCGATCTAAGGCACTGTTCTGGGCGCGGTATAATCACGAATTCGTTTCTCTTTTGGTGCCCCATGCTGAATCCAACCATGATCCAGTTTCTTCGTTTTGCTGCCGTAGGTTTGTCTGGCACGGCAGTTCAGTACTTGACGGTGCAGCTCTCTGTCATGTGGAGTTGGAGCGTTTTCGATAAAGCACCTGCGGTGTTTGGTTCTGCATTGGGTTACGTGCTGGGCTCGATCGTCAATTACATTCTCAACTACTTTCTAACCTTCTCCAGTGAAAAATCGCACCTTGAAGCCGCGAGTAAATACTTTACAGTGTTGGCGATAGGTTGGTGTTTGAATCTCGGTCTCATGAGTTTCTTTGTCGAGCACTTGCACTGGTGGCATTGGTATGCGCAACTGATTACTACCGCGATTGGACTCTGCTGGAATTTCGGTGGAAGTAAGTTGTGGGCATTTCGTGAATAATTGTTCAAGATTGTGAGCTTTTGTTGCGGCAGTGTTGCTTTGTTGGCGCCGCTCATCGTTGCGTCGTAATACCACAAATAGTTTCGGTTAAAATGAATGCAAATCGGTGTAAGGTTTCGGCTTTTCTCGTCCGAATTGATCGTGCTTTTCAGACCCGACTAGGCATTAAGATGAATATAAAAAAAGGATGAGTTTGTGGCAATTTCGTGGATCAAGCGATTGTTGGAATTGGCAGGAGACCAAGAACAGAAGAAAAGCACTGCCTCAGTTCGCTCGCTGTCGCAGATCAAAATTTCTGCGCTCGACCCGATAGCACCGGAAGCTATAAGAAAAAGCGATGATCCATTGTTTGGCATTAAAAAAGGTGGCAAAGAAGTAGCAAACAAACTGTTTACAGCGATGTCCAGTGAACGAGGAATACACCTTGAATCTCTGTTGTGCGCTTTAGGTTCAATGGCGGGATATGCATGTCAAGTGAGCGTACGCGAGGAATTCGTGCGGCAGCAAGGTCGACTTGAAAAAGAAGTGTTTATCGTCGTTGATAGCACACAAAATGGTAATCGCTACTTCTTCGGCGATTTGCTCAATAAACCTTTGGCTGAAAGTAAATATTCAATTTGGTCTCTGAGTTCGGGAGCTTCGCAAAAACTAGGTTTGACACAATTGATCGATTTGCATGACATATTCCGACATGTCACCGAAACCTTAGGGCATACGAGTTTCGGCGTCCCACGCTTGCCAGAAAATCATGCGGCGCGAGAGCTGCCCGAGAATTATGTGCGCCATTTGTGGCCGCAACTTTTCCCGGTTGCGCAGCGCTATTGTGAGAAACCTGATCAATGGCCAGTTCTGTTTGGAGTTGCCGTACAAGAGATCTTGTTTGCAAGTAAAGGCTTGATCGACCCTCAGATCGCTCTGCAAATCGTGATGGAAAGCGCAGTCCCTATGTCTAAGATCAATCTATGTGAAATGGCTTAACGCTAGGATATAGGCCGCTATACATACAACTTATGTGGTCGAATTGCTCGGTATTTGTCGAGTATTTTGAAGAATGGAATTGGGGTCTTAGTATTAGCATGTGTCAGTTTGGTAAAAAACAAATTCTGATTTCTTTTAATCGTATGCTCAAACAAGGCATCTCATGATTAAGAAGTTCTTACTATGTGCCGCCGTGCTCGGATTAGTCGCCAGTAATGCGCTTGCCGAGGCACCTGATCAAAAGTCAATCGCTGACCGGCTAGAGACGATTCAACTATTGGCTGAACGCGACAATCAAGCCGCGCTCAAACAACTCAAAGAGTTCAGCGAAAAACTCGATGCCACCAATGATTATCAGACGCGGGTTGATACGCTAAGCGATCTTGCTCGGGCCTATGAAGATTCGGGCGATACTGCGCAAGCGAAAGTCGTCACGGCGCAATTGAAGCTATTAGCTCAGGCCAATAACGATGTCGAAACCTTGGCCTTGTTACGACTGCCGGAGGCCTATGAGTTGCGCGATAGTGGCAAATTTGCACAAGCGATTGCCAAGCTTGACGAAATTGCCTTGGTGCTGAAAACGACGAAACGCGTCGAATATGCAATGCGCATAGAAATTAGCTATGCCTTCTTGTATTCGTCCGCGAGTAAGTTCGATCAGGCCTTAGCACACTCGCTCGCCGCTTTGAAGTTAACAGACCAATTGTCGCGCCACCGAACTCTTTCAAAGATGCGTCGCTTGGACTCATTGGCCTCTTTGTATTACACCATGCAAAATCCTGAGAAGGCCTTGGTCGTCGTCAGTGAGGCTTTGGCCTTGACCTCGCAAGTTAATTCGCCACGCATTATCGCCAACTTACGTCAGACGCAAGCCATGGCTCTTTCTGAATTGAGGCGTTACCCCGAGGCGCTGGTTGCCTACGAGCGTTCTTTACAGGCATCGCAAGAAGCGAATTTGCCGCGACTTGAGGCTCTGACCTTAAGTAATATCGCCGATTTGTACTTGCGCACCGAGAATTTTGTAAAAGCGGAAAGCGTGGCTCGCCAAGCCTTAAAAAAAGCCCAGGCAATCAATGATGAGACTGCTTTGTACAACGCTAAAGCCAATATCGGCTTTGCTTTGGGCGGGCAGTACAAAATGAATCAAGCCATGGAGTATCTAGCACCCGCTCTTGCACATTCGCGAGAACAAGGGGACAAAGCCGACATTGCGGCGACCGTTGGTGAAATAGGTCGCATGTACGAACGAGCGAAGATGTTTAAGGAGGCATTGGAATACACGCGCGAAGAACAAAAGTTAAACAATGAAGTTTTCCGTGCCGATCGTGCAAAGGCAGTCGCGGCACTACAAGAACAATTCGATGCTGACCAGCGGCAAAAACAAATTGAGCTTCTGGCACGTGAGAACCAGATCAAAGATGCTGATCTACGTAACGGACGCCTACAACAAATCATCATGCTATTGGGTTCGACGGTGGCCGTCTTTGTTGGTATTTTCGTTTTCATGCTGTACCGTAAAGTGAAGCAAACGAATGCCCAATTGGCCGAGGTCAATCAGCAATTGGAGTTCCATTCGGTGCGTGATCCTCTCACGGGTTTGCACAATCGACGTTCTTTCCTTGAGTTGATGAAAACTCGAGTCGAGAATGTGGAAAACGATAGGCGCGAATCAGACGGCGGCAATCCAGATTGCTTAATGATTCTAGATATCGATCACTTCAAACATATCAACGATACCTGGGGTCATGCTGCGGGGGATGCAGTGTTGATCGAGGTAGCGAAGCGATTGCGCAGTGCGGTACGCGATTCGGATCAAACTATGCGCTGGGGTGGCGAAGAATTTTTGGTGTTCTCTCCACGTACGCGGCCGCAGCAGCTGGCCCCTATGGTTGAGCGCGTGCTGCGTTCAATCGGCTCGACGCCGGTCGTTGTGGGGAATCATTCAATCCCGGTTACCGTGAGTGCTGGTTATATCGCTTTGCCCTTTTCCGATATTCCAGAGCAACAATGTAATTGGGAAAAAGCGATGCAATTTGCAGACATGGCTTTGTACCTTGGCAAGGTCAACGGCAGAAATCGGGCATATGGCCTAATCTCATTGCTACAGCCTTCTGAGCAAGTATTGCCTTTATTGGAGCATGATTTCTCTAGGGTAATCAAAGAGAATATGGTTGAAGTAAACATTATTCACGGCCCCAAAATAGATCAACAGCCCGCGGCATAGCTAGTCACTTGTTGTTGTGAAGATAAATAAATAATGATTTCGCTGATTTTTTACGGCTGAATTTCGTCAAACCCCTAGACAAAGTCAAAGATCTCTCCTATAATCTTGTTTCTGTTTTCGTTGGTGACAAAACGAAACGCTACTTGAACTAAGCAAAGAATATGGGTGCTTAGCTCAGTTGGTAGAGCGGCGCCCTTACAAGGCGTAGGTCGGGAGTT
>CAYWNE010000020.1:0-43640 GCA_964459555.1 uncultured Burkholderiaceae bacterium | reverse complement strand
AACGCCAAGACATAGGACGCGATATTGATGCGCTAGAGTACTACGTCAAAAACCACAGTAAAGAGCTGATCAAGGAATACACGCCGCGCGTGACGCGTGCCGAATAGAGTTGAATAGCGCAAAACAAAACGCCTGACTAGGTCAAATCTAGTCAGGCGTTTTGCTTTAAGACCGAGAATCGACGCTGAAGTCGATTCGCTAAGATCAGTGTTTGTCCGCTGGCGCAGATGCCGGTGCCACAGACATTGCAGGTGCTGAAGTGGAAACAGCCGGTGCCGAGGCACCGATGATTTCAATCTTCGCTTTCGCCTTCATATCGTCCAACATTTTACGCACGTTCTCGTTCTCAACTTGCTGAGTCAAACGGGCTTTAATTTGTTCCAATGGTGGCACAGGTTTGGAGCGAGAGTCTTCAAGCATGATCACGTGATAACCAAATTGAGACTTGACTGGCTCTTCAGTGAACTTACCTTTTTCCAGTTTCGCAGTCGCTTCGCTAAATTCTTTCACCATACCACGTGGGTCAAACCAACCCAAATCACCGCCGCGATCTTTCGAACCAGGGTCTTTGGACTTAGCTTTTGCAATCGCGGCGAACTGCTTAGGATCTTTTTTCAAAGTCGCGATAATCGCTTTGGCTTCGTCTTCTTTTTCAACCAAAATATGACGCGCTAAGTACTCTGTGCCAGCAATTTTTTCTTTGATCTTCGCGTATTCCTCTTCCAACATTTTGTCGGTAACAGGATTGGACTTTTTGTAATCCTCAACAAAACCTTGCGCCAAGATACTCATCTTCGCCATTTCAATTTGGTCGGCCGTTTCGCCTTTCTTGTCCAAACCTTTTTTCAAGGCTTCTTGCGCCGCCAGCTGCTCCAAAGCTAGGCTGTCGATGATCATCTTACGTACTTCTGGTGTATCAGGCATACCTTGACCAGCTTGCTGCTTAACGATCAAGTCGACTTGTTTCTTACTGATCGGTTGGCCATTGACCGTCGCCGCAACGACATTTTCAACACCACCAGTTTGATTGCCAGCCTTATTGCAAGCCGTCAAAGCCAGCACTGCGATTGCGCCACCGATGACGACACGTGATTTCATCAACATCTTCACATTCCTTTGTAGTTTTACCTAAACCATAGCCCTTTGTTGAATACTAGGGACACTATTTTTTCGACGACACTCTTGCTTGAGCAAGCGTCATCTCACATCGTCAAAAAACCGATGGCGAATTTTACCTGTGATTTTGCAAAAGCACGTAAAATTCCTCAAAAATCCCGCAAATCGACTGCTTCTAGACGATAGGCGGCAAGTCGAGACATACAAATAAAAGAAGTTTTTCAAATTTAAGGAACTACGCGAGTCAATTTATGTTCGATTTTTCAGAGATGTTACCTGTAGGAATGGTGGCCCATGGTGGTAAGGTAGCGCAAATTATGGCCGATCTTGCGAAGCAACAAAGAGGAGTCAAAGACTGGGAGGCCTTTCACTATGAGAAAATCTCAGATTCTGCGGTAGAGCTCACCGGTGGGATTGTCAGTTACGCCAGTGGCGCTAAGCGTTGGCTGGAACCGCACGATTGCGTAACGATACCCTTAGCTGCCGTGGTTCAAGAAATGCAGCGTCAGGGCCTTCTTAGCACGAGCTCGAATATCTCAACCAAGGAAATAGACAAGCTCGCTAGCACGCACGGTTCGTCAAATACTTCTGATCTTTCACGCGAAGTCCTTCATGTGGCCTTTGCATTACCGGATGATCCCGCCGGGCGCCAGCGCATACTCAAAACCTTTCACTTACACGCTGACTTTTTCGGAGCAGAAGTCCTTGCTTGTTCAATTGATGCACGCCCACGTCGAGATTGAGGATTCGGACTGAGTCACGGTCTTGTCATAAATCCTCACTAAAGTGAAGTTTACTTTCCCAAAGTCAACTTCACGAGGTTGCAATGTCGTTCTTACTTCGTCTTGGTGGCGCCATGATGCGCCGGTTCAAGCTTTTTCCACAGTTCTGTTTCATTTCATTTCTCTTTTTACTCCCTACCGCGATCGTCTCCGGACTACTATTGAGGGAACTACATAAATCAATCGAAAGTACTGAACGAGAACGGCATGGCCTCACCATACTTCGCACCATAGAACAACTTGATCTCAGAGTTCAAAGACATCGTGCATGGCAATATTTAGCAAAATCTGGCAATGCCGCAGCCAATGGCAAGGCGCAAGGCGAACAGCAACCGATCGAAAAGTTACTGACAACGCTTTCATCACAACTGCACTCTTTGTCCCCAGCACTGCATACGGCTGGACATCCATTGCTGAGTAAATGGCAGTTACTGACAAAGGAAACAAGTAGTAGCAAAGCTCTCGAGCTTTACCATACTCATACAGCGCTCTTTCAAGAACTCAATCAACTGCGAGGTCAGCTCTCTGATCAAACCCTACTAAGCCTTGACCCACGCGTAGAGACAAGTTATCTGGCGCAGCTCGTGCTTCGTGCAATTCCCGAAATACAAGCCACCTTCGCTGACACGATTGCACGCGGCGCACCGTATATTGACACTGGCCTCATGCAAGCAAATGACGATGTTCTCATCAATGCCAATTTGTTGTTGTTAGATAGGGATCAAAACAAGCTTGAACCACTCTTGAAAGCCTCGCACAACAACGACACTACCCTGAACGGCTTGGATACTTCACTGCGTGAACTACTAACCAAACAGAATAGCTACAACGCTCGCACACGCGCCGAAATCCTTAATACGCTCCAACAAACTTCGAGTAGTAGTTACCTCGAAGATGGCCTTGCACAACTACAGAACTGGAATCAGTGGTCAGACAATCTCATCACCGCTTTGGACCGCCGCTTGCAACAGCGACTTGAAGAAGCACTATGGCATCGCAATTTAGTATTGATACTCATTGCGAGCATACTTAGCATCGCGACTTTGCTCCTGGTTTGTTTCTTTCGTGCCTTCTCAGTACAAATTCGATCCTTGCACGCAATTGCCGATCGCATCAGTGAAGGCAATTTTAGTATTGCAGTGGCAGCATTTGGAAACGATGAGCTGACACAGCTTCACAACAAAATGGATGAAATGCGAAAGAAATTGATGAGTCTGATCCTTAGTATTCGAGGCAGTGGTTATCAATTGTCTCGGGCGACACAAGAAATAAGCCGAGGTAATCTCGATTTATCCCAGAGAACGGAACATCAATCGAAGGCCGTAAGCGGTAGCAATCAATCGATGGCGCATCTCAGCGAAGAGCTTGGCAACAACTTTCAATACACGCAATTGGCGGCTCAACAGACGGTGCTCGCTAGTGAGCATGCGCTCGAAGCCGATCAGAAGATCTCTCGGCTTGAAGAAGAAATCACCGTAATTCATACCTCGTCCCGAGAAATCCACGAGATTATTGGGGTGATCGACGGTATTGCTTTTCAAACCAATCTGCTCGCACTCAACGCCGCGGTAGAAGCTGCTCGTGCCGGAGAGCAAGGGCGCGGGTTCAGTGTTGTCGCAAGCGAAGTACGGGCCCTCGCGCAACGCTCGGCGGCCGCGGCGAAACAGATCAAACACCTGATCGACTCCTCAGTTGAACACATCAACGAAGGGCATCATCAAGTGCAACAAACGCGTGCAACGGTGAAGAAACTATTAAGCCAAATCAGTCAGGTCAATCAGTACATGACCGGTCTTGCCGAGATCAGCCAATCACAGAACCAAGAAATTCAAAAGATGAAAACAAATCTTAATAAGATTGATGAATTCACGCTGGAGAATGCGAGCTTGGTAGAAAACGCAGCGCTCGCAGCCCATAATCTGGACAGCGAGGTCGATACTTTACTCGGCAGGATTTCGGTTTTTAAAACCACTCAGGAATAGTGCGATTCACAAAAAAACAAAAGGACCTCCTCGGAGGTCCTTTCGCCGCAAATACGTAAAACCTGTTAGCAAGAAGACGACGTAACGACAATATTGGGAGCTGTTGTCGCCGAGTTTGGCTCGGTATATTTCACATGACAGTTGAGCCCCTTGATTGACCCCGCCACACTGTTGGGTATCAAGGCAATTTCCGTCGCTGAAGTCGCCGGCGAATTGGCAGTTGCAGCGGAACTAGGCAGTATCAATGTATAGTCCGCCGTGGCACCAGTTGCGACGCCAGCTGCCTGCGCCAAACCTGCATCTGCTTTCGGATAGCCAGATGCAAATGCGGTAGAGTATGTTACTGTCACGCCTTCCAAGAGAATACTCGCTGGCGGAGTAGGTGCCACCACGTATTTGCCTTTGGCAAAGCTGGAAACGGTGGTCAGAGATCCTTGCACCGCTTCTAAAGATGCACTCCTCGCATTGCTACCAAAATCAGCAAATTTCGGTAAGGCAATCGCGGAGAGGATACCCAAGATCACAATCACCACGATCAGTTCGATCAGGGTGAAGCCTTGCTCTTGTATCTTGTTCCTTTGCATTATTGCCCCCTATGTCTAGATCTTTGCATTAGCAGCTAGAAGCCGCTGGTGCTGCGCTAATGGTCGGTGCACCGGTGGTCGATGTTGGCTCTGTGTACTTAACGAAGCAAGTAAGACCTTTGGTGGTACCGGCAACACTATTTGGAATAATCGCAAATTCTGTCGCCGAAGTCGCTGGCGAGTTCGCAGTCGCGGCGGAGCCCGCGGCGATCAAGGTATAATCACCACCCGCACCTGTGTTCAAACCGGACGCCGTAGCAAAGCCCGAATCAGCCTTTGGATAACCTGAAGCCACAACAGTTGCGAAGGTTACGGTCGCGCCTTCCATCGTTGTTGTTGCAGGGGAAGGGCTTGTGACCAAAAATTTGCCGTGCGCCATTGCCGCTGCAGCGGAAATAGAACCTCTCGCGGCATTCAATGAGGCCACACGTGCATCAGAACCGAAGTCCGCGAATTTTGGCAGGGCTGTGGCAGCCAAAATGCCTAGAATCACGATGACAACGATTAATTCGATCAAGGTAAAACCTTGCTGATTGGACTTAGTATTCATCATTCTTTCCTCAATAATTCAAGTTCAGTTAACTTCAAAACCCGCTACGCCTCATGCTTGAGGGGAAACTACAAAAACAATAAGAAACAGCCTTCAATACGAAGTTCATCCTGCTAATTTTACATGTAAACCAAAGTATTCCACAGTGATTGCTTCTCCACAAGCAACTTTACTCTAATTCTATGCTAATACCAAATTCAAAAGCTCTAATTTCAGTTAGAGAAGCACTTGCTCAATGATTTTTCACATTTGTCACGAATCGAGAGGCGAATCGTTGCGTGAAGAAGACGAACGCACCACACGCTGTTTTGCTTGAAAAGTGCGTAAAATGCAAACCAAGTCACAATTGGGTAAATATCAATGCAAAATCTGCAAGCAATCGATGTTGATGAGTTCAAACTGCCGTACACAATTGACCATCTGGTGAAGGCCCACAAACCGGTGGTTCTGAAGGGCTTAGTAAAACACTGGCCACTCGTGCAGATGGCCAAAGAAAAGCCAACTCAGATGTTGCAATATATCGTCGATCACGACAGTGGCACCGAGGTCGACGCCATTATGTTGCGCCCTGAGTGCGGTGGCCGCGTGTTTTACAACGAAACGCTGGATGGCTTCAACTTCATCAAGAATCGTCTACCGCTGAGTAAAGTGTTAGAGCAATTGGCGCGGTATACACAGTTTCCGTCGCCGCCCTCGGTCGCAGTCCAAAGCGCGCTGATGTCACAATGCCTACCAAGTGTGCTTGCCGAGCACGCTATGCCTATACTTCCAGCAGACATCATTCCACGCATTTGGGTCGGCAACAAAATCACCACGCCGACGCATATCGACGGCTCTGACAATATCGCTTGTGTGATTAGTGGTCGGCGTCAGTTCGTGTTATTCCCGCCGGAGCAGATCACCAATCTTTACATTGGGCCACTCGATTTCGCGCCGACCCCGTCACCGATTAGCATGGTGAATTTGCGTGAACCTGATTTCAATCGCTATCCGAACTACAGCATCGCGCTCGAACATGCACAGACCGCAATCTTAGAACCTGGCGACGCGATCTTCATACCGAATCTGTGGTGGCATCATGTTGAATCACTCGATCAAATCAATATCTTGATGAACTATTGGTGGGGAGGTTCGAACTTCTCGACCGCCGACAAAACCTCGCCTTACGGCTTGATGATGCAGGCTTTATTAAGCTTTAAAGATTTACCGCCAGCTCAGCGGCAAGCCTGGGGGCATGTATTCCAGCACTATGTGTTTTCGCCCGATCACCCTGCTTCGCATTTGCCTGAACGCTTGCCTTGTGTTCTCAAACTCTAATTAAATGCTAGTTAAGCGTAATCGATGATCACGCCTTTTTCGCTTGAGCAAAAGCCTGATCGAGACGTTGCAACAGGTCTTTGTGAAAAGCATGGTGATGCCTGTTCCAATGTTGCTTAAGTTTGTTGATCTCATTGCGTTGCGTCTCAGCTGTGGCAACTTCACCGACGCTTAAAGCCCAAATCGCATATTCGACATAGGCCTCAACGCTACCAAACTGCGATACAGCTTCCATAAACTCGACACGCGCTTCGGCGGCTTTACCCTCCGCCGCGTAAGCCTTGCCAAACAAAAGGAACATGGCTTCTTTGCGGAAGTTCGCGTCAACACCGCGTATCTTCTGTAATAACTCCAGAGCAGACGCCGCTTGTCCGTTCTGCAAACGAGCACGCGCCGCACCGTATAGCATTTCCTTTTCATTGGCGAACGGACCTTGCAAACAGGCTTCGTACAATTCTGCCGCGTGCTGCGCATCACCCGCCTCCAAATACGCCGCTGCTAAGCGCATTTGATTTTGTGCTGAAGGGGTCAAATCAAAAGCTTGTTTCGCTTCCCGCAATTCGCGACCTGGATCGAGTGCACTCATCGCCGCGTTGGTCGCTTTACGCACTTGATGCGGCATGCGTGAGCTCGGCAAATAGACAGCGAAGAAATACACGATGCTGCCCAACATCGGAAACAAAATCAGTATCATCACCCAATATAGCTCACGATTGTTCCGCACCGCATGGATCGCAAAAAAGATCGCGAAAATGATATGAATAATAGAAAGAAGATAAGCCATGATGGTATCAAAAAGAGACTGCTCAAGTTGAGACTGGAATAGCCGCGCATTTTACACGCAATTCAGCCAATAAAAACGCCAGCACCTTTCTATCGAAAACGGTGCTGGCGTTACGCCGCATGCCCTTGGCAACAAGACAAAGACTAAGTTTCTAACCTATCATTTAAAGGCGTATTGCGCGCTGACATAGAAGAAACGGCCGCGCGGATCGGTGTAACTTGGATCGTAGCCAGAGATAAAAAAGTTCGCTTGATTCGAGAATGGCGGCGCAGTGTTCAATAGATTCTGGATACCTGCACGCAAAGTCAATGCTTTGCTTGGAGTGTAGGCTGCAGAAATATCCCACAGTGAATACGCTTTCACCTTGTTTGCTGCAACGATGGAGCCGTCGTCAATATTGATCGCAGAGTTCTGGTCATCGTAAGCCGAGTAATAAGTGTTGCCCAAGTTCAGAGCTACATCACCATATTCCCAGCCGAGGTTCAGGCGATGACGCCAACGTTGCACCACACCTTCGGTCACAAATTTACCGAGATTGCTGACATATTTGTCACCAGGATTGGTTTGTAATTTCGAATCCAACATCAAGGTGCCAAGCATACGCGCCGTGAATTTGCCGTAGGCGGTTTTAATGCCATGCATTTCGACCGCGAGATCAAGGCCGGTCGCTACTTGTGCGCCACGGTTTTCCTTGCGCAATTCGATGTAATCAATATCACCGTCTTCTGTGCGATGGACCAAGTTGCCATACTTCGCAAAATTACCAAGAATAACGTCATCGCCAATTTCGCTGATCAAGTTAGTGCGTTTGATATTCCAGTAATCAATACTGTAAGTCCACTGACGACTTGGTTCAAAAATCATTCCGAGTGTGTATTGACGGCTACGTTCTGGTTTCAGATTTGGATTGCTGTAGCGGCGCGTGGTCCAGTTATCAGCACAGACCGACAGATCGTTATCGTTAGCAGCGCAAGACACAGGATCAGGTAAAGTCGCCGTGGAGCTCACGACCAAAGGACGATACAAATCCGACATTGAAGGCGCACGGAAACCGCTGCCAACAGAAGCACGGAACAACAAGTCTTTCGACGGTTGATAACGTAAACCCAGCTTCGGACTATTGGCGCCACCGACACCTTGGTAGTGATCATGGCGCAAAGCGACTTGGGCTTCCCATTCTTTGCTGAACGGCACCAAGAGCTCACCGAAAATACCGGCCACATTGCGTCTATCATCGGTACCACGTCCACCTTCGGGAGCGAAATCATTATTGATGTTGTCGCTCATGAGCAGCGCCGATGGTGTGAACACCGTGCGTTCACGACGCACTTCCCCGCCAACAGCCAAGGACATATCACCACCATCGAGGCGCATCAAACTGCGTGAGGCTTTGAAGTCGAGACTGGTCATGGTGCCGCGCGCATAGCGCACGACATCATTGACTTGTATGCTGTTGATCAAGGACACTCCAGCTGCACTTGAAGGGCCAAACGGATTAATCAAGCCATCCGCAATCCCTTTGAGAAGTTTGTCGTAGAGTACGTAACCATGCGTATCGCGATCATTAACGATGTTCACGCTTTGATTGAAACCGACGTCATAATCCCAATCGCCCAAACGGCCATTGAGGCCTGTCACGAAGCGCTGGGCTTCGCTGGTCAATTCACTGGTGCGGTTGCCCGCTTCTTTGAGGCGCATACGCAAAGTCAATTCACCTGGAACATCATCGTCCTCTATCGTATCCAAACCAGTATTTGCTAATTGCGGCACCTTCTTGTAATCGATATAGCCAGTCACACGTGCTGACGAGCCGACGTAATAAGTTTTTGCCTTGCTCCAAGATGCTTCTGCATAAAACTGGTGATCTGGGTTCAGCTGCACCATGGCGCGGGTCAACAAGCTGCTCTTGTCCGACTTCGGATACAACTCCGTATCGCCCATGTAATCGTAAGTACAAGCGTCAACGCCGCCCGTACCCGCAGGCAGATACAAATTCGCCGCTGGCTTACAAGTCGGCACAGAGAGATTAATCAAACGATTCGTGATCGGCTTGCCGTTAATTTTGAAACCTTGATCCTGCAGGTAATCGCGCTGTGCCGACGTCAAACGAATGTTGGCAGGATCGGTATAACTCGATAAGAGATGGCCAAGTCGCTGTGGGATTTGGAGTTCAGGGATGAATTTTCTTTGTGATGTGAACAAACTACCGGTGTGCTGTTGATCAAACACGGCGAACACGTTGTAACCATCTTTTTGTAAATCACCGATGCCGCCGCCCAAGGTGAAAGTACGCTTCTCGGCACCACCTTCTTGAGTACGGCCAACATAAGTGCTAGCTTCAAAGCCTTGATAGTCTTTGCGCGTAATGAAGTTAATCACACCACCGATGGCGTCGGTTCCATACAGCGAAGAAGCGCCATCGAGCAGGACTTCGACGCGTTCAATCGCGGCCGCTGGAATATTATTAAGGTCGACACCCGCATCATCACCGGGCGAGGCAAAGTTCGCCATACGACGTCCGTTCAAGAGTATCAAAGTCGAAGAAGTGCCGAGACCACGTAAGTTGGCGGAGTTAAAGCCGCGTTGATCACCGCCAACATTGATACTGATGCCATCGGTCAGACCACCGACGTTCGCCGCTACTTTGGACAATAATTCTGAAGCCGTGGTCACACCCGCGCGTTGAATATCCTCACGACTAATCACTTGCACGGGAAGCGCCGATTCACTATCAACGCGCTTGATGGCAGAGCCAGTAATTTCGACACGGGTCGGTGCTTTAGTCGCCGGCTCTTGGCTAGTCTGATCCTGCGCCAAGGCAACCGCACTCACACTTGAAAACAGAGCTACTGCACCTGCAATTGCGGTGCACTTAAACAAGGGAAACGATACTGTATGTGGTCTTTTGATTCTATTTTTCATTTTGGTCCTTGGGCGTTAAATGTAAAGTGCTCGGCGGGAGCTCGCGTACTGCAGTAAAAAACTCAAAGCGCAGCTTTGCAACGCAGAGACAACACAAAAAGTTGACAATGACTTTCCAATAAATGGCATGCAAGGAATGAACAAACACAAGCTACAGCAACGATGCTGTAGTTCGAGTCAAACAGACCGCTCTATGCGCTTTTGCCATAGTTACAAACCTGCTTTTTCTAAAGCGTGAATGATGGTTTCTTTAGAACTTCCATCATTGCGCCAGCCTTGTACGCGCGATTCCACTTTGCCATTTCGCATAAAAACAAACTGTGGCCATCCCTGAGTATCGATGCTTTTCCATAGTTCGTCCTTGCCTGGCATATACATAGGGAATTGAGGATTTTTCTGATTCCATTCGCGCACAAATTTCACCGGAATACCATTTTCAAGTGCTGAGATGAGAACGAGCTTGGCACGTAAAAAACGTGCGGCGAGTTGCGGATCTGCCTCTAAGTCTGCAAACAGTTTGCGACAAAAACCACAGTGCTCCGACACTACTAACAAGACCTGCGTTTTATCAACTGCAGCTGGCAAAGGTTGACTGTAAAGATCGCCATTTTTCTCAGCCATCACCGTCAGGCCGCGTGATTTATGAGTTCCTGCGTTAATGACTTTCGGAATGTTCACGTCCGAAAGATGCGGGCGACTTGCCACCAGTGCGCGAGCACCGTCGAAGTCGCGTTGCGTCAGCATGTGCTTCAACAGGCGATCGTCCAAGTTTCTACGTGTATCAACACCTCGGCGATTGAGTTCTCGATGAATTCGCTTTAAGTCGCTTAATGCGGCAGATTTATCGGCCATAAGATTGACTTCATCGACCAGCTTGAACAGGACTAGCAAATTCCCTTTACTCGCCAACGCTAATTTAGATGGTGTCAATAGTGGAGAAAGTTGTTGTTCGTAAACGCGAGTCGTTGCCGGCCATCTCTCTTTTTGATCGTCACGCATTTCTTGCACTTGATCTTGACGCAGAGCATCTCGTAATTTCTGCACAAGCGCTTCATATATAAGGCTGACATCCTCATAGCGTAGCGGGCTACCTACTGGAAATTTTTCAGGAAAAAATCGTTGGATTCCGAACAATGCGTATATCTTCCGTGCTTGTTCTTGCTCCAGTTCTTCGATCGGAATCGGAAACTCAAAGCGGCTGACTTCACCGTTGTGCCACTCAACACTACCTAATAGCTGCTTGCGTGAATAGGGCGTGAGTTGATCCAATAGATTTGGCCTTTGCGCCAAATACTGATCTAGGTCAGCGCGACTTTTCAGCACTGTTGAAGTGTTCGATGCTGGTGCTGCGACGGTACTGGTGTTCGACGTACCATCTTGCGCATGACCAATCAAGTTTGCGCCCAGAACTAGAACAGGAAAAATAAGCGCAGAAATCGTCCAAGGTGCTGTCATATACCTTCATCCATGTTGCAGAAGAAAGCAAAAATACTAACACATGCACCTAGTGCATACTAGTGCAGACTCGTGCGAAGCTGTTGTCAAATCGGAGGATTCTGTCTAGTCCAGATCGACCAGTACGACGATAAACGCATGCAGATGGATCATCTGCAGTTTACTTGATACAAACCACGCGCACTTGTTTCATGTCGGTGATACCCGACAGCACTTTCTCTATGCCGTCCATTTTCAAGGTCAGCATGCCGTCTTCCAGCGCAGCGGTGAAGAGCTGAGCAACGCGGGCGTGTTCTTGGATCAGTTTCTTGACAGGTTCAGTACCAACCATCAGCTCATGCAAGCCAACGCGGCCTCTGTATCCACTGGAACATTTATCGCAGCCCTGCGCGCGATACAAAGTCAGTTGACCTTTTTCGTCGCCATAGGTACGCATCCAATTTTTGAGGACTTTCAATTTCGCTGCGTCAGGATTTTGTTTGAACTCGGAAGTGGCTAACAATTCTGCGCAGTATTCATTGAGAAGGCTGGCAATTTCTTCTTTGCTCGGCTGATAAGGCACCTTACATTCGCCGCACAGACGCTTCGCCAAACGCTGGGCCAGGATGCCTAGCAAAGCATCGGCAAAATTGAAGGGATCCATGCCCATATCGAGCAAACGAATAATCGATTCTGGCGCGCTATTGGTGTGTAAGGTAGCGAATACCAAGTGACCGGTCAAAGACGCTTCCAGACCGATCGACACCGTTTCTTTGTCACGCATCTCACCGACCATGATCACATCAGGATCAGCACGTAAAAAGGCGCGCATCACGGTGGCGAAATCCATTCCAGCTTTGCGATTAACCTGCACTTGGCGCAAACCTTTTTGTGTGATCTCCACAGGATCTTCCGCCGTCCAGATTTTGGTATCGGGTTTATTCAGATAATGAAGTACTGAGTGCAGGGTCGTGGTTTTACCGGAACCCGTCGGACCGCACACGAAGAAAATGCCGTAAGGCTTTTCTACGGTTTCTTTCAGGCGTTTTAGGTTGTGTGGTAAGACGCCGAGCTTATCAAGCGGTATCGGTTCGCCTGCCGCCAAGATGCGCATCACCACGTCTTCTAGGCCACCGGCCGAAGGAATGGTGGCCACCCGCAATTCAATATCGAGCGGGCCGTACTTCTTGAATTTAATCTTACCGTCTTGTGGTTTACGCTTCTCAGAAATATCGAGATCGCACATGATCTTAATCCGCGCCAGCAGTGCACTACGATAACTCGCTGGAATCTCAACATAAGGTACCAGCGAACCGTCCTTACGGAAACGAATCAGCGTCTTTTCTTTTCCGGGGCGTGGCTCAATATGAATATCCGATGCGCCTTGTTGATAGGCATCGACGATGATCTTATTGAGTAATTTCACCAACTCATTTTCAACTGCGGCAGAAACGTCATTGGCATTGCCGCTGTGCTCTTCATCATCCTCTTCCAAACCCGAGAGCAATTCATCGACTGAAGCAGAATCGCCGCTTTGGCCAAAAAACTGATCGACGGTTTTCTTAAATTCGCGTCGCGTCGTCACACGGAAGTTCAGATGTGCGCCTGGGAAAATCATGTTGACGACGCGGGTCGCCTTCACTTGCTCGGGGTCTAAAGCAAGAATGGTCATACCAGCCTTTTCGTCGGCGATTGGTAACCACAAATTTTCATCAACGTATTGGCGCTTGAGGCGTTTGACCAAATCCACATCCACTACGCGTTCTGCTTGGTAGGCTTCGTAAGTAACATTGAAGAACTTGGCGAGAGCGTGCCCTACTTGCTCCACGGGCACTTGAAATTCATCAATCAAAACATCTTCAAGATCGATTTGCTTTTGGCGCGCGGTCGAGATTGCCGACTCAAATTCAGAAATCGAAACGATTCCTTCCGTCACCAGATAATTGAGTTTGGATGGTGGAATTTGTACGTTGCGGCTCTTCTGCGAAAGCGCGATCGACAAAGTTTCACACAATTCCTTGACGCCTTCTTGGGCGATGATCGTGAATGGATCACCATGTCGACTATTGATGAACTGAATAATGCCGACTAACTCGCCGGATTTAGATTCGATAATCGGTGCCACCAGCATCTCACGGGTGCGGTAACCAGTCTTTTGGTCGACCGCCTTTTGGAAATGCAACTGGGGAGATATTCGACGCAACTCATCTTCGTCATACACATCGCGAATGCACAAAGCCTCACGATGACCCGCGACATAGCCCGCAATACTTTGATCTGAAATCGGCAGGCGAATATCTTTGAAGGAATTGAGTCCCTTCTTCACTTTCGAAATCAACTGCTTGCCATCAGGCGAAATGGCATAAATCGTTAGGCGATCACAATCAAATAAGTCGCAGATATCGGAAGTCAGGTCGAGCATGATCTGATCCACGGCATTGGTCGCGTGAATCTTGTTAGTCAGCGTCTGCAAACGTTTGAAGAAAATCAGCCTTTGGGCTGAGGTCAGCGGTTTGTCGAGACTAGCGATGTAAGCTTGCCTTACTTGCATAGATTTAACGTCACATTACTTGCTGCCGCACACAGCGGCGGCAATATTAGCAGTCTTATTATGACCGATTGCCGAATCTATGGTGTAAACCCTAGGGTCAAAAGGCAACAAATCCAGGATAATTATCGGTTTCTCAGCGCAACATGGGCTTTTGCACTGAATTTCTCGTCCACTTTCTCAATAAGAGCCCAACTAAGTTTCCCAACAACAAGTCTCAACACACTTTATTCGAAAGATATAACAGTCTATGAAATTGTCTTTGTCGCACCTCGCTTTCACTGCCATGACTTTCGCTTTAACAGCCTGCCATAGCGTGCCCTCCCAACCAACAACGTCTGCGCCAGCGACTCTTCAGGTACCAACAGATCAGGCTTTCGCATTTGAATTGGCGGCTAAAGGGGTGCAAATTTATAGCTGTAAAGCCAGTGCAAAAGATGCCAGCCGATTTGAATGGACTTTCGTAGCCCCGGAAGCCGAACTGTTCCGGGGAAATAATATGGACAAGGTCGGTCAACACGGCGCAGGACCATTTTGGGCCATGAATGATGGCGGTCGCATCGTCGGCGAAGTCGTGGCAAAGGCAGATAGCCCGAACCAAACAGCGATTCCTTGGCTGCTACTCAAAGTGAAGTCGAATGCTAGCCTCGGCGAGTTCGCGTCAATCAAAAGCATACAGCGCGTCGCAACCTTTGAAGGCAAAGCACCAGCGACTGGTTGCGATGCCATGAATGTGGGTAAGGAAGCCCGCGCTCCTTACACCGCGACCTATAACTTCTTCAAATAATTAGTTCAACGCTCCCTCTCAAGCACGGCCCAACTTTGTCTGGCGAAGTTGGGCCGCCCACTATGTGGTTTCCAATACCAATCAAGCGATATCAAGAACTCTAAATAAAAGAAAATGTCTGTTGGTGTAGTGCATCATTCGCCGCGCTTTTGATTGACCGCCATCATTAGCGAAAGCCATACTGTGCCCCTATTCTTGAATGCCTTTCTGCTTGGAGTTATTAATGAAATTTGCCTTTGGTCTTACTTCCCTTGCCGCGGCTGTATGCCTCAGCTCCATGGCTTATGCCAATGACGTTCTCATCACTGCAAGCCAACTGCTGGACGTACGCACGGGGAAAATGGTGAGCAATCCTTCAATCTTGGTTCGCGATGGCCGGATTGTGAGTGTCAAACAAGGTGAGCAGACCGTCGCTGCCGACACCAAAAAGATTCATCTTGCCGGCATGACTTTACTGCCTGGACTAATCGATATGCACGTCCATCTCGATAGTGATCCGACTTACGGCGGCTATAACACCTTGCAATTCAATGACCGATTCTGGTCCATCATCACGGTGCCACATGCGAGCCGCACCTTGGACGCGGGTTTTACCACGGTGCGAAACGTCGGTTCCGATGCATGGAATGATGTCGGCTTACGCGAAGCAATCGACGAAGGAAAAGTGCGCGGTCCACGTATCGTGACCGCAGCCTATTCCTTCGGCGCGACTGGCGGTCATTGTGATTCTACTTTTTTCCCGCCGTCGATGAACCAACGTAGTCCCTTTAATGCTGACAGTCCAGAAGAAGGCCGCAAACGCGTACGCGAACTACGCAAATACGGCGCACAAGTAATCAAAATTTGCGCTACCGGCGGCGTGTTCTCGCACAATACCGAACCCGGACAACAACAGCTCAGTTTGACCGAGATGAAAGCGATTGCCGACGAAGCGCATCAATGGGGCCTGCGTGTTGCCGCGCATGCTCACGGCACCTCCGGCATCAAAGACGCGATTCGCGCTGGCATCGACACGATCGAACATGCCAGCTTAATTGACGACGAAGGAATCGCTTTAGCCAAAAAGCATGGCGCCTATTTGTCGATGGACATTTACAATACCGATTACACGCAGTCTGAAGGCAAGAAGAATGGTGTGCTCGAAGACAATTTGCGCAAAGATAGAGAAGTCGCAGACATTCAACGTGAAGGCTTCCGCAAAGCTCACGCTGCTGGCGTGAAAATGGTCTATGGCACTGACGCCGGCATCTATCCGCACGGCGACAACGCGAAGCAGTTTGCGACCATGGTGCGTTATGGCATGACGCCTGTGCAAGCGATTCAGGCTGCCACGATTAATGCCGCAGAAGCACTCGCTTCGAAAGATGTGGGGGTACTCGAAACAGGCCGTTTTGCTGACATCGTCGCGGTACAAGGCGATCCAAGTAAAGATGTCCGCTTGTTAGAAAACGTGGCCGTGGTGATCAAGGGTGGCGAGGTCGTAAAATCAGCAAAATAAGTTTCTTCTGATTCGCCTCACTGCAGCAAGTGAAAAGCGATCCACATCCATGGATCGTTTTTTTTGCCGTCCAAGAAAGCTAAAACGCTAGGAGTGGACTCACTTTGCAGGTTCAAGTCTATTAAGTTGATTAAGTCGACTTCTTACTTAACTTAAGCTCTGCCATGATTTGCGCCGCGCGTGCTTGCGCCGCTTGCTTCACTGCTGGCGTCGCTTGCTGAGCCATATCGGTGCGGCGAAACCAATTCGCGCTAATATCATCACCGAGTTGATCTGAAATCAAATGCCAAGCGTAAGCCTCGGTCGCATTCTTCTCTTGAAAATAGAGTTCCGCAATAATACCCGCAGATCGAATATTCCCCGCGACCAAAGCATCTTTGAATGATTGTTTTGCCGCCTTAGCGTAATCGACGCCTTGTTCGAATTCTGGGTTAGTGGTTTGTCCGTTGAGTTCAAACGCATACTTCTCGCCGAGATGCACCATCGCATAAGCATCGCCCGCTTGTGCCAACTGACGCAGAGTCTTTAGATCCTTGGTGTAATAGTCGGTCGGCACCATATAGCCGAGCGCCGCCATTTTCTTTCGTCGGGCTAGCTCTTCAGCACTAACCACCTCTTTTTCAGGCTCTGGCAGCGTCCCAGCCATCTGTGTGGATGTGTTAATTGATGCTGACGATGCCGACGAGCCCATGTGAAACGGCGACTCTTGCCACGGGTTCGCCAGGCTCGCTGCAGCATGTACAGCATGGGCATGGGCATGGTCATGCTCTCCTCGCAGTGTGGATTGTGGTTGAATCATCTCCTTGCCCGCATGTTGGCGATCAAGTTGATTCAAGCTTTGGGCTTGTTCTTGCTGATGGATCGAATCCCAAAACAGATAGGAACTTGCGGCGAGTAAACCGATCGATATCGCAAGATAGATATTTACTTTTTTCATGCTAGCAATCCTTCAAAACGGCAGCCAAGAAGCAAAAAAGCAAAAAGGAGCTCGTCGAGTTATACGTGACGAGCCCCTTTTCAGAGCTCACTTCAACTACACGCGAGGTAAGTTGTTGAAGCATTTGGAAACACCATTGGTATAGCCCCAACGTGTGTAATAGTCCCGCTGTGCAGGTGTGCCATGATCACCACCAGCATAGGCGCGCGCCGCGCTGACTGCGGTTGCCAAAAAGTTTGGATAGCGCAAAGTATCGACTGCATAGCGAATAAACGAACCACCGGCACAGTCGGCCTGCAATTCCATATATGGCTGACCAGGATTGATGTTGTAGGTGAACTGAATCGTGTGACCCCATTCATGTCCGAGAATCGCTTTCGCTGCATAATTGCCGTAGGTGTTTTCAGCATTTTGCAAGAAAGAGCTTCCTACACTGATGGTGTAAGGGCTGCATGCCATGGCAGACAATTGCTGTTCACCGCAAGCACGACGATCCATGTAGATGGTGGGATTGGAATAGCGACCGAACAAGCCACGGATCTCACTGGCTGTGTTATTGACATAGGTCGAATTGACGGTGATCGCATAGGCAATCTGCGCGACACTGGTTAAACCCAAGGCGATCGCAATCGCCACTTTCAACTTCTTATTCATACGTCTTCCTCCAAATTACGGAGGTGTTCTCAAGCACCTCCTTCAAAAACGACGTCGCCCTTACAAGCTGAGCGGCGTCACCGAGCGCGCATGAATTTGGCGCGCTTGGTATGAAGTAAAGTCGAATTAAGTAAGCTTGAAAAGCTCGCTGATTGTGGAGTGGCTCTGGTTTTTCTGCGAAATCAATTGCCTCATTTCAAGTGCAGAAAAAACTGAGAAGCTCACATTTAGAACATTTGTTTTTAGGCTCGTACAAGAAAATAAAATCGTTGATTAGCTTATTAAAACTAAAAGATCATATGACAAATTTGTGCGTAGCATATTTGCAACCATTTTAGATCTAAAATAAATTTTCTTTTGAGAGGACTTGCTTGGATACGCACCTATCAAATTTCATTCTAAAAATCTCGATTTCGCCTATTTTAATTTGAAATTGATGCTCATCTAGTGCCGAGTATCAATACGCCATAGGACTAAACTCAAGGTCAGCAGCAACAGCATCAATGGCCAATGTGGTAGCGGTTTGGGCACATTGTCGGGCTGGTTTGAAATACGGTCTTGATACGCCAAGCTCGCCTGACGTTTCAGCTCGCGCTGCCACGCTGGCCATGCTTGCTCAGCATAGACGTAGATCCAATGCTGCTGAAGATGCTCTTGTTGAGCTGTAGGACGCTTCGATTTTGCGTCGACGGATACGGCAGTTGCTTCATTCACTGTCAGCGTAATCGCCTGCCACCCAGCCCGCATAGGTCGCCAAGCTGCGCAACGCTGACCGAGAAATTCCTCGCTAGCCCTCAAAGCAATAGCCGCTTGATTTGAAGGCCGAAGATGTGTGTAGCCGCTTTCCGCATCGACGCAAAGCATCAAACGTTCACCGACCACAGGCATCGATTCTTTGACCTCAATTGCCGAAGCCTCATTCGCCTTCTGCAAACTTTGATCAAGCAGTAATTGCCACCAAAGCTTAAGCGTTTCCGGCGCACTAATTGTGTAGCGATGCCAATCACTAAGGCCGAGCCAAATGATGCGGCCTTGCTGCCATGAGCGCGCGACAATCGCATTGGCCGATGTTGCTCGCGCAAACGGCATATCAAGTGGTGTCCAGCGCTGATTGATTTGCGCCTGCCAAGCGGTAGTGCTCATGCTCAACGTCGTAGTTTCGATGCGTGGCGAAATCAATGAGAGATCAAAACTCAGTTCTGCCGCATCTGTCGCTTTGCTCGCTGCGGGATTTTGACGTAATTCCAAACCTAGGCTATCGCGCCATATCGCAGGCTGTCGCGCATTGCTGCCTAAGATCATCAAACTACTGCCAGCGCTGACCGCTTGCAAAATCGCTTGGCGCTGCACGGGTTTCGCGTTTTCCCAATACGCCGCATCGACCATTAGCAAATCGCTGGCCTCCATCTTTTCTCGTGCCAGCGATCGTTGTTGAACGCTTTCCCCGAGCCGAGTTTGGCTATCGAGATTCGCCTCACTGACTTGCAAGAGTTGTCGCAGACTACTGATATCAAACGAAGGCGAATCGAAATAAGTCTTCACTTGCAAAGGCCGATGCGGCTTGACTTCAAGCGGTACCGGCCCGCTATCAATCAGTTTTCCGGTATGATCAAAAACTTTAAGCTGCAACTCCATACGCTCCGCCAACGGCGGTAACCAATACAATTGCAGAACTTGCGTGTTTGAACTTTGCTCGGCAAGAACGCTGCCATTCTCATTCAGTAATTGTGCTGACCATGCTTTACTGTTATTCACAGTGCCAGCAGCTTCCCTACTAGGACGCGCAATCTGCAACACAAACTCACGGCCTAGTTGCAAACTGGTCGGTGCTTGTAACAATAGACGTTCACGCCCAGTCGGGGCTTGCCACTGCAAGTGCCGCGCGGGCAGATCGCGCCATTGACTGGCACGCAGGCCATCTCCGCTCATAGCGATGCTCGAAGCTTGCTCAATCTGCTTGCTCATGGTCGCACTCAAGACCGGTTGACGATCGCTATCCCATTGAATCGTCTGTGCCGCGCTGATGTTCATCGCATCAAAGCGCGACTGCAAAAAACGCTCGACCAGATTCCATTGCAACAAGGCACAAACAGCGATCCCCAACAACAAAACCAAGACCGCAGCCTTAGCTTGAGCTATACGCCAATAGCGCCAAGCCGACCACGTACACAGGGTCAAAATCAGCAAGCAAGCGATCATCCAAATCAGGTTCATGGACGGGCTCCCGCATTTTTATTCTGCTTCGCTGTCGACGCTGGAACTAAGCCCGACGCCTGCCATGCTTTTTCTATTGCTGGCGAGACTACCGCTGGTGCCGCCCCGCTTGCGGTCTTCGATCTTGACGTCGATACCGCGGTCGGCGCTTGCAATAACAAGCTCGGTGCTGGCATTGCTTGTCGCAACCAAGCGCGCAAGTTTGCCTTACATGAGGTGCATCCATCACTGACATCCTGCACTGCCGCTTGCGCTGCTAAACGTTGCTCATCTTGTGGCAAACCTTGAGCTATCCACGCACGCGCCGTTCTACTCCAATTGGCAGGCAGGGCTGTATCTTCTGCCAAAGCTCGCATCAAATCGACTAGTTCAATCGGAAGTGTCGATGCATTTGCGGCTTGCTGCGACTTCCAGTCCCGCGCATCTTTGGCATCACCCGACAGACGTTTTTCTTCCTTAATTGCAGGTGGTGTGAACGCAGCCTTGTGTAAATAAATGCGGTCGGCTTGCTGCAATTGTTTGATGCCCTCTAAAGCTTTGTTTTCAGGCGCGAGCGCGGTTGCTGGGCTAATCGCGCGCAAGGATTTTTCGGCATCCCACATTGCCACTAAGACGCGGCGTAGAATTTTCTTTGTGGCTTCATCAAACAAGGTCGCATTCTCAGCTTGATCGTGAGCATGACCAAAAGTCGCCGCCATATCGGTCATTTTGCCACCCTCATTATTGCCACTGTGTCCGCCTTCATGTTCATCATGTTCTTCATCGCCAAACAAGCTGGATTCTTCACCCAAAAACTTGCCATAACGACGACGCAAGGCCGCTTGATCATTGGCGATGATTTCACTGCGATTGCGCACGACTAAGGCATTCATTTTGGGATTCGCCTTGATATCCGCCAGCAGGTTTTCTGTATCAATGATAATTTGCCTTTGGCTGCGCAAGGATTCGGGTTTCGCCAAAATCGGAATCACCGAAGTCGCCTCCTCTTTGACCTCGGGCAATGGCATCCTCAAGGTATAGGTTGCAGAGGTCGTTTGATGTGGCGCCGGTTGTGCGTTGTCAGTCGCCCGCACAAAGAAATACAACTCATCTCCCGCTTCCATTCCCAATTCCTGCAAACTCCAAGTGCGCTTCCACGAACGCAATTTAGGATCGCTGCCCTGCGGGATAGGCACTTCTTTATCGCTAAAGCGAATGTTCTCACCACTGCCGCGTGCCAAAGTCATATGCAGTTGCGCGTTACTGACGCGATAATCATCGCTCACTGTCACTTGCATGGTGAGCTCTTTGCTCGTCAAGCTCAAGACTTGTAGCATCTCTTTCGGTTGCTCGATATCGACCTTGGGCGCTTCATCAGCGATCACTTTGATGGTCCATCGTTGTGCTTTTTCGTTCGGCTTACGATCATCTTTGGCTTGCGAAGTCGATGTCTCCCTCACCTCGGGCCAAGACCAAAACACAGACTCGCTGGCCAGCCATTGTCCGCAATATTGCTTGCCGCTCGATGCTGGGTTGCTGAAATTTTCTTGGGCTTGCAACATTACCGTATCGCCATTGCTTAAGACTATCGGCCGACGCCTTAGATACGACTGCGCATCAATTTCAATCAGTGCATTTTGCAAGGACACACACCAACGTACTTCACTTTGTTCGGCGACTTCAAGATCCTTAGCACTCGTTTCTTGGACTGCGATGCCGGTGTAACTTGGCGCTCGTATGTGCAATTGCAGTTGCCCCCATTGAAGCTCGTGTTTATCAGTCACAGCATTGGCGATGGCTTTGTGCGGCGGCGTCGCTTGCAGATTATTGAAATGGTAGATGCTCCAAATCATGGGCATCATCAATAAGAAATTGAGAATCAAGCCAAAGCGCCAGGCGACACCCGCGCTGGCGAAACGCAGTGCCATCGACTCCAATAGTTCGGGAGTGCACACCGACGCCATTCTTTGCACAAGCCTTTGTTGCTGTAACTGAGCGATGACGGAATCAGCCTGCTGCAAAACTTGACTGCTATCTTCCAAGTTTGGGCTCGCATGATTGAGCCAACTCAGCATCTCACGCGCAATGCGGCGGCGCCAATACCAGAAGTCGAGGGCACCGAACGCAATTGGAACCAAGATAGTTGCAGCGAAATACAGTGCTGACTGCCCTACGCTATTCCCAAGAACTGGATAACGCAGCATCACAGAGACCAGCAAGACCCAAGGAATCCACGCCGCCAAATACAAAGGGAAACGACGCCGCCAGACCGCGCGAAGGAGGTCCTTCTGCAATGACGTGAGAATCGAATTACTTGCGGCTGACATGCTGTACCACTCGTTCTATCGTCAACAATACAAGGAACAAGGCGAGAATGACCTCTTCCCATTGATTGCGTAATTGCTTGCCGACACTGTCTAAGCTCACGCCAGCGAAAGCATTCACACTCTTCAAATTTTTTGCTGACTCTTGTGCCTCGCTCACATAGGCTTGTGCTGGGATTGGCGCGAATTGGGTATAGGTCGCTTGCCATGCCTGAAATAACTGTAATGCCTCATTCAGATCATTTTCTGCCAAAGGCCAGTCTTTGGCGCCGCGCAGCCAGAGCCTTCCTTGCGGGGCATCAGTTTGCAGCATCTGTTGGCTGCGGAGCATCGCCGCTACCACGGTGTTCGGATTTGTTTCGACTGCACCACCGACAGGTTTGTCATTCATCGACGTGGTTTGCATAGCTTTATAGGCCGACGCTTCACTAAGCCACCACAATGGTGCTCGCCACTCTGAGCGGGGTGCGAGAGGACTCTCCCAAATGATCAACTGCGCATCAGGCCGCCACTCTTCGCTCAGATGAAAATGTAGACGGCCGCTCGAACTCACCTCAAAGACCTTGAACCAAGCGCGCCATTGATCCAGCCGCCCTGTTTTCAACACCACGCTGACTTCATGCGCTTTAGTTTGTTTTTTTGATTGAGCAGACTGTGGTGCAAGCCGCAATTCGAAACGCTGTGTGAAGCGCGGCGCTTGTGCCGGCATCGCTAACTCATCCTCATCCGCCAGCAACCACCAATGGCTATCGCCTTGCCACTGAGTTTGATGTTGTTCCAACCATGCGAAGATTGCTGACGTCTGTAGTTCGCAATCGGCGCGATCACAGTAGCGGATAAGGCTGATAGTTTTCGCTCCGTTTTGTTTTTTTATTTCCGCAACTTGGGCATCGAGCCAAGCTGGGTCGACTCTAGTCGATACAAATACCGTATCACCGCGATGCCCCACTAAGAATTGTGCCAACAAAGAGATCAAACACATCAACATCACCAAGCGCAACAATAGAAGCAAGAGATCTCGCCAACGCCAGACCTGCACCGTTTGCGGTTCTGCTTGCTCCAAGAATTTGGCAGTCGCCAGTGGAAACACTTGATACTGACGTTGGCGCTGTCGATGCCACCACAATGGCAATAGCAAAGAGGGTAGCGCGAGCCACCACCAAGTGAATAAAGCCGTCATCGCACACCTGCCTGACGCAAGAAGCTACGCAAACACGTGGCGGGATTCTCTTCTATGCAGGCCTGCCAATAGGGAATATTCGCTTGCCGACAATCGCTGGCGATCTTGGCAAAGTGTTGCTTGGCATTGTGCAAATAACTTGCACGGTCGCCTTCACGCCATGCTACCCAACGCTGATCGCGTTCAGGATCGACATAATTTTTGTCATTAGCAAATTGCGCATCACGTTCGGCCTCGGTACGCAAACACAGAACACGCACATCATGCTGCATGCGTCGCAATCGGATCAGACTTTCACTTTGTGCACTGGGCCAATCCAAAGCATCGGTCAGCCAAAAAATCAGACTGGGAGCACGCGCAAAATGGAGATGCGCGGAAATTGTTTCTGCATCAGCTAAGCTACCACTTGGCTTAGCTTGCTGAGCCCGCGCCAGCACACGCTGAAATTGTCGTGGACCACGCGAGGCCGGGGTCAGCTGCAAACCACCATCACTGGCCACGATCAACCCAAAGGCATCGCCTTGCCTTTGCGCGACTGCGGCCAAGCAAGCCAAGATCACCCGCGCATAGTCGAGCTTGCTAAAACCTTGGGCCTCTGGGCGATAGGATTGCTCCGCCATCGAGGCGCTCGCATCAAGCCAGAACCAAACGGCGACATGGCTATCGCGTTCGGCCTCGCGCACATAGTAACGATCATTACGCGCTAAGAGTTTCCAATCGACGCGGCGCCATTCATCACCGGGAGCATAAGCACGGTACTCAGAAAACTCGACACCAGCTCCACGCTCGCGGCCCGCATGCAAGCCATGACCTAGGCCCGCCAAGACATGGCGTACGACAAGGTCGAGATCTTTGCTATGAGCCAGTAAGGTGGCGAGGTCGTGCATAAAGTTGGTAAAAAACGTGGTTTCTTCTGATGTGAACGATGAATGACAGCTTGCTTCTGACTAGGTTCGTAGATGCAGCGAGCTCAATCAATCTGTATCTGTTGGGTGATCGCTTGCAGAATATCAGCGATCGCAACACCATCAGCTTCCGCTTCAAAATTACGCAACACACGATGCGCCAAAACCGGTAACAACATGGCGGCGATATCCTCACGCGTGACAGCCAAACGACCATGCATACAGGCGCGCGCCTTCGATGCCAAGACCAGCGCTTGACCAGCACGTGGCCCTGCACCCCAGCCTACTTGTTTGCGCACCCGTTCTACGGAAGTCTCTTGTGGACGCGTAGCACGAATTAAGCGGGTGGCGTAACGCAGCAAGTGATCGCCAATTTCAATTTCGCGTACCAAAGCTTGTAAGCGCAAGAGACTCGCAACATCCATCGCGGCGCTCGCATCGTTCAAGCCAGCATGCGTGGTGCGCGCTACCATCGCGATCTCTTCGTCTTCGGTCGGATAACCCACATCGATACGCAATAAGAAACGATCTAACTGCGCTTCGGGCAAAGGATAAGTTCCAGCTTGCTCAATCGGATTTTGTGTCGCTAGGACAAAGAAGGGATTCGGCAAACGATGGGTTTGACCGGCGAAAGTCACGCTGCGCTCTTGCATCGCTTCGAGCAAGGCCGACTGCGTCTTCGGTGGTGCGCGGTTGATTTCATCGGCCAACAACACTTGCGTAAAGACCGGTCCCGCTTGGAAGCGAAACACGCGTTGGCGTGTGCTCGTATCTTCCTCCAAAATTTCGGTACCGACGATGTCAGAGGGCATCAGGTCTGGCGTGAATTGCACGCGACGAAATTGCAAGTCCGTCGCCTGTGCCAATGATTTGACCAACAAGGTTTTACCAAGGCCTGGCACACCTTCCAACAATGCATGTCCGCCCGCGATCAAGCAAATCACGAGTGATTCGATCACATCTTTTTGGCCGACAATCACTTGCCCCATACTAGCGCGTAGCGCTGACAGCTTGGCATGCAGGCTTGCAATCTCTTGTTCATTCCAACTCGCTTGCACCTTGTACTCCTTGGTTCTACGCCCCTAGGGCATATTGAATGATATTGACTGCGAAACGGGTATTGTCGACAGCCAGAAAACGTTTATTGCGGAAGTCGTAATCCCACTCGCACCCGTAATCCTTATTGCTATACAACAGACGGATGCGGCCATTGATTTCCACGGCTTTCAGATAATCATGCACTAGATCGTCGCCCCAGCCATTTAGTTCCACGCTGGTATTCGGTGGGCCATCAAATTTGAAAAAGCAGGAATAAAGGGGATGCGTATTCGGAATTTTCTTGAGCGCTTTCAGACCGAAAATTTTCATGATCTCGGCTTCAAACGATTTGGCAAAGATACCGTCGATATCGTGATTGCAGTCATCGACAAACAGAAAACCGCCGCCGCGCAAATAGCGCTCTAAATTTTTCCTTTCCTGCGGATTAAACTGTACTAGCTTGTGCCCCGCCAAATAGCAAAATGGCGCTTCCAACATTTTGGGGTCGGACAAGGCGACCACACGTTCGACAGTGTCGACTCTGAGCGTGGTGTATTCAACCAAGGAATTGAGGACATTACTCGGCATGCGAATATCGACGTCCCAGTCGCCTGAGTCGTACATCAATCGTGTGAAATAAAAATCAAATTTACTCATGCCTTTGTGACTTCTAGCTTCAGGTGTTACCAGCCTTTCACTAACCCCGTATCAGCACCTAAACTGCCGCGCTGATGAAAAACGCGGAGGCAGAAAAATTCCTAGCTCCGCGCTGCGCCTGCTAAATACCAGCCAGTCTATACCGCGTCTGACAATGAAGTGAAATTAAAGTCACGCAACTTCATCGCCGGTACGACCATCTTACGGCCATCACCAAACACTTGCGTCTTACCGAGATCTTCGATGTTGTTCAGCATCGTCACTGGGCTTTCGTTGAAGCGGAAGTTTTTGATCGGGTGCTTGACCTTGCCGTTCTCGATATAAAACGTGCCATCGCGAGTTAAACCCGTAACCAATAAAGATTGCGGATCGACGGAGCGAATATACCAAGTACGTGTTACCAAAATGCCCTTCTTGGTGGAGGCGATCAATTCTTCAGTGCTCTTATCGCCGCCGGACATAATCGTATTCCCGGCACGACCTTTCATTGGCACACCTTGTTTCTTGGCCCAGAAATTAGAGTACTGTAAAGACTCGATCTTGCCGTGCTTCACCAAAGACATCTTCTCACGCGGCAGCATGGAACCACCATCCCAAGGAACGACTGGTGCATTCGCATCCCAAGGATCAGTCCAAATATTGACCTGTTCATCGAACATCTTTTCACCCAAGCGATTACCACCGCCTTTTTTCGATAAAAAGCTACGACCTTCATCAGCAGAGCGCGCATCAAAGGCATTGAACATGAAGCTCAAAATATCGGACGATGCGGCAGGCTCCAAGACCACGGTGTAACGACCTGGCTCTAATGCTTTGGCGTCCACTGAACGCAGTGCTTTTTCGATCGCCACTTCAGAAGCTTCGCGCGGATCGAACAAGCGCACGTCATTGGCAGAACGTGTCACCCAACCCGAACCGCGACCATCTTCGGTACGTGCGGTCACACTAAAGCTGAGATTAGTCGATTCTTGATAGCCGAACACGCCATTGGAGTTGGCGATCACTTCAAAGCCCGTCGTATCGAGGAAAAAGCCGGCGGTCACCAATTTGTTTTTCTTGGCCAGATTGATGCTCTGCGCCGCAACTTCCGCACGATATTCAGGATCGATCGCGGCGGTTTCTTTGAAATAGGTATTCGACGCGGTGAATTCTTGTTTGCCGACTGCTGGCATGAATTCTGGATTTTCAGGTGCTAAACGGGCAATGTCTTCAGCGCGACGGACCGCACGTTCCAGCGCTTTGTCATCGAATTCATTGAGTGTTGTTGTCCCTTGGCGTTTACCGAAAGCGACACTGATCGACATTTGCGTATCTTGATTTAAACCCGCAGTAGAAACGCTATTTTGCGCAGTACGAATATTACCTGCTCGGGTGCCTTGAATCGATACACGGCATTCATCGGCGCGCGACAAAGACATCACGCGATCACAAATACGTTTTGCTTCTTCTTGACTCATTTGCTTCATCTTGTTTTCCTTCGCCTATGCTTGAGAGGAATTAAGCTATCTTACGCGCTGTGTTAATGACATTGATGCCATTAAAACGCGCCGTGCTGGAACCATGCGAGACCGCGCTCACTTGACTAGGTTGGCCTTTGCCATCAAAGAAAGAACCACCCATGCGCCAATCGCGCTCATCACAAATCGCGCTGCAGCTATTCCAGAATTCTTGTGTATTCGATTGATAAGCCACGTCTTCCACTGGCCCCACAATCTTGCCGTTCTTAATTTCGAAGAACAGTTGACCACCGAATTGGAAGTTGTAACGCTGTTGATCGATGGAGTAAGAACCGCGTCCCAAGATGTAGATGCCCTTCTTCACATCTTTGATCATCTCATCGGGAGTCAATGGTGCTTTACCTGCCGCTAATGACACATTCGGCATGCGTTGGAATTGCACACTGCTCCAACTATCGGCATATGAACAACCATGGGATTCATTTTGATCGATCAAATGCACTTGATCACGTGTCGCTTGATAGTTGACCAAGACGCCATCTTTAATGATATCCCAGCGCTTGCTTGGTACACCCTCGTCGTCGTAACCAACCGCACCCAGAGAGCCCGGCGTGGTTTTATCGGCGAAGAAGTTGACGCGATCGGCGCCGAACTTAAAGTTCTTCGCACGCCACTTATCCAAGGTCGCAAAACTAGTACCAGCATAATTGGCTTCGTAACCCAAGACACGATCGAGCTCGGTCGGATGTCCGACGGATTCATGAATAGTCAAGAACAAATGCTCCGGGCTCAAGACCAAGTCGTACTTACCAGGCTCTATCGACTTAGCGCTGAGTTTTTCGCGCGCTTGACGACCGCTCTCACGCGCCTCTTCGATCAAATCCACCGAGCGTTTGTAAAGCGTCGCGACGCCGCCAGCCGCCATGACTTTGTCTTGTGGGTTCGCATCGAAGAATTCGAAACCCATACCGACGGGTGACGATAAACTCTCGCGGCTGCGGAATTTACCCGTCGTCTTATCAACAGCAGTAGCCGTCATCGGTGCCCACAAGCGATGAATATCTTGATCGATGTAAGAACCGTCAGTCGAAGCGAAATATTTTTCCTGATTCACTTGGAACAGATTCGATTGCATGAAACTGGCGCCAGCTTCCAAGCCGGCTTTGTTCGCTGCAATCAACATATCGGCTTTTTCTTTGACCGCGATTTTGCGCCAATCTTTGGTGAATGGTGTGGCCCAAGCCACTTCACCAAGTGCTTTCACCGGTGCCAAAACCAAAGGCTCGCTCTGTAATTTCGCATTCGCTTTGGCAATCGCCACCGCTTGTTTCGCCGTCGCTGCGACCGCATCTTCGCTCATTTGATTGGTCGAAGCAAAACCGTAGGCACCGCCAGCAATCACGCGGATACCAACACCAATCGACTCGCTATTGACGATATTTTCCACGCGCGTATCACGAGTGGTGATGAATTGATTCACATAACGACCAACTCGCACATCGCAATAACTGGCGCCGGCTTTGGTGGCCGCATTCATCGCTGCATCAGCCAGTTTTTTCTTGAAGGCTTTCGCCATCGGATTCATCAACTCTTCTGCGGCGATCGCATTTCCGAACACCGGAATCATCAAACCGCCAGCGGCAACCCCGCTGATCTTGAGAAACTCACGTCTTTCCATGTACTCCCCCAACCAATCAATTTTTTATCGAGTAGGAATCACGATGAGGCAATACTTTTCATCAAGCATCGCCTCACCGCGGTCTCGGTTTCGGTCTCAGTCTTTATAAATTACACCGCGTCCGACAAAGAAGTGAAGTTAAAATCACGGACCTTCATCGCTGGAATCAACATCTGATACGGCGTCTCATCACCAGCGATCACTACTGGCTTGCCGACTTCTTCAATGTTATTCAACATCGTCACTGGGCTTTCATTGAAGCGGAAGTTCTTGATCGGATACATGATCTTGCCGTTCTCGATGTAGAAAGTACCGTCACGGGTTAAGCCAGTCAGCAGCACAGATTGCGGATCAACCATACGGATGTACCAAGTACGCGTCACCAAAATACCTTTCTTGGTATTAGCGATCAATTCCTCCGTAGATTTATCAGTGCCGGCCATAATCATGTTACCGTGACCGGCGCGTGGTGCGACCTTTTGCTTCTGCGCCCAGTAACGCGAGTACTCGAGGGCATTGATGCGACCATTCTTGATCACATCGACGCGTTCACGTGGCAACATCGAGCCATCCCATGGCAAGACCGACACTTCAGGATTCCAAGGATCAGCCCAGATATTTACCTGTTCGTCGAACAGCTTTTCGCCGAGACGATTGCCGCCACCCTTTTTCGACAGAAAACTACGGCCTTCGTCAGCAGATCGCGCATCGAAACTACCGAGCATGACGCCTATCAATTCCGAGGTCGCAGCAGGTTCCAAGATGACCGTATAACGACCCGGCTCTAGCGCTTTAGCATCAACTGAACGCAGCGCTTTTTCAATCGCTACATCGGCTGCTTCACGTGCATCGAAACGATTGACATCGCCAATGGAGCGCTTCACCCAACCAGAACCACGACCATCTTCCGTGCGGACTGTGCAAGTAAAGTCCAGACCTGTTTCACGTTGATAGCCAAACACACCATTCGAATTCGCGATACCCGTAAAGGCGCTGACATCCGTAAAGAAACCAGCCGCCACTAAATTTTTCTTGCGACAGGCTTCGATCGAATAGGCTGCGACTTGAGCGCGGAACTCTGGATCGATATCGGCGGTCTTCTGAATAAAGGTTGGCGTTTCTTTGTAGCTTTGTTTGCCAACAGCGGGCATAAACTCCGGATTCTCGGGAGCGAGGCGCGCTAAATCTTCAGCACGACGAACGACTTTTTCCAAAGATTTATCGTCAAACTCATTGATCGTTGCGATACCTTGCTTCTTACCAAAAGCCACTGACACCACCATTTGGGTGTCTTCAACCACACCCGAGGTCGAGACCGCATTACGTGCATAACGAATATTGCCAGTGCGGTTACCATTGACTTGCACATTGCATTCATCGGCTTTGGACAGAGACAAAACTTTGTCGCAAATGCGCTTTACTTCGTCTTGAGTTAAGTGTTTCATGATCGCGCTTCCTTAGCCAATTTTACGAGCAGTGTTGATCACATTAATGCCGTTGAAACGAGCCGTGCTCGAACCATGCGACACCGCACTTGACTGCGACGGTTGTCCTTTGCCGTCAAAGAAGGAGCCACCCATACGCCAATCTCTGTCATCGCAGACTGCGCTGCAGGCATTCCAAAATTCTTGTGTGTTGGATTGGTAAGCGACGTCCTCCAATTGTTCGCCGATTTTTCCGTTCTTGATTTCGAAGAACATCTGGCCACCGAATTGGAAGTTATAACGCTGTTGATCGATAGAGAAAGAGCCCTCGCCAACAATGTAAATCCCTTTCTTGACGTCCTTGACCATTTCATCGGGCGTCAAGGCTTTCTTGCCTGCCGCGAGTGAGATGTTCGGCATACGCTGGAATTGCACGCTACTCCAGTTGTCGGCATAAGAACAGCCGTGCGATTCGTTTTGCCCGATCATATGCACTTGATCACGCGTCGCTTGGTAGTTGACCAGAATACCGTCTTTAATGATGTCCCAGCGCTTGGTCTTGACACCTTCGTCGTCATAGCCGACAGCACCGAGAGAACCAGGTACCACTTTGTCGGCAATAATATTCACGTTGGGTGAACCGTATTTGAATTTCTTGGTTTCCCACTTATCGAGCGTAGCGAAACTGGTACCCGCATAGTTTGCCTCGTAACCCAACACGCGATCGAGCTCGGTTGGGTGGCCGACAGATTCATGTATCGTCAACCACAAATGCTCTGGGCTCAAGACCAGATCATACTTGCCTGGTACCACCGACTTCGCTGTCAATTTTTGCTTCGCGCTCTTACCGCAAGCGCGAGCATCTTCGATTAAGTCATACGAATTCTTGTACAAGGTCGCGACGCCGCCAGCTGCTTTGACTTTATCTTCTGGGCGCGCATCCAAATATTCATAGCCGCGTCCGACTGGAGCGGATAAACCTTGGCGGGTGCGGAATTTATTGGTCTTTTGATCGACGGCCGTGGCGAAAATCGGCATCCACAAGCGATGGATATCTTGATCGATGTAAGAGCCATCCGTGGAGGCAAAATACTTTTGCTGATTGACTTGGAACATCACCGATTGCATGAAGTTCGCGCCACCTTCCATACCCGCCTTATTCGCGGCGATCAGCAGGTCAACTTTCTCTTTGATCGGCACGGTGCGCCAATCTTTCTTAATCGGTGTCGCCCAGCTCACCTCGCCCACGCCTTTGGTTGGCGCCAAGCGCACAGGCTCTGTCTGCAATTTAGAATTAGCGATCGCAATCGCAACCGCTTGACGCGCAGCGGCGGCGACACCATCAGGTGACATATCATTGGTTGCAGAGAAGCCATAAGCACCCTTGGCGATAACGCGAATTCCCACGCCGGCAGACTCGGTATTGGCGACATTCTCGACGTTCAAATCGCGCGTGGAAATGAACTGATTGAGATAGCGCCCAATGCGCACATCGCAATAGCTCGCACCGGCGCTGGTGGCGGCGTTCAAAGCCGTATCAGCGAGGCTCTTGCGGAACTGGTTTGAAACTGGTTTTAATAATTCGTCAGCTGTAATTTCTTTTGCATATGCCGGTAACAACATACTGCCGAGCGCAGCACCGCCCAAATTGAGAAAGTCACGTCGTTGCATCATGTCTCCTGTGTCTGTGGATAGCCCACGTATTCGAACCGAAATCGCACCACTACGGTGCAAAAACTCAGTGGTCTTATGACTAGGATAGATGCAATAAGTTCCCGTGAGCGGAAAGCGGGACAGGCATGACAGCTTCTACTTCGCTTTGAAGACTTGACGTGCAAACTCTTCGAACTGAGCCAAAGGCAAAGGCTTACTATACAGGTAACCTTGATAAGCGTGACAGCCCTGCTTGGCCAAAAAGGCCTGCTGCTCAGGCGTCTCCACGCCTTCGGCAATAACCGCGAGACCAAGACTCTCCGCTAACACAATCACCATTTTCGAGATCGCCGCATCATTCGGGTCTACCAAAATATCGCGTACGAAACTCTGATCGATTTTCAGTTGATCCAAGGGTAAGCGCTTTAGATAAGATAAAGACGAATAACCCGTACCAAAATCATCGAGTGAGAAGCCGACGCCAACAGCCTTCAGGCGATTCATTTTCGCGATCACATCTTCCATGTTTGCAATCGAGAAGCCTTCGGTCAGTTCCAGCTTCAAATGTTGAGGATCTGCAGAGCTTAGTTCGAGGGCATCAGTGACCTGTTCCACAAAGTTTTTCTGATGGAACTGACTAGGACTAACGTTTACGGCCACCACTAAATCGGCAAACTCCGGTTGGTCACGCCATTTCGCCAACTGGTTAGTCGCTGTATACAAGACCCAGTAACCAAGGATCGAGATCAGGCCAGTTTCTTCTGCAAGCGGAATAAACTCTGCAGGAGAAATCATGCCGCGCGTTGGATGATTCCACCGAATCAGAACTTCCGCACCAAACAATTTTCCGTCGTCGGTTAACTGCGCTTGGTAGTACAACTCAAACTGCTCGTTCAACATGGCATCGCGCAAATCTTCTTCCAAGGCGACGCGTTGCGAAACCAAGATCTGCATTTTGGGATCGAAGAAGCGTATGGTATTACGACCAGCAGCTTTTGCTTGATACATCGCAAGATCAGCACGCTTAAGTGGCTCGGCCAAATTCTCAAGCTTTTCACCAAATAAGGTTACTCCTATGCTAGGTGAACTATGATGTTCGTTCACACCCAGCCAATACGTCTGGTTTAATTCAGATAGAATCTTAATTGCAACTACTTCAGCTTGGTTTGCTGCATCAAAAGGATTCTCATCGAGATCTTCGAGCATCACAACAAATTCGTCCCCTCCCAATCGGGCAACGGTATCCCCATCTCGTGTACAGCGCGTCAATCGTTCAGCGACCTGCTGCAGCAACAAGTCACCATGATCATGACCCAAGGTATCATTGAGAGTTTTGAAATTATCGAGATCAATAAATAACAGGGCGCCTTTACGTTTATGTCGCGAGCCAGATGCCAGAGCCTGTTCCAAGCGGTCCATTAACAAACGCCGATTAGGCAACTGAGTCAGCGGATCATAAAATGCAAGGTTACGAATCTCATCCTCTGCCACTTTTCGCAGAGTAATGTCATTGAAGGTGCCAACAAAATGAGTGGTCACACCATTCTCATCTTTCACGCTCGATATATTGATCCACGCGTGGAATTCTCCACCGCCCTTGCGTCGATCAACTACTTCGCCTTGCCAATTTCCTCTCTCAGCGATGCCAAAGTTCATCTCTTGGAACAAAGCGTCGTTGCGGAAGTCATCATCCAAGAAGTGAGGAGGTTTGCCGACCAACTCACTTGATTGGTAGCCGGTAATCTGGCTAAAGGACTGATTGATGCGCAGTATATTCCACTGCGCATCTGTCACAAACATACCCTCTTGCGACTCAAACGCTGTCGCCGCAATTCGACGTGACTCCTCACCGCGCTTCCATTCGGTCACGTCGCGCCAAGCAACATACACCGAAGGCGCGCCATCAAAATCGATCAATGTACCCTGAGCGCTTACATCGATCACTTGCCCGTCAAGTCGAATAAATTGCAGATCATGACTTTGGTCTCGGGCGCCCAACTCACCGACGCTACGAACCCGGCTCTTTAGGAAATGATGAAAAGAAGGATGAATAATGTCAGCGATTGGTTTCCCCAATAACTGCTCTGGGCGCTCTGCACCAAGCATACGCATCGCCGCCGCATTCACATAAACCAAACGGCCTTTACGGTGTACATTAATACCTTCTGGTGACCATTCCACGAGTGTGCGATGGCGCTCCTCACTTGCTTGCAAAGCTGCCTCAACTCGTTTGCGTTCGGAAATATCACGCATCGTTCCCTGCACTAGTTCCTTGCCATCTAGTTCGACGCGGTTCAGAAGTACCTCGGCATCGAACACTTCGCCAGTATGTAAGCGCACATGTAGCCATTCGAAAGAGACTTGGCCATGCTCTCGTGCGTCTTGGATTTTCTGACGAGACAGCGCGAGTGAATCGCCACCATTGCGCTGTTGAGGTGGAGATAACTCGGCTGGATGTCGACCGATCAGGTCGGCACGATCACGGGCTCCAAACACCGAAATTGCTGCAGGATTACAATCGATGATCGTTTCATGATCAAGCACCATAACGGCGCTTGCTGTTGTATTGAACAAAGTCAGTTGTCGGGCCTCTGAGCGTTTCAGTTCATCTGTTCTTTGAGTTATCGTCTCTTCTAGGTGTTTGTTGGAATTCTGTATCGCTACAATCATGTCGTTGAAGGCCGATGTCAGCAATCGAATTTCACGCGGTTCGCCCACATCCACACTTGCTCGAACATTCCATTGCCCTTCTTTGAGACGCTGCGCAGTTAAGGCCAATCCCTGCAGACTCGAGGTTAAGCGACGCGAAGCCAAGTAAATCAAACCGAGCGAAATCAGGGTGATTAGGCAACCGACAACCAGGAGAATGTTGGCCTGCTGATTAGGATTCTCCAGCACCTTGTCCTTCCGTGAATAGTTCACCATAGTCCAAGTCTGATCAGGGCCGAGTTGAACACTACGGTATACAACAATCAGTCTTTCGCCAAGTCGGTTAGTTTGTTCCAAGGTTCCTTCGAACCCTGCCAATATCGGCTGGTTGGGCGTGAAAAACTGCTGTTTATGATCAACTTTTGGGAAGCTTATGATTAACTCTCCATTTTGATCAAACAGCAAGGTTGTATCGCCTTCGGACACTGTACCAAGATCCGATTGAACACTTTCTTCTAAAAGGCGCTGAAGATCAAGAATTGCCACCAATAGAGCGGCTGGTGCTTTGGCTTCTGTTGAAATGCTTACTGGGCTGGTAATCGCCAAAACACGAGTGCCGTCGCGACTGGTCCAGCTTTCCAAAGCTCTACCGCCGTGCCGGTGTTCGAAACGGCCAACAAGTTCTAATTCATCGACCGTTTTCCCCTGGTTTTCGGGGACGCTACTCGCTAAGATTTCTCTACTCTTGAGATCTACAATGAAGATTTGCTTAAAACGCTGCGGATGTGTCGCATGCAATACCTGAATCTGTTGCTGTAGTAATTCAGTTGGCTGCTGTCTCACCTTGGCCATAACCAAGTTAGTATTGTCGACCACGAAGGCCGCATCCTCAGCCCTTTCCTTCAGCTCAATTGCTATCAGGTTACTTTGAACATCTGCTCGTGTCTCTAGGACCCGCAAGGCAGCTTGCAAACTCTGCTTTCTCGCACCACTGAGTCCCAATTGCGGAAAACCGAAATACCACAATACAAACAACAAGCCCAATGCCAGCACTAGGAGTGCGGCGAAGTAACTTGTCATTCGGTTTGAGAAGGAAGAAGACATAGATTTCGATCAATGACTCCGCGCAAACAGGGATTAACTAAACTGTCAAAAGAACCCGCACTTCAATTCTTCATGTTGTTCTGGTCGCAAGCGCGGGCCGTATTGAGTAACAACCTTGGCTGCTGCGCTTGCGGCAAACTTACCGGCAAATTCAAAACTCAAACCTTGCGTCAACCCATACATAAATGCTCCGGCGAACATGTCACCCGCACCGTTAGTGTCAATCGCTTTGACCTCGGGCGCGTCTACCTTGCTGAGTTTAAACCCATCGAAGACAACCGCACCTTCCGCTCCGCAAGTGATAGCAAAAGTTTTCGCAAAACGTTGCAACTGCGCACAAGCTTCATCAATCGTTTCGCCTCCAGCAAATTTCATCGCTTCTTCACGATTGCAGAAGATGATATCGACGCCATCACCAATCATCTCCAATAGACCGTCGCGAAAAAATTGCACCATGGCTGGATCAGAAAGGCTAATCGCCACACGCGTTCCCACCTTGCGCGCATGTTCACGCATTTTAATGGCAGCTGCGCGACCTGTCGGCGACGTGACGAGGTAGCCTTCGATATAGACCATTTCCGAGCGAGCGATTGCATCGAAATCAATTTCTTGTTCAGATAGCTCACCACTAATGCCCAAGAAAGTGTTCATGGTACGCTCAGCATCAGGTGTAATCATGACAAGGCACTTTCCAGTAATGCCCGCCTCTTGGCCGAGAGAACTTGGCATTGTCACACCAGCTGCACGCATATCCTGCAAATAGAAGCGCCCATTGTCGTCATCGGCCACTTTACATGAATAGAAATTCTTGCAACCAAAATAACTAGCTCCAATAATGGAATTCGCCGCCGACCCACCACTGGCGCGCTTAGAAGCGACCAAATGATCTTGCAAATGCGCTATCAACTGGTGCTGGCGTGTTTCATCGACCAAGGTCATGACCCCCTTTTCCACTTGCATGCGCTGCAAGTCAGCATCATCCAAAGTGATTTCAGTGTCGACCAGGGCGGCGCCCAAGCCATAGATATCGTATTCGCGTTTCATTTTATATTTTGTGTAATTTCTTTGAGAGGATTGATAACGTTTTTCCATCAATCGAACGGAGAGCATGGCAATGAACGCTATCGATGAGGGCTGGATTATACTCGCCCCTCAAATGCTAGTCCCTGCTTGTTGTTGCATTTTGAGGCACAACAAAGCTGCCGCAAAGAAATATTTTATTGACGTCTTTCGACAAAGACGCGGATACTTGAACTCCCGTCGTGTCCGTGAGGCTTAAGTGAAAAAAGCTTGGACCCAGCGCGATTGGCTTTTTCCCAACTATTTGCCTATCGCAATTTTCCTCTTCAGCATGTGTCTGGCGATCGTCGGCACATGGTGGCTAAACTTCAACTTGCAGAGCAAACGCGAGCTAGATTTCCGAAATAAAGCAGATCGCATCGCAGTCGAAATCGAACGTCGATTTGCAACTCCGCTGTATGCATTAAATGGCACAAAAAGTCTATTTGGTATGCAGCAGGCCATCACCCAAGAACAGTTTGAAAATGCGTTTTTAGTTCGCGATTTAGCTCTCGAGTTTCGGGGTATTCGTGGCGTCGGATTTGTAGAAGCCGTATCTGATCAATTCCTTAATGACTATATTGCTGAGCAGAAGCGCTTGGTATCGAGCGAGTTCACCTATCAGAGTTTCGACGATAAACCACATCAAACACATTATCTAACAAAATACTTTGTCTCACCGAATAAAAGTCATTTCGTTCCAGGGACCGATCTTGGTTCTGACCCTCGCCGTCTCTCGGCTATCGAACTAGCGATCACATCGGGCAAACCAAGCATGACAGATTTGATTTACGCACCACCCAAAGAGGCGAAAAAGGCCAGCGTAATCTTATTTTTACCAATTTTCAGCAATGCCGGAGATCATGCGTCTGTTCAGGCCCGCAAAAAAAATCTTGTCGGTCTCGTTTACGCCCCGTTCATGCTACAAGAATTATTGGCCGAGATTGGAGAAATCGACAAAGGGAGCCTTGTCTATAGAATAAGCAATATTAGTCACAATTCACAAACGACAGGAACCCACTTCAACTCCAGTGCTGACTTCGATTTTTCTAAGCTGCGCAACGAATCCCACTTTCAATTCAGTCGAATCATCTCGGTCTTCGGGAAAGATCTTCAGTTCGAAGTATTGAGTACGCCAGCATTCGAACACAACAGCAACCGCTATGTCCCGATTCTGTTTTTTGTTGCAGCAACTCTGATTAGTGGGCTCATCACCGCGCTTCTACGCCTTCAGCTGACATGGAGTGAGAAAACCCAAGGAAAATTAGACGCGGCATTACGCGATAATCAAGCACTGCTAAGCACACTCGATATGCATGCAATCGTTTCGGTGACTGACGCACATGGCGTCATCATTGATGTGAACGAGGCTTTCTGCCGCATCAGTGGCTACGAGCGTCATGAACTCATCGGCGAGAACCATCGTATAAGTCGTTCGGGTGTTCAGCCCAACGAATTTTGGCAGGAAATGTGGAGTAGTATTTCGCAAGGAACACCATGGCGCGGAGAGGTTTGCAATCGCGCCAAAGACGGTTCTTTGTATTGGGTCGACACTTTTATCGCCCCCTTCAAGAATAGCGATGGCATCATTGAAAAATACATCGCGATTCGCACTGATATTTCTGATAGCAAACGGGCTGAAGAAAAACTGCAAGTCGCCTTGCGTGAGAGCGATGCCTTACTCAGTGCCCTCAATATGCACGCAATTGTTTCGATCGCTGATAGCTCGGGAAGAATCGTCGATGTGAATCAAGCCTATTGCCGTATTAGCGGTTATAGCCGAGAAGAAATCCTGGATGGCAATCATCGAATTGTTGCTGCAGGCATCCAATCGCCAGACTTTCTTTCGAATATGTGGCGCACGATTTCCTCGGGCACGCCATGGCGTGGCGAAGTATGCAATAAGAATAAAGCAGGTGCCTTATATTGGGTCGACACCTTCATTGCGCCGTTCAAAAACGCCCAAGGACAAATCGAAAAATACATCTCGATTCGCACCGACATCACCGCCAGTAAAAAGGCTGCAAGTCGCTTAGCCAGTCAACGCTCAGCCCTCGCCAATATCATCGAAGGGACCAATGTCGGCACTTGGGAATGGAACGTTCAGACCGGTGAGATGAGGATCAATGAACGTTGGGCGGAACAAGCAGGGTATGAAACCAATGAGCTTGCCCCAATCACCATCACGACTTGGGATCAATTAACTCATCCTGACGACCTCAGTAAAGCAAAGACCCTAATGCGCAAGCATTTCGAGCATGAATTGCCATACTACGAATGTGAAACCCGGATCAAACACAAGGAGGGACACTGGATTTGGGTTCTAACACGTGGGCGCATAGCGACTGTCACGGAACGTGGAAAACCAGAGTGGTTCTCGGGAACGCAAATGGATATCACAGCTCGAAAGAATGCTGACGCCGAGATTCAGCGCAGCAATCAACAGTTGTTAGCGGTAAGAGATCAGCTCACCAAAGCGGCCGAGGTGGCCGAACTGGGTATTTGGACCTGGGACTTGCACTCGAACGAATTTAAAGCCAACTCACGTATGTTCGAAATCTATGAGGTGCCTTTACAACTTCGTAGCAGTCCTCTTTCGAGTGATTATTGGATACAGCTGGTTCATCCAGATGACCGAGATGAGGTGGAAAGGCGAATGCATGCAGCGATTCATGGACGTGAAAGCTATTCACATATCTTTCGGATTCAGGTCAAAGACTCAGCAGTCCGCTATATCCAAGCTGCGGGCAGTGTAGAACGCGATCACAATAACAATGCAGTTTTGATGACTGGTATCAATCGCGATATCACTTTGCAATACCGTGCAGAAGAGGCATTGCGCCAAGCCAAGCAAGCGGCTGATGACGCAAACCAAGCAAAATCAGCATTCCTGGCCAATATGAGCCATGAAATCCGCACACCGATGAATGCGATCCTTGGTATGTTAAGCCTACTTAGACGAACGCAGCTTAGTACACAGCAAGAAGACTACGCAAAGAAAACCGAGGGAGCTGCTCGTTCCTTGCTAAGCTTGCTCAACAATATATTGGACATTTCCAAAGTTGAGTCAGGCAAAATGTATCTCGATACACATCCGTTCAGACTCAGTAGTCTTTTGGATGACCTCCAAGTTATTTTGGGCGTCAACAAATTGAAGCCTGGTCTGAATTTCGAACTGAAACTCGATCCAAATCTTCCGGAGCACCTCATTGGTGACGAAATGCGTCTGCGTCAAGTGCTCACAAACCTTGGAAGCAACGCGATCAAATTCACAGAACACGGCACCGTCACAATTAGTTTAAACGTCGTCGAGCAAAATGGCCAAAATGTATGCATTCTCTTCTCAGTTAGAGACACAGGCATAGGGATTGCGCCGGAAAACCATCAGCGTATCTTCAGCGGTTTCACGCAAGCAGAAGCATCAACAACGCGAAGATACGGCGGGACCGGACTCGGTATTTCCATCAGCCACGCGCTCGTCACCATGATGGGCGGTGAACTCAAGCTCGAGAGCGCGCTCGGTCACGGCTCTCACTTTTACTTCAGCCTCAGCTTGAGGCGATCTTTGAGTGAGGCCTTCGAGGAAGCCTCAGAGCTTGTGGAGGAAATCGCTGGATCTTCCTCGCAGAGGCTCTCCGGTGTGCGCGTTCTATTGGTAGAAGACAACCCGAACAACCAGCAGGTGGCAACCGAACTTCTAAACTGCGAGGGCGCCATCGTTGATTTGGCCAATAACGGATTGGAAGCTCTTAATGCAATTGCCGCCGACAAGCATCAATACCAACTAGTTTTGATGGATCTTCAAATGCCTGTCATGGATGGTTACACAGCAACCCAAAAAATCAGGCAAGAGCTTGGACGACATAAATTACCAATTATCGCGATGACCGCCAACGCAATGGAATCGGACAGAGAAGAGTGCCTTCGCGCTGGACTAAATGATCACGTTGGCAAGCCTTTTGACCTAAATTTGCTCGTCGCTACGATATTAAAACATGTGGATACGGCGAACAAAATTCAGACGGATGCCAATCACGGAGCAGATATCCCTTCCTATGTTGCTCAGTTGGAAAACACCCATCATGTTGATATGAGCACCGCATTGAATCGACTAGGGGGAAAAACCGATCTCTATCAGCGAATGCTGCAGATGTTCTTAAGTGATCTCTCGAAAACACAGGCTGATTTACGACTCGCTGCACAACATGGAAAATTGGACGCGATGCTACGGCAATTGCACACCATCAAAGGACTGGCGGCAACACTGGGGGCGGTGACACTCGCCAACATCCTAGCGGATCACGAGAAAACACTACAAAGTAACAATAGTAGAGAGGAGTCCTTTCTAATCTCTCAAAGTAAAGAGATTTGTGAAATGATGAAGATACACAAAACCACTTTAGAGAACCTCTATCGGGATCTCAGTGATCACATCACACCCAAAGGGCACAATCACTCTTCCGATGCGAGCGCTGATTTTGATCCATCACGTCTACGTTCATTGCTTGTGACACTCTTAGATCAACTTGCAAACGCAGATATGGCGGCTACCGTCACCATGTCCATGATTCATGAGCAATTTGCGAATCATCTCGGGGAAGGCTTGCATGACTTGGAACAGTCAATCACACAACTAGATTTTGAGACAGCGCACACTCACGGAAGCGCACTTTTGGAAGGCCTGCAATCGTGAACACCCTCTCAAGCTACAATTCAATTCTCTCAAACGACGGCGGTTTTGTGTCGCAAGCGAAACCACGCTTGTTAGTCGTTGACGATCAGCCGACCAATATCCAAGTGATGTATCAGATCTTAGCCAACGACTATCAGGTGCTAATGGCCACCAGTGGTAAACAAGCGCTGGCACTTTGCGAAAATAAACAACCTGATCTAATTTTGCTAGATCTCATCATGCCCGATATGGACGGCTATGAAGTCTGTCAACTCCTTAAGCGCAACCCGGTCACAAAAGACATTCCTATTATTTTCATCACAGCACAGACCGATGAATCGGCAGAGGAAAAAGGCTTAGACTTAGGCGCGGTCGACTTCATTTCCAAGCCGATTAATCCACGCATTGTTCGGGCTCGTGTCAAAACGCATTTGATGCTCAAAGCACAGTCGGATTTGTTGCGTAGTTGGGCCTATCTTGATGGTTTAACTGGGGTCCACAATCGCCGCTACTTTGATGAGCATCTCAATGCCGAAATGGGGCGCGCGGTGCGCAATCATTCAGCCATGAGCTTAGTGATGCTCGATGTTGATTTCTTTAAACGTTATAACGATCGCTATGGTCATCAAGCCGGTGACGATTGCTTACGTCGCGTCGCTCATAGCCTGCGCACCAGTCTGATGCGCCCTGGCGATCACATTGCGCGCTACGGTGGTGAGGAGTTTGTCTGTCTATTGCCGGAAACCGGTTTTGCTGGCGCCATGCAACTTGCTGAGCAGATTCGAAAAGAAATCATTGGTCAACAAATTGAACACGCCGATTCCTCGGTCGCACCATTTGTCACCGTGAGTCTCGGTGTAGGCAGTAAGCCCGAACATGTCCACGCCAGTGCCAGCGCACTCATGAGTTTAGCTGATGCGCAGCTGTATCGAGCTAAAGAGGCTGGTAGACACCGCATTTATGGTGCGGAGTTGAAATAGACTGCGAGAATTTGGGTGTGAATAGCAAGATCAAATCACTCTGATACAAAACGATTTGATATAGCGACTCACACATAATACGGCTACCACGGCTTAGTACTTGCAATGAAGCGAAACGCTTTCGTTTTTTTATTTGTTGAACTACTTTTGGCTTCGCTTCATTGAGGCTCGGTATCGTCGCTCTCATAGTTGGTCTGCTCTCGGTTCAGTTGTGCGCTTATTTCTGAGCCGCAGCTTGCCATTCACGATCTTGACGATCAATTGCTGCTTTTTGTTCTGGGCTTAAACGTTTCGCGCTGATCACCACTGTTTGATAGCCAGAACTTTGCAAATCGAAGGCACGTTTTTCAGCTTCAGTCATACGTTTAGCAGTAATTGTCACCACTTGCGCAGCTGGATTTGTACGTACTTGAGCAGTTTGCAAGGCATTAGCAGTAGCGGCAAGACTGGCGATACCAGCAATACCAGCAAAAGCAGCAACAAGAATTAATTTAGCGGTTTTCATTTTGAACTCCTATTTCCTATCCATTTTCAATTCAGTTTTACTTGATTTCGCTCCGCTTTTTGTTTTCTGCGAAGCGTTCGACCTGTGTCGATGGCTGTACTTTAAGTTATGCAAAAAGGGAAGAATAGGGCCATGCGACGAACTGCCAAAACTGAGGAATCAAGCTCGAAAAATCGAGATTCAACGACAATTCACTCGCGACGAAACAAGGCTAGAAATGACGAGAATGAAAGTTTTCACTAAGCTTGCTGAGCACCAAAACGAGAA
>CAYWNE010000019.1:0-44764 GCA_964459555.1 uncultured Burkholderiaceae bacterium | reverse complement strand
ATCGGCTCTATGCGCTCTAATCTCGAATGGGTGAGATTATCCATTCTCACGCTCCATTGCAGGAAATGACAAAATCATCGCGAGCTGCCTTACGCTACTACCTAAAATCACACGATCGTAGCAATAGGCAAGTTCTCAAAAGGCCAGACGAACCCGTTCATTGACATCCAACAGCGCAGAATTCATTTGTCCATATGAGGCGAGAAAGGTGTGCACGCTAATTGTCAAAACAAAGTGTTCATTCTCCAAGCCGCATCGGACCTCGATTTCGAGTGGTTCTTGCATCAATCTTTCGGCACTCGCTCGAACCGCATTGTCCAATAAAGGAAGAAACAACATCGGCGGACATGCAATCCTATCCCATGTACGATCTCGACCAAACCACCGAATCTGCAAATGGTTACTAAATCTCAGTTCCTGTAGGGCTACATAGTCGTTCAAGACACGTAGCTCATCCTCAACGCTACGCCATTCGTCTTCGGTCGAGTCCAACACATGGCGCAACAATTCCGACAAACGAGCCAATGCCTTGGTTGCTAACTGTGGATTCGCATTCAATACCAATTCGGTAATGTCTTCCAATGAATTCAACAAAAAATAGGGTTCTAACTTGCCTTGCAGTTGTTGCATATGCAGCTGCAAATACTGCTGACGCGCCGCTTGCGCCTCCAGAAAACGGCGCTGATTTTTGCGCCAGAATGCGTACGCAATTTGCATGGAAAAAGCAAAGTTAATCAACACCATGTCCATCCACAATGACATTGGAGAGATCACTTCATCGATCGCACTCCAACTGATCCTTGTAGGATCGCGCCGCGCGACAATATACAGCCCTTCAAAAACCAGATTCAATGGTAAGAAAACGAACATCAGGTAGAAAAAAAGACGGAATAACTGTCGAGCCTGCAATACCTCATCTCGATGGCGGTCAAAATATAGGGCCAAGAAACAGCTAAGCACCACTTTCGGCGACAACAGGGCCATGAAGAGATTGACCTGCCCTGACAAGCTCGCATGCATCCCCAACATACGCAAATCGAAGAAATTTGCGATGCCGGCCAACACCACAAAGATCGACCAGACCGCGCACACAACCAAGATCGTCTTCCACCACGAAGTGGCAACGCTATGTCTGCCCAGTTGGCGATCAATCAGCGTTTTCGAATCTTGAATGGAGTCTGCAGAAAACATGCGGTGCTAGGATGGCGTTGAATTTCTTAGAATGCCATTAGCTTAACAAAATGACGAGAGCGCTGGGACAAATTCGGTTGAAACTGGGATCAATTCTGACGCGGATTGAGGACCATCTCACAAAGATTGGCCGCAAGAAAGAAAATGCGCTGAGACGCCTTTTAGATCGGCGATTCAGCGCATCCATACTGGAACAAATTTGTGTTTTACTCGACCGCGTTCTTCCACGCCGTAGCACCGCCGACGACAGGGAAGTTCAATTGGCTTTGACTCAAATCCAACTGCAATTCGGTACCGGCCTTTGGCCACAAGGTGAAATCGCGGTCGCTTGAAAACACCATCAAGGCCAAACGCTTGCCAGCAGGGATGATGCGATCGCCCGGTTGGAGATCAAAGCGGAGCTCAACAAATTCACCTGATTTCAGTGGTTTGCCTGGCGCTTTCGAATCATAGTTGCCGCCTTTGGTCAGAGACGCATGATTCTGCGGATCAGCCCAAGCACGCGACACCACGCCCATCTGCCCAGCTGAACCGACATTCTTAGGATCAAACGGCAAAGTCACCAACCACACCGACAAATTGGCAGCCGCTTTGCTCGAAGCTACACGCAACTTGATCACCGGCGTGCCTGACATATGAATCGCTTCTTTCAATTCGGGGGTGGCGTAAAGTAAACGATTCGGCGATTGTTCGCTACTCGCCAAAGTGCCTCCAGAAAATTGCACATCGTCGATCAATTTCTCGATAGCCTTGGCTTTGTTGGGCAGGATCTTCGTACCCATCGTCCCCACGCCGTTACCACCGCTGCCCAAGTTTAATTGCACCATCGCTGCTTCGGGATTCGGAAAATCCAAATAAGGCGTTGGCGGCGTGCCGCGCTCCACTCCTTCACGCATGATCATCGCTCTCGCATCTCTCTCGACACCGTTATCGACGCCGTAAAGATAGTGCGAGAACCAACGATTACGCATTTCCATTGGTGGCGGGCCGCCATGGCCGCCATGATGCAAGAACAATTGCGTTGGTGTGCCTTGCTTCTTCAAGGCTTCATAAATGCGAATCGAATGTTCAGGCATCACATTCCAATCATGCTGACCATGCGCCAACAAAGTCGCCGCTTTGACGCCTTTGATCTTGGTCAGCAAATCACGTTCGGCCCAGAAATCATTGTAGTCACCGTGCAGACGATCAAAGCCCGCCATGAATTTGCCGTCACGAATGGTCTTATTGCAGTAAGCGCGTTTTTCAGGCGCGCCGCTATAGACGAAGTCATACAGTTGATCGACATCTTCACCGAGATAACCACCCGGATGGCGGACCAAACCATTGCTGCGGTAGTAGTGATAGTAAGACGTATTCGGCGCGATGGGGATAATCGCTTCCAAGCCAGCCACGCCAGTGGTCGCTGCGGCGAGAGGAATGGTGCCGTTATACGAGGTACCCGTCATACCGACTTTGCCGGTGCTCCAATCGGCTTTCACCTCTTCGTTGCCATCACGTGTGGTATAGCCTTTGGCGCGACCATTGAGCCAATCGATGACTGCCTTCGGTGCGAGTTCTTCTGGCGCACCACCGACGGTTGGGCAGCCATCCGACAAGCCAGTACCAGGCGCTTCAGAATGCACCACGGCAAAGCCGCGCGACACCCAAGTATCGATTTCATCTTTCGAGATTTCAGGACGTACCGCCACATAGGCCGCTTGTTCATTGACCGGGCGTGGTGGCGGTGGGCTGCCGAGCTCATGCTTCACATCCCACATTTTTTGATTCTTCATCGTGCCTGCATAGTAGGGCGAAGACGCATAAATCGTCGCCAGCTTTAAGCCCTCAGTGGCGGTCTGTTGTGGACGAGTGACATCGACGTGCATACGATCGCGCTTGCCATCGCCATCGCTATCAAACTCGGTTTCCACCCACAACTCTTGCTTAATCCATTTGGTTTTATCTTGGAAGGCAGGGACAATTTGCGCTTGGCCATTGTAAAAAGTCGGTGCAGCCTTTGATGCATCCGGTTTTGAATCCTGTGCGGTGGCGACGCTGACTAATCCAACCGACATCAGCGCGGTTACAAGGCTACGCTTTTTCCAAGGGGTGATTGCCATAAATAATCCTTTCCAATAAATAAACCTTGCTTATTTCACTCAGCTTTAAATTGCATCTTAGAAGCCTTGTGGACAATCACTTTAACCGGAAGTTTCAATAGAATTCAAAATTTTTTGCTGCCAATCTCCGACTCTGCCGATTTCCCCCAAATAGATGACGAAAGCTGCTTACAAGTGGGGCTAAGCCTGCTAAAGTGCGCCACTCTAGTATTTCGTCTTACTCCAAAAAATGACAGTGCATCTCCCGACTTCTCAACAAGAAAACAAAAAGAAACTAATAAACCGCGTCTTACTAGCACTCGCTGGCGCCTGTGTAGGAACGTCAGCCGCCCTATTTATGTGGCCCAGTGCAGACCAAGAAAAAGCCAACTCTTTGGTTTCAGAGGTCAAAGAAAAAGTGAAGAGCACGATGCGAGATACGAGCAAAACTCCACCTCCGACTCAACTATGGGAAGCGCAGACCAACAATTACCTCGTGAATTTTCACTTAGGTGACAGCCCAACAACAGAAACCTTCAGCGACCCCTATGGCATCGCCATCGATAAAGAAAATAATTTTTACATCAGCGACGCTGGCGATCACAATCGAATTCTGAAAGCATCGGCAGATGGAAAGGTAAGCATCTTCGCCGGTTCAAGTGAGGGATTTCAAGACAGCCAAGACCCCCACACCGCTCGCTTTCACACCCCATCTGCGCTGGCGTTTGATAGTCGAGGCAATTTACTCGTCGCTGATACCGGTAACCACGCCATCCGCCGTATCACACCAGCAGGTGAGGTCACTACTTTGGCTGGTAGCGGTAAAGTGGGGCTACTAGATGGACCAGCAGCGCAAGCACAGTTTAATGGCCCCATTGGACTCTTCGTTTTGGCAAATGACGACGTGATTGTCGCCGACACCTACAACGACGCGATTCGCCGCATTAGCAAAGACGGCATGGTCACCACCGTTGCTGGTGGCGCAGGCACCGGTTATCGCGATGGTATGGGTAAGCAAGCTCTATTCGACACCCCAACCAGCGTGGTCGCCAATCACCAAGGCGAAATCATCGTCGCCGATCTACGCAATCACGCACTACGCAAAATCTCCCCGTTGGGCGAAGTGACGACGCTGGCGATTTCAGCGCGCGAGGATCGCGAAGCGCTGATGCGTCGACCACTATCGTTGGCGATTACGCATGACGACTTCGTCTATGTGGGCGAGCAAAGTCATGGTCGTATTCTGCAACTCACACCGCAAGGTGAGCTGCGTGGTTTTAGTGGTGTCGATATCGACATTATCCCAGGTGATGACACCACCACGCGCATACTTGCACCAAGCGGTATGGCTCTCGGCCCAGAAGGGCAACTGTTGTTTGCGGATAGCCAAGCCAGAAAAGTAAAACTGATGGTGGCCAAAGACCTTCCTCGCAATTCGCTCAAGACCCTCTTTCCTGTCACTATCGTCGAACCGGTAGCGCCGCCTCGGGACCACATGCTATGGCCAGTTCTCCCGCAAAACGAGCCGCATGAAGTGGTCGGTACCTTTGGCGAAGTTCGCGGCAACTATGATGGCGAAAGCCGTGATCACTTTCATCGCGGCCTCGATATACAAGCGAATCAAGGTGAGAAAGTCGTCGCCATTCAAAATGAGAAAATCGCTTCACCAGCAAGCAACTTCGGCACTGCTAGTATCAATGAAGGTTTCCGCATTCACGCACTGTCTTACATTCACATGAAGGTGGGACGCGACGCCAAAGATCGCAATCTCGATGCTAGCAAGTTCCAGTTTGTTCGCGATGAGAACGGCAAGCTCGCACATATCCGCATTCGTCGCGGCACGCGCTTCCTTGCGGGCGAAGTGCTCGGCAGTATCAATCAAATGAACCACGTGCATCTGAACTATGCACCTGAAGGCTTCGTGCGCAACCCACTTGAGCTTGGCTTCATCGGCGTCAAAGATCATATTCCACCCTTGATTGAAAAAATCTACGTGGCTGATAAATTCGGCCAGCGACTTGGCCTGCAACGCGCAGAGATCATCAGCAAAGGCGAAGGCAAGGGACGCAAAAAAGAAGTGCGTAAAATCATCGAGCGCTACACAGAACCAGTCGTCGTTTCCCGTAGCCTAGAAGAACTCAATATCATCGTCGACGCCTACGATCAATTCGACGGCAATGCCGAACGCCGCCGCCTTGGACTCTACAAACTTGGCTATCAAGTTTTAGGCGCCGATGGCAATCCACTAGCCGGTTTCGAAAAACCTTTGATGACACTACGTTTCGATCAACTACCAACCGACGATGAAGCCGTCAAACTACTCTATGCAGAAAAGAGCGGTATCACCGTCCACGGCAATGCCGTCACCCGCTTCCTCTACAACACCACCCATGATTTCTATTTCGGCCAAGCGAAATCACGGCTGTGGAATTTCAAAGATCTCGCCCCGGGTGAATACACGATACGCATTTTTGCGTATGACTATGCGGGGAATCGTGCGTGTGGGAAGACGGAGTTGAAGATACGGGTGGAGTAAGCGATGATAGAAGCTCGCCGATCCATGATCAAATATTGCAGTAAAGGCCTAAACCAAATAGGAGACTTGATATGCTGAGCAACAAGAAGATATTGATCGTAGGTGGAGCGACCGGCATAGGCTTGGCACTAGCGCGGCGGGCGCAGGAAGAAGGTGGGCAAGTGATACTCGCCTCGCGTTCGTCAGAGAAACTTCAAGCCGCTGCGCGAAGTCTGCCTATCCCCGTGCAAATCGAAACGGTAGATGCGACGTCTGACGCATCCGTCGCAGCACTCTTCGAAAGCATCGGCAGCATCGACCACATGGCAGTCACGATCAAGCCCAGTTTGCCCTCTAGCCCATTCAAAGACAACGACATCAACTTGGCGCAACAAGCCTTTGATGCGAAATTTTGGGGGCAGTATCGACTTGCGAAAGCGGCGCTAAAAACACTTTCAACCAACGGCTCTATCGTTCTCACATCGGGCATCGCAGCCCAGCGTAGTTACATGGGCTACTCCGCAGTCAGCGCCATGAATGCCGCGACTGAAGCCTTGGTCAAAGCCCTAGCGATTGAGATCGCCCCACACCGCATCAATGCCGTCAGCCCCGGCTTTGTCGAGGCCGAAGGCGACCATGTGCAAAGGTTAGCTTACGCCAGAAACGTCGGCGCCAACTTCCCGCTCGAACGCCTAGGTCACGCTGAAGAAATCGCCGAGGCTTATCTGTATTTGTTTAAGAATGCCTACGCCAACGGTAGTTGCGTCGTTGTTGATGGTGGTTGTGTTTGCTGATGTGAAGTGAGGCAAGGTCGCGAAGCGCAGCACCATAAACACCACAAACACGCATTCTAAAGTTCTGAACATGGATTACGACGATTTCACTCTATATTTCACACTCAGTCTAAATCTCGCTCTAGCAACGCTTTTCGCGCTGCACTACCGGCGTTGCTTCATGCGCAATCAACTGATCGAATCACAAGCGAAGTCAAGGTTCACATGGGCGTGTGTTGGCTGTAGCTTATTCACAGGAATTGTGATTCTCTTTTCGATTGTCATTTGGTTCAATGTCGCGACTGGGCATGGGGTATTACTGATTACAGCGCCGATTGCCCATGCCATCCTCTGCGTTCTACTGATTATGATCGGACGCCTAGTGATAGGATGGAAATCCTTAATCTGGTAGTTGTCCGTGAACCCGTGACGACTTCCTCGCAACGACAAAATCTATGGAAGCAATAAGCACCGATCTCGGTGATCGCATTCTGAAAGTAAATCACGCTGGAGAAAACGGCGCGATTTGCATTTACACGGCGCAGATCTTTGTGGCTCGTTTGACGTCACCGCATCTCATTGCTGAGTTACGCGAATTTCGCGAGCATGAGCGCAGACACCGTGCCTTGTTCGAAGCCGAATTGACGCGACGTGGAAAACGTCGCTGCCGGAGCTATCACCTCTGCGGATTCGGTGGATATGTCTTAGGCTTCATGACCGGATTATGCGGAGCGAATGCGATTGCCGCTACGACCGTCGCGGTCGAAACCGTGGTGCTAGAGCATCTCCAGCACCAACTACAAACCTTACAGGATATCGATCAAGCTGCAGTGCAAGCGATTCAGTCCATCGTCGATGAAGAACAATTACACCATGATCAATCGGCGCAACATGAAAACACGCACAGCGCTTGGTCACGCATACTCAAGCCAGTCGTTGCCGCTTCGACTGAAATGGTGATTTGGCTTGGTATGCGTTTGTGAACGGTTTAGCCCGCTGCCTGAACTAAGTTAATCAAATTCCCGCAAGTGTCTTCAAAAAGCACGACAGTGACGGGGCCCATGTTCTTCGGTTCACCACGAAAATTCACGCCCAGCGATTTGAGCTTCTCAAACTCTGCGGCAATGTCTTTCGTCATGAACGCGGTTGTCGGAATACCGGCGTCGAAGAGTGCTTTTTGATAGGTGCGGGCAGGCGGGAAAGCCATAGGCTCAAGCACGAGTTCGACCCCATGTGCACCTTCTGGAGAGGTCACGGTGATCCATCGAAATTCGCCCATAGGAATGTCATGCTTTTTCTCGAAACCGAGAACGGACGTATAGAAGGCAAGAGCACGATCTTGATCTTCCACTGAAATACTGGGGAGAGTGATTTGCATGATTGGTTTCCTTACTTGTTGCGCGGATTGGGCTAGACATTCGACTTCCCATACTACAACAAAGATGGGGACGATTGAAGCGCAGCGTTTTAGCATCTATGCGGGCTTCAACACAAAGCTAACGAGGAGCAACGCGCCCCCATGGTGGACATCATATCGATTCGCCTTCAAACTAGCATTTTTGTTCAATGCCTGCCTTCCCTCAGCACACATCTTTTCATGAAGCTCTCATCCACCGTATTTCGTCGACGCAAGCTCACTATCGCGGCTTTGCTGTTGCTTGGATTGATTTCCCTGCTCGCCATCTGGTCACGCGGTCCTGTGGGGCCTGCCTCCGTCACTAGCAAAGAACTCGCCGAACACCTCTCTACATCGGCAGAGATCATCAATGCAGAATTTCAAGGCCCACGGGAAGTCGCGACCGATACTTTGAGTGTCAGCTTTGCTCTAGCGCTCAAACATCGCATCAAGTCCGTGTATTCTCCTGAGCGTGATCGCACTGAGGAATTTGTGTACAAGGAAAAGAGCACTGGGAGATCGATTCGTTGTTTAGCTCGTTACCGTGGCGATCACCTTCTTGCTATCGCATTGGAGAATAATGCTCCGCAAAATTTAAGAGTTGCGCTCGAAAAGAATTTGCCAGACTACATGATCAATAGCTTTTGAAGCTGATGTCGATAACTAGGGAGGTGACAATGACGATGAGAAAAATGATTGCTTCGATCTTTCTATCATTCTGCGCGTCGCTTATTGAGATAGCTCACGCTGCACAACAATTGCCTCCGCCTCCACCAAAAGACCGCTATGCAGATACCTATGTCGCCTTGCAAGCGATTGCGCCACTTGGCAAAACGAAAGAGCACTGGTACTACATCAACGTACTACGGGTGGAAGATGACGCTCTACTGTTCGAGCAATTACCGGCCATCTGTCGAGAACACAAGCTTGTTTCTTCTGTGTCAGATGGTGGTTTTCCGATTTATCGAGGAACCGTCTCGGGAGCCACACATAATAGAGTCGCAACCATGAAGCTGGAGTCGTGTGACTACTGCACAAAACGAACTCGCGGTAGAAAAGTATTGAAAGACCTCCCGTTCTCCAGTCCGAAAGAAGGCGTCATCAAATTGGGAAAGCTGACCTATCGAAGAGGTTTTCAAATGGATCGAGTGTTCTGTCCTAGCATGCGTAGGTACGATTAAAGCGAAGCGTAATCGTACGCATGACAGTCTCCTCCTCCAAGAGGCTTTTGCCAAAACGGAACTCTACATGTTTCAAAGGGTTGTGATTAGCCTAATCGACAGGTCCTTGAGAACCAAGCTCGTCGTAGGTCATTTATCTCAATCTTGTTGCTGCGAAAATGCATTGTTCACATTACCTTTGACTGGTCGTTTCTATTTTCTCCTCTCGCGGCAAGGTGTAAGTAAGTGCGTGTTACGGCACTGACATTGCCAGATCAGTTTTGATTAGTTGTGTTTGATTGCGGACACATGCGTACGATTACGCTACGCTTCAATCGTACCTACTCGGGCTGGATATTCAACCGCATCTAGGCGGTTTCACGCAGATAGTAGAGGATGTAGCCGGAGTATCGGAGTTCACCTGCTGCAACTGCAGCGTTAAAGCACATCTTGAGTTCATCCTCAGATTCGAACCCATACCGCAAGAGTTTTCCTTGTGCGAAGCCGGTGAGGCGCCAAGTGTCGAAGCCATTGATTTCCCCGTTCTCGCCGAAGTCGAAGTCCACCGTCCCATCTTTGAGATGCACTGCGCATCCATAACCATGTTTGTAGTACTTCACACCGCCGGGCAGGATGCCAGTTTGGGGAAGGTCATCGCACGCCCATTCCGTGTTACTGCGGGGTTGACTAATCCCACCTTGCTCCAAGAGCTGCACCGCTTTTGATACGGATACCAAGTAGTCTTTGATGAGTTCAGAGAGGCGCTGATCCATGATGTCTACCACTGAGATAAAACGAAGAAGTTCATTGGCGATGGCCTTTGAAAGACATTGAAGACCGAGATCAAGGGTTGTTTTTCGAACTGGATGTCCATTGATGGGTTATGTAGGATGAGTTAGGCCGAGGCTATTGGTGCGAAGCTGCATGCAATCTTAGCGCTTTATCTTTGTCTGCCAAAGGTCTGAGGAACACACCGGGCTTGATGCCGACAAAGTCAGGTCCTTTGAGAAGCACTAAACGAACCTCCTCGTCCCCTTCATGTGCTTCTTGATTCTGTCCGAGTCTGTAATGAAGATGGGAAGCCAGAGGAACTGGAATAACTTCCGGAACCTTTGCCGCGTTTGAGACTAAGACCTGATCCACTGCGATAAGCAGTCTGATCGTGTTGTCGATACCGGGGCCGGTGTAAGCCTCTGAATTTTTTACGGGGTTCCCTCGCCCATCGACCATATCTACGCCGACGACTCGACCAAGCAGGATGTGGTCCGCTTGTTGAGCCATCTCTTCTAACGTGGCCACGAACGGAAAACCGGCCATGGCTATGACCGGTACCAAGGCCATTAACAACAATAAAGTACGACGCATTTGGCTATCCTATGTTCTCTTGTTTTAAACCTAAGTTATCCTGAACGCACAACTTGAGTGATGTCATTCTAGTCTACTCGAAAGTTTTATCGTACTTGACTCTGCTCAGTAAATAGACATTGGAAAAAACATCGGTCATCCATACCGAAGATAGCCTTTTAAACTGTGTGTGCAATCGATTAAGTACTTCGAAGTTTAATGATGCTCCATCCACAAGGGTGTCAAAAACGAATTGTGTTCGCCATGGCGAATTATTACTTCCGCTCTTCAAGCCAGCCGCGCTTGATAAAGTAAATCCTATTGTGGTCAACAACGAGTAGTCGAAATATTGGATCTTCCCCCTCGTTCTTCGAGTCGAACCTTGCCCAATAGACTTTATGCCCAGCATCGATATCTGCCATTTTCCACCACGCCACAGTACTCTTTACTATCTGTTCCTCGCGCGAAATGTCCTCAGTTATTGCGGTGACTTCTTTCATCAGGTGAGAAGCGACCAATTCTTTAACAAATTTTTCATCGGCCACGAAGGAGAAATAAAGTGGGCAGTGCATGCATTGGGCCTGCCCCCATTGCAGTTCCGTGACCGTATTTATCGGAACTGGTGCAACGTGGCGCTTGAACATCGCTTCAGTATCGAGCTCCGAACTGCAACCGTTCAACATCATGGCGATTAGCGCTGCGAAAAAAATTCTCATAAGTTGTCCTGATATCTGAAGTAGATGCGACAGCTGCGCCACCAAAGCACGAACAATCGACATCCACACGAAAAGCAGCTTTTCAAACTGTGTGTCCACCCAACGTAAACAGATGCTAGACGCCATTCGATTTTTCCTTCCTCAAAGCGATTAAGATAAGAAACAAGTCTATTACCGCCGCAAGAAATGCTTCAATGTATGCTCCATAGATTGTGCCGCCGAAAATAAAATATGCAAAGTCAAGCTGCGGCGGAAAACCGGCAAACCATTTCCCATCACGGACAGTGAATCCAGCTCCGACCAGAAGATAAAGCCCGAAGAGGACGCAAAAGATACGAGATCCACCACTTAACCCACTCGTTTCTTCCTGGACAGTTAAATCTTTACTTTCGACAGCAATCGTTTCTGATCGAGCGCTTTCGATTTCCTTGCCATTAGCGTAAGCCGGGAAACCACATTTGGAACAAGCCTCAGTATTTGGGTGGTTCGTTGCATTACAGAGATGGCAGCTCCATAGGTAAGTCGGCATATTTCGGTCAATTTGGTTGTTCAAGAATTCAAAAAAATTTAAGTAATTCGTTAGTATTTCTTGCGTTCTTGATGGACTGATGAGATTCGACTTTATCGCCATCAATGTGCCATGAAGCACTGGATTTAAGCAAGTATGAGGAAAGCGTAGGTACCATTAAACCGTATCTAGGCAGGCTGGAAGTCCGACAATCGTTCACTAGCGGGAAGCAGATAACGACGCTTCGCCTTCGAAAGTCATTTCAATTACTCTCTTGGATCGGAACGCTTTCTTCTTCCGAGGTCGAAATTTGGTAGATGGTGATGATGAAGTTAGCACCCACCGCCACCACTTTTGCTAAGACTTCATGCGATATCTCGCCCTGATAGTACGGCAGCGCATTGCCGCTTTCAAAACCAAAATCAAAGGTTTTTGACTTTGCTCTATTCCATAGGTCTTTCAGATCCTTCGGAAGCTTAGCTATCTCTTCCACAAAAAACTTGGCGCAATTCTCTGGGGTCTTTTCTTCAGTGCTAAACCAGCATGGTTCTAGACGCAAATAGAACAGTCCATTTACATATTGATTTTCAAGAACAAATGCTGGTTCTTCAAAATAACTCGCCAAGGGTGTCAAGTCCTCCTCGGAGACGACATCGACATCGAGTGTGATGAAAGTAGGTGGATTGTATGATTCCATAAGTAATCGACCTATAAAAAGGCGCCATGAGGCGTCCGATGGGATTGTTGGTTAGTGCGATGCCAGTTCTGAAATGAGCGACACAAAATTTTGCCTCCTGGGTCAAAGATGTTTTCTGTGCGTGTGATATGGCAGTTTGACAAACTCGACAGCGAACGATGGACATCCACCTCAAAAATCACCTTTCAAGCTTTTCACACATCCGACAGCTAAATTTGTATTTCGCGAGATGATGGTCAAAGCTTACGACAACATGCGTACGATTACGCTGCGCTTCAATCGTACCTACTCTGGCTCAGCGATTCCCAGCCGACCGCCTCGTTAAGCGCCACGATCCACCCAAGTATCCTCACAGCGCGCATAAACGACCAAACGCAAATGGTTCATGGGTTCAGGCTCTGGCAGAACAATGTACTCATCTCTAATTTCCCCACCCAATGCAGCATGAATTTCAGTAACTGCGCAATATAGCGCTTCCAAGGCGGACTCGTGTAGTGCTCCATCTGTATAGACACGAAAAAAGATAACTTTATTGGGCGCGTCAATATCCATAGAAATACTTCGGACTTTTGGCGTAATGTGCGTGGTCAGAGCAATTTGCGCACACGCACGGAGTTCGATGTCTGATACTTTCATGGCGCCCAACTTGTTTCAATGTGAAAGGAACCAAAGTTAACATAACCATGCAAATTCAGCAACGCGGCTGTAACCTGCCCCAAAGCCCATGATGCATTGTTCTACTTTGTTGTACTGGACAAACGGACAGCTCAACAAAGTAGAACAAATTTCTAAAGTCTTGGATCGTGTCTGAACCACTAAGCCTTTGGATAGCCTAGCACTGAAGATCTCTCCCCAACTACCCCAACGCACTATGCCCCCGCAAAGCCTCGGCCATGAAATCGACAAAGCTGCGAATCTTGGCTGAACCCGTACGCCCTTGTCGGTGCACGATGTGAATTGGTAGTGGTGCTGATTCGTATTCGCTGAGTACGGTTTGTAGTTCGCCGCTTTGTAAAGCATGGGCGACTTGGTAGGACATGAGGCGTGTGATGCCGGCGCCGTGGCGTACTGCTTCGATGGCGCCGTCGTTGGTGGTGACGGTCATGCGCGGTTTGATGCGTACCGTGGTGGCTTGTTCGCCGTCGCCAAATTTCCATTCAACCGAAGGCGTGACACCAGTTGCCGCAACGATTTGATGTTGTTGTAGATCTTGTGGCGTTTGTGGGATGCCGTGGGCGCGTAAGTAAGCAGGGGAAGCACAGAGCAGGCGGCGCACTTGTCCGACGCGCACGGCGCGCATACTGGAATCGGGTAGGGCGCCGATACGCACGCCGACATCGACGCCTTCTTCCATCATGTTGACGACACGGTCGAGAAAGAGTGCGGAGATTTCGACATCCTCGTAGCGCTGCAAATATTCGACCACATGCGGCATCACAAAAATTTTGCCGAACAAAACCGGCGCGGTGACGGTGAGGTGGCCGCGTGGTGCGGCATTGATGCCGGCCACACTTTCATCGGCTTCTTGTAAGCGGCTCAGAATTTGGCGCGCGTCGTCGAGATAGCGCAAACCGGCGTCGGTGGGCCGCACATAACGCGTGGTGCGGGTCAGCAAGCTGACGCCTAGGCTTTGCTCCAAAGCCGCTACTGCCCGCGTGACTGCGGGTGCCGACATGCCTAAGCGGCGCGCCCCGGCCGCGAAGCTTTCTTCCTCGGCCACCGCGACATACACCGCTAGTTGATGAAATCGATCCATGTTCTACTCCGCCTGATTACTCTTATTGGCCACTGCTACCGCAGCTCTCCACCGCCATCCCTTTTACACCACTTTAATCCCAAAGATGCCACCTCAAATTTCAATTATTCCACTAAACGCAATAATTAATTGTAATTCACGGTGATTCTTATTTCAATCGAATGTAGTCACAATGCACTCACTCGCTAAGCAATGCAGCAAGCGAAACATGAAACAAGCAGCGAGCAGCACGACCCAGCTTTACCAATTAACTCACTTATTAATGAACCAATCGAGTCACCAACTCTTAAAGTAAAAGGAAAACATCATGAGCCGTATCCCTGTCGTCACTAACGAAACTGCAACTACCGAACAATTGGAATTGTTTAACGCGATTCAATCGCAATTGGGCGTGGTGCCAAACTTCTTGAAAATCTTCGCTAACTCACCAGCCGCTTTGCGCTCTTTCTTGGGCTTCTACAGCATCGCTCACGAAGGCACACTCGACGCTTTGACACGTGAACGTATCGCTCTCGCCGTAGCACAACAAAATTCTTGCGAATACTGCGTGTCGGCACACACAGCCTTGGGCAAAAAAGCAGGTTTGAGCACCGACGAAATCCACGCTAACCGCGCTGGTAGCAGCCAAGATGCAAAAGCCGCGATCGCCGTGAAGTTGGCACGCTCTATCGCAGAACACAAAGGTGAAATCGCCACAGCCGAATTGATCGAAGCACGCAATGCAGGCTTTAGCGATAGCGACATCGTCGAAATCATCACGCACGTTGGCTTGAATTATTTGACCAACATCTTGGGCAAAGCCAGCCGCGTGGAAATCGATTTTCCAAAAGTTAGCTTGAACTAATTCTGTCTCACTCGAAAAAACACTCAACGATATTCAACCAACGCCCTAGGAAAACACCTTGGGCTACTCTCGAAAGGTAAGAAAAATGATTGCATCTACTCTCCGCCGCGGCATCCTCGCTTCCATGGTTTTGGGCACACTCAGCTTGACCGCTTATTTGCCACTGCCTGCACAAGCCCAAGATCAAAATTCCACCGCTGCGGTCAACGTTGACACCGCTGGTGTTGGTTTGCACGGCTACGATCCAGTGGCGTACTTCACTGTGAAGCAACCAACTTTGGGTAAAGCCATGTACACCCATAGCTTCGAAGGCGCGACTTACCGCTTCGCATCCAAAGAAAACTTGGAAAAATTCAAAGCGAATCCAGCCATGTACGCACCACAATTCGGCGGCTTCTGCGCCATGGGTGTGGCTTTGGAAAAGAAACTCGACGGCGACCCACAAGCATGGCGCGTAGTCGACAACAAACTGTATTTGAACGTCAACAAAGACATTCAGAAGAAATGGTTGGAAGACGTTCCAGGCAATATCGCCAAAGCTGGCAAGACTTGGCCTGAAATCAAAAACAAAGCACCGAAAGATCTGTAATTCTTGCCGTGAGACCCCAGCACAAGCTACTACGCGCTCGAATTTTGAATCTGTGGTGCTCGCTGTGCGCCAGCACAGGTCCGCTCCTCGATTCAAACTTCAAACGCTCGCGACGCCTGTGCTGAGGTCTCAATCCGCAAACTCGTCTGAATCTGTAATTCGAAGATGACAACCCAAAAAAGAAAGGAAACATCATGTCCAACGTCACTATGTTTAGCACCACGACTTGCCCTTATTGCGAACGCGCCGAAACTTTACTGGCGAATAAAGGCATTGCTGTTGAAAAGATTTTGATCGACCAAACGCCGGGCCAATTTGAACGTATGGTCGAAGCAACCGGCTTGCGCACAGTGCCGCAAATCTTTATTGGCGATTTCCATGTTGGCGGTTTCACTGATCTCTATCGTTTGGACCAAAGCGGTGATTTGAATCGACTCATCAAAAACTGAAGCGAATTCACCGAACACTAATCCAACTGAGGAGACCAAGATGAAAGCATGGGATCGATATCGAGACGTTCTACTAAGCATCACCGAGCTTGCCGCCCGTCTGTACATCGCTAAAGTTTTTTTCATGGCCGGTCTGAGCAAAACCAACGACTGGGCCATGACGATCGAGATGTTCACCGAAGAATACCGCGTGCCGCTGCTCTCTCCTACCGTGGCAGCCTATCTCGGCACTGGCAGTGAGTTGCTGTTTTCTAGTTTGCTGGCTTTAGGTTTGATTCGGCCGCTCGCCGCACTGGGTTTGTTTGCACTGAACATCGTCGCCGTGATCTCGTATTACCACGTGATTCAAGAGATGCCAGTTGCGTTGCAAGACCACCTCGAATGGGGCTTGTTGCTTGCTTTGCTCGTGAGCTTACCGACGACGTGGTTGAGCGCAGACAAAGTCCTACAAATCTGGCGTCGTCGTTCGCAAACCGCTTAATCAGAATAAAGACTTTCTTCACTCAATCGCACTTCTAACCGTCACGAGAATTCATTATGTCGCTCGCTCTTCGCTCTATTCATACGACCAAGGCTCCAAGGCCTCAAGCATCACGTCAAATGATGGCTTTAGCGCCGAGCTTGAATTTGCCTGACGGTCGTCGTGTGGTGCCACAACACTACTTCGTGTATCAGCAAACGCTGGCTTCTGTATCTGCGCTCATCGCTGAGATCGACCTGGATCAACACAGCCTCTTGTTTTGCCATGAAGATCAGCACGGCATCTATGTGCAAATTGGCATGATAGGGCGTGAGAACTATGAGGACGGTAATCAGATTCGTCCACGTAAATTGGTGTATGGTCGCAAATGGCGCATCGATGCCGATATGCCAGATTCCGAAATCGTAGCGACGGCAATGTTGGCGCTCAAAAAAGCGCGCGAACATGAGGTGCGAGAGTTGTTCCAAGTACGCCCAAGCGGCATGCAGCGTTACAGCGCGCCACTGAGCAGTCATCAAGATATCGAGATCTTGAGTATGCAGTCCGAGTTCTTGAAGTCGTCGAAGGTCGAAACGGACGCAGAAGAAGTGGAGCTGCCCATAGCACAGCGTCTTGCCACCATGCGCTTTGCACAACGTCCTTTGCGGTTGGTCAGCATTGATCGCCTTCAGTCAGGCAGCTTGGTTTTGCAAATCGCACTGGGGGAGACGTCTTTGGCCCGGATGCAAGAAGGCGATTTTCCTGAGTTCGCTGGTTTGCAGTTTGAAATAGTGTTAGCGGCAAACCGCTTGCATGAACTCGCTTATGAAATTCTCGAAGCGGCGATCAAACTCAGTGATCGCTATGTCGAAGAGCATTTTCAGTATCGTGGTTTCGCACGCTTTTCACGCCAGCATGCGGTCGAACAAATCGCACGCTTATCTTTAATCAGTCGTCCGTATGCTAAGGATATGAAAGATGCACGCTTTGAACAAATTTTTCGCAGCACCAATTATCAAACTGATGCAGGCCGTAAAGCGCGCTTGGGAAGTGGCGCACTCGCGCATAAGAATCGCGCAAAGATACGCCGATACGGACAGCTTACCGGCCACATGCCAGCCGATCTGTGAAAACGAGACCACGACCAGGGAAAGAGAACAATCATGCCACGCGCCTTCGCCTCTATTAGCTTTACACCTAGTGTAAAAGCCGCACAAACTTTGTATCGCAGCCGCGAAGCCAATCAAGGTTTTGAATTGGCCGACGACCTGCGCAACGAAATCACGCAACGCGAAGCGGATTTTATCGAGGCGCGCGATAGCTTCTATCAAGCGACCGTCAATGAAGATGGCTGGCCGTATGTGCAGCACCGCGGCGGGCCAGCCGGTTTCTTGAAAGTGATCGACGAACACACGATTGGTTTTGCCGACTTCAGCGGCAATCGCCAGTATCTCAGCGTTGGCAATTTGTTCGCGAATGATCGCATTTCTTTGATCTTGATGGATTACAAGGAAAAGCGCCGCCTCAAGATTTGGGGCCGCGTGCAAATCGTGCATGAAAGCGAGGCACCCGATGTTATCGCCATGTTGGAAATGCCGTCTTACCGCGCTCGCATTGAACGTGCTTTCATCATTCGTGTTGAAGCTTGGGATTGGAACTGCCCACAACACATTACGGCGCGTTTCACTGATGCCGATATCGAACAATTGATGGCACCACTGCAAGCGGAACTCAGCGCTTTGCAAAAAGCGAATCGCGAGGCCAAAACACCGCAACGATTAGAGCAACTTGGTCAAGGTGAGCTTGAACTCGTGATTAGTGGCGTGCGTCAGCTCACACCGGAAATTCGCGCTTATGAATTGCGCGCTGTTGATGGATCTGATTTACCTGCCGTCACACCGGGTGCGCACTTGGCTTTGCCAGTGATACTGCCGAATGGCGATGCCGCTGTGCGTCATTATTCGATTGCTTCAAACCCCGATCGTCGCGACATTTACGAAGTCGCGGTTTTACAGCAAGCGGAGGGCAAAGGCGGCTCGCAGTTTGTGCATGGACATTATCAGCTCGGCTTACGCCTGCGTTGTGATTTACCACGCAATTACTTCTTGCGCGAACAGAAGTTACCCACCGTGGCGCCGTCGAACAAGTCGCTATTGATCGCGGGCGGTATCGGCATCACCGCCATCAAACCGCTCGCGCAAAAACTGCAAGCGCAAGGGCGCAACTTCAGCATGCATTACGCGGCGAAGTCACGTCAACACATGGCGTTTGGTGATCGCCTGCGACGCGCTTTAGGTGCACGCTTGCAATGCTATTTTGGCGATCAAGGTCAACGTATGGATCTCAATGCTTTAATCAGCGAAGCGGGAAGTGAGACTGATATTTTTGTGTGCGGTCCGAGTGCGATGATCGAAGAAGTTTGCAGCATTGCAACACGGCTGAGCATCGCCGAGAGTCGAGTGCATTTCGAGCGCTTCAGAGCGGAGGCTTTATCGGCGCAAAAGGAAAAAAGCTTCGCCGTGCATCTCAAGCGCTCGCAGAAGATCATCATGATCGCGCCAGACCAAACCATCTTGCAAGCCTTGGAAGCGGCACAGGTGCCAGTCGCTTCAAGTTGCGGTACCGGCCAATGCGGCACATGTCGCGTCACTCTGCTCGCTGGTGAGGCGGATCACCGCGATAGCGTTTTAAGCCCTGAAGAGAAAACCCAAGAAGCGCAATTTTGCCCCTGTGTGTCGCGCGCTTTTAGCGATACGCTGACTTTAGATATTTGAGCTGTAAATAAGTTACATAACAATTGAAGAGGAACCCACTATGTCCGAACTCGCCAAAATTCTCAGCCCTGAACCAGCACGTCCACCTTTGCCGCCCTTCAATCTCGACACCGCTGTGCAAAAAGTGCGCTTCGCTGAAGATGCATGGAACTCGCGTGATCCTGAACGTGTGTCCTTGGCTTACACCGTCGATAGCCAATGGCGCAATCGCAATGAATTCCCTCGTGGCCGCGATCAAATTCGTGAATTCTTAACGCGCAAATGGGAGCGCGAAATGGAGTACCGTTTAATCAAAGAATTGTGGGCTTACGACAGCCACCGCATCGCCGTGCGCTTCGCCTACGAGTGGCACGATCAAGATGGCAATTGGTTCCGTTCTTACGGCAATGAAAACTGGGAATTCGCCGACAACGGCCTGATGCAAAAGCGCTACGCCAGCATCAACGACCTCGCCATCACCGAGCAACGTCGCTTATTCCGCTGGCCACAAGGTCGCCGTCCGGATGAGCATCCTAGTTTGTCGGAGTTGGGATTGTAATCGGAGGTGTGCATCGCTACTTCCATGGCGGCGGTTTTCGTGATGAACATGCGTGCGATGACGCTTCGCTAATCGCAGCTACAACCCGTACGTCTAAAGCGTGGTTTCTGCATTCTGAACCATCGAATGTACGGCCTATCGGAATGTGGCCATGCTATCGCGCCATCCGCTTTACACTGGCTTCCAATTCACAAACGAAGAACCTAAGGTGAGAAACTAATGCACTCAAACAAAAAGAAACTGGCTGATCTCTCAAAACGTCAGATGCTCAAAAGGCTCGCTGCGCTATCCGTTTCAGGATGGGGTTTGGGCGCTTCGCAACACGCTCTTAGCGCTGTAGATCAAACCTCCACGGTGCCTGCATGGCCGTTATGGAAGGCAAAGAAAGCGGGGCAGTCCGTATACGTGTTCGGCGAGACGCCACCACGTGCGACAGCCTGGCATGACCAGCGTATCGAAACACTAGCGCAACAATGTGGCACGATCTGGACAGAGACCAATCAAATAAAAGTCAAAGAAACCAAAAGTCTGGTGATGCAATTTGGCTTAGATCTCACAAAGCCATTGAGTGATCGATTAAGTGAGCATGATTACCATCGTCTCAAGCAGCTTGCAGAAATCGCAAAGGTGCCTGTCGAAGCAGTTTCGCCTATGCGTCCTTGGCTGGCGGCGCTGACACTTGAAACAGCTTATTTCGCCACCATGCAGCTCGACGAGAAAAACACCGCTGAGCGCGTACTCTTAAGCGCCAATAAAGACACGAACATCAAACACAAAAGCGAGTTTACAACGCAAGACCACCTTTTGGAATTTATGGGCGCGATGTCGGCGGAGGAAGATCTGCAATTCTTGCAATACACCTTAGATCACACACTCGCGGGCATTTCGAAAAACGAAAGCATCTATGCGGCATGGGCGCGGGGTGATGAAAAGCCAGCACAAGAATTCGTTGAACAAATGCGACAAAAACAGCCAGCTCTTTACGCCAAGCACATCGTCGAACGCAATCGTGGCTGGATACAGCGTTTTGAGGCGATGGAAAAGGAAGCAAAGCCGTCACTGGTGATCGTTGGGCTATTTCATATGGTGGGGCCAGACAGTCTAGTGAATCAGTTGCGTATCAGCGGATGGAGCCTTGAGAGGGTGTAAGCGGCACGTGCTGCGCTGATTCCCCCAGCGCAATACGTGAATCATGACTGAACCAAGTTCGTATTGGGCTGCTACAATTTACAGCTCAAGACTCTCAAAATTGCTGCTGTCATGAACCCTCATCTTCGCCTTTTTTGTCTAACGACTCTTCTCGCTATCGGCCTTAGTTTCGAATCGGAAGCACGCAGTCTTCCCGATAGCTACAGCTCTGTCGATGGCTATTTCCTCGCCATAGGCAACAAGGCCTACCTTTCGACACTGCATTCGAAACAGCAGATACAGGAGTTCAAACGGATCTGCGCAGACAAAGGCTCGTTCTGGGCGCTGGGCAGCAAGGCGCCCGTCACCTGCACCAAAATGCGTTATATCAAGGAAGGTGGCGACGGACCGGTGTATGAGTTGTCATTGAAGGGCGATATCAAGAAAGACCCCAACCGCAGCGCCATCCTGTATTCGACGACGCCATTTCCCGAACCAGAGTGGACGCAACGCAAGGCTGAAAAAAGCGAGATCGAAGGATTGCTGCCTGTGACACCGCTGGGGAAAAAGCAATACAGCGCAGCACTGAAGAATGCGAGACGCGGGAAAGCCTCAATCATCGAAACCAAACAGCATGACGTGATCTACCTCATCCCATGGCGCATCACTAATGATGGTGTCGTTGATGAACAGGATTTTTTGATTATCAGCAAGAGCCAAAAAGACACTCAAGGACAATATCGTTTTAAGGAAGCACGGGGGACCGTCATCGGTATTGCCGATATCGACCGCGACGGTATGCCAGACTTACAAATTTCAATGTTCTGCGACGGCATTTGTGAATCGGTGAAGTCGGTCGTGAATAATCGACTTCAGATTTTTATCTCGTCGCATTGAGAAGGGGGTTCGTCTCGTCAAGGGCTATGCGTCCATTAACACGAAGTGAACTTGGAGGCTGATCGTAGCTTGCTTAGTGTTGAATTCGATTGAGCTAAGTGACTTGTAAAACTCCTCCAGCAATTCCCGCTGCACATTCCCTTGAAAAGAGATTTTGAAGTTTGGCTTCCCGTTTTTTGCGAGCTCAATCTGAAGTAAAATTTCTCCTGTTTCCTTGTGGTGGGCCACATTTTGGCTAAGCACTTCATGGATGTAACCAATCAGTTTTGCAAGCTCTGTGGCAGTGGTGTTCGCTCCGAATTCAGATTGGCTATTGAGCAAGCGTATTTCAGAGATAACGACTCCTCCCTTCTTGTTATCGACACCTCTTTCAGGAACATAAGTCTTCCAGTCAACTTTATCTACGATGCTATCACCAAAATTTAGATGAGGTTCAGCCGCTTTCACTATTCCAAAAGAAAGCACCATTACAAAAAAAATCGGGAAATTTTTCATATAGGGAATAGCCTAAAAATTCATCGAGCCACGAGGGAAAATCACAAGCGCTTCAACAACACCAAATCCTGCTCCACCTTGGTCCCGAAGTGATATTCCATGAAGCCCACTTCTTCGAAACCGACTTTCAGGTAGTAAGCCTTGGCGCGTTGGTTGGGGGCCCACATGCTGAGCCAGACGTAGTCTGCGCCGGCTTCGCGGGCTAGTTGTTCGATTTGCTCGAGTAGTGGGGTGGCGATGCCTTTGCCGTGCCATTCTTTTTTAACGTAGTAGCGATACAGACAGATGGTCTTGTCTTGTGTGACGCATGCGGGTGGATCGCGTTTGACGACTTGGGTGAAGGCGATCAGTTCTTCGCCTTGAAAACACAAGAGTACGTGGTAATTGGGATCAGCGATTTCTTTGCTTTGCTGTTCGACGCTGAAAGATTTTTCGCAATGCAGACGCACATCTTCTGGATCGGTGTAGGGGCCGTAGGTGTCGACAAAGGTTTGACGAGCGATGTCGGCTAAGGCGGCGGCGTCGGCGATGGTGGCGCGACGAAAGTGCAAGGAGAGTTCCATGATTTCAACGTGCAAAAGCGCCATTATACTGCGGCGGTGCTAGGCATCACCGCCGTCTTCCATTTGGCAAACCCGAAACCAAGAACTCGGCATCTAGCGACGGCGATTCGGGCAGAAAAACAAAGATTATTTTGCGCGGTGCTATTTTTGCTCAGGGTTCGCTGGGCATTTCATAGAGGCATCGATCGGTCCGAAATATTTCTGCGTGCCAGCGAAGCCACCAATCTGAATGATGTACATGGTCTTTTTGTCTGGGCTGACATAGAGGGTATGAACGTAGCCATCACGAATACGGCCGGTGTCGTTCAAACGCAAAAAGCTTCCGTTCATATCGAGATTCGGCACTTTTTCTAACAAGGGTAGCTCGGTGTTCAATCCAACTGCACTGACACAGCCTTGGAATTGTTTGACCAAGGGATGATCTGCTTTCACTTCGATTGCGCTGGCTTGCCATTGGTTCTGCGCAGAGGCGGTCATCATGAGGCTTCCTAGCAAAGTGGTGAGGAGGATAGTTTTTAAACTTCTAGGTATTCTTGCTTTGATATGCATTTGAGTCTCCCTTTGAACATTATTTTTATTTATCTGCTCGCGGTGTTGTGCCTGTTTGCACTACGTGTACTTACAACGCAGTGCCTTCATAAACCGTGTACAACAAGACGAGCGAGCTAAAGATAATCGAAAACAAGGTCAGCAGCATTCCCGTCGTTCTAAAAATCAGCTTCTCCTTGAGCTGGCTCACACCGTAAGCATGCAAGATGCGTCCAGCCAACAACATGCTGGCGAAGATATGTACCAACACCCGCGAGTAGGCTTGTGACTCCAACAGGAAGAGCAAGATCAAGCCTATTGGCACGTATTCTGCGAAATTTCCGTGAACCCGAATGGCACGATTCAGGGCTTTGTCGCCACCATCACCGAGTGAGAGTCTTTGCTTACGACGCAAGGCGATCGTGCGAAAACTCAAACCGACATAAATCAAACCTAGGACTGCGGCATACAGGGGAATAACATGCATGTTGAACCTCACATTGTGAATCAAGCGAAATAGTTGTTGGCCTTGCACGTTCGATTGTAGTGCAATTTTGAAAATAGCGTGAATCAGCGAAAAACTTTCATCTGAGCAAACCGCGCTTTGGCGAAAACAGTGCTAACATGCAGATTACGCCAAGCACGCATTTTCGACGGCGACTTGCCAAACTTCAGAAAGCAGCATTGAAACGGAAACACGGAGTCCTTCATGTCACGCAAGCCCTCTACACCACATCGCGTGGTCGCTCTCGCTTATGATCAGCTTTGCACCTTTGAGTTTGGTTGCACGGTCGAGGTGTTCGCACTAGAGCGCCCCGAGCTAGGCGTCGATTGGTATCAATTCTCGGTCTGCGCGGCGGAGCCAGGCAAGATACGCGCAGCAGGCGGTATTACGGTTGAGGCGCCTTACACACTGCGTTTATTCGATCACGCCGATACCATTATCATTCCCGGCTGGCGCGGCGCTGATGTCGAAGTACCGGAGGCCTTAATCAAAAAAATTCGCAGTGCCTATCAGCGCGGTGCACGCTTTTGCACGATTTGCTCGGGCGTCTTCGTCTTGGCGGCGGCGGGTATCCTCGATGGCAAGCGCGTTACCACCCACTGGCGCTACGCTGAGAAGCTCGCCAAACGTTATCCGCAAATTCAGGTTGAAGCCGATGCTTTGTATATCGACGAAGGACAAATTATTACTTCGGCGGGCTCAGCCGCTGGCCTTGATATGCTTTTGTACTTGGTGCGCAAAGATTATGGAGTGAAAGTCGCCAATCAAGTCGCCCAACGCTTGGTGATTCCACCGCATCGCGAAGGCGGGCAGGCACAGTTTGTCCCCCGTCCCGTGGCTGAAGATGAACGCGGCCGTTTGAGTAAATTACTTGATGAATTACGGCGCGAACCGGCACGTGACTATCGTTTAGCAGATTTAGCAGAACGCGCCGCGATGAGCACGCGTAGTCTACAAAGACACTTCAGCGAACTCACTGGTTTCTCGCCCTATGAATGGCTCTTGCGCGAACGCGTCGCCTGCGCCAAGGAGATGCTTGAAAGTTCTCAACATAGTTTGCAGCAGATTAGCGAAATGACGGGCTTTGGCTCAGAAGAGTCGTTTCGACGTCATTTCCGACGGGTGACACAGACCTCGCCGCAAGCTTACCGTAAGCAGTTTTCCAGCCCACAAAACCGAGTGCGATCACACGCCGCACACTAAATCACAAATTGCTTTATGCTACATACTAACGTTTCACATTCACGCTTCGCGAAACTAATTACTTGAGATCACTTTATGTACACACTTTACATCGCCAATAAAACGTATTCCTCTTGGTCCTTGCGCCCGTGGGCTTTGATGCGTGCTCTGAACATTCCTTTCCAAGAGAAAGTCGTGAATTTCGAGGCGCCTACTAATTGGGCGAGCTTTCGCCAATTCAATCCCGCTGGCAAAGTACCATGCTTACATGACGGCGAAACCATCGTTTGGGATTCGCTCGGCATTACAGAATTTCTGGCGGATCGACACGCTGGTGTCTGGCCAAGCGAAGAGAAGGCCAAGATTTGGGCACGCTGCGCCGCCGCAGAAATGCATTCTGGGTTTGGCAATCTTCGTGGCGTGTGCCCTATGCATGTTGGTTTACGTATCCAAATTGACGCCATCCCCGAGGGCGTCAAAAGTGATTTGGCGCGCATTAGCGAATTATGGAGTGAAGGCTTGGAAAAATTTGGCGGACCGTTCTTGGCTGGAGATCGCTTTACCGCTATCGACGCCTTCTTTGCACCGGTAGTGTTCCGCATTCAAACCTATAACTTGCCAGTGGACGCCAAAGCTGGTGCCTACGTTCAGCACATGCTGCAACAAGCGCCCATACAGCAATGGCAACAAGACGCCTTGAATGAATCGTGGTCGGAAGTGAGCCACGAAGATGCGGCCAAGGCTGCAGGACGTCTGCTTGAAGACCTGCGCAAAAACCTCGCAAAGCCATAAGCTGAGATGAAGTGGGCATAGAATAAATGCAAGATCTTCCCCAAGTGCGGAGGAAGGCTTGCATTTCGTGCCGCATCGTGTGCATCTGGCGTTGCGCTGCTGACGCTTCGTCGCGCCCATCTAGTTTGGCCTTGGTTCGGTCCGGATAATGAGGCAACTGATAACAAACTCAAGGTGCCATATGACTGAGCTTGAACACTTTCTCCTGTATGTAGCAGCGCCCGTAGTACTTTTTCTGGCCTTGATCGAAGGCTTGGTGCTATCGATTCGAGGCCGCTTTAATTGGTTAGCTTTTGGCGCCTCGGCCTTCGATTTGGTGGCGCGTATCCTCATCAATATCGTGGTGCCGTTCTCACTCGCCAGCCCTCTGATTGGCTGGGCCATCAAGCATCGTCTCACCACCATCGCAATTGATGGCTGGCTCAGTGTGCTGCTGCTCTTCATCGGCATGGAATTTTGCTATTACTGGTTTCATCGCGCATCGCATCGTATTCGCTGGTTTTGGCTCAATCATGCGATTCACCATTCGAGCAATGACTTCAATTTATCGGCCGCAATTCGCATTGGCGTGTGGGGCAAGTTTATCGGTACTGCCGTGTTCTTCGCGCCCTTGGTCTATCTCGGTTTCGATGTGCGCACGGTATTTGCAACGCTGAGCTTGAACCTGCTGTATCAATTTTGGATACATGCGCAATGGATTCCCAAACTCGGTTTTCTCGAAGGCATTCTCAATACGCCATCAGCACATCGGGTACATCATGCGGCCAATGCCGAATACCTCGATGCTAATTATGGCGGCGTGTTAATCATCTTTGATCGCTTATTTGGCACCTACGTCGCCGAACGTGAAGATGTACCGTGCCGCTATGGACTGGTGCATCCACTGGAAAGCAATAATCCCTTGGTCATCGAGTTTGAACAATGGCGCAGCCTGGTGCGCGACTTATGGCACAGCGGATCATGGCGTAATGGCTTACTTTATCTCGTCAAACCACCGGGCTGGAATGCGCATGGCGCTGGTAGCACGACTGAAGAGTTGCGTGCCGCAGCCACACCGATAAGCGAGAAAAACATCGTGTAGTGAACGCGGCTGAGGGTATTTTTGCTATCGCATCACAGCGCAACTTCAGCTTTTGCCGCTTTAAACAACAAGCTGTACAAAACAAGGGCAAAGCCAGAGATAATATTCAAGCTAGCGTCCTCATCACGACAACCACAAGAACCCGCATGAAACCTGCAGCGCCCATAGAAATCACACAACTGACCGCGCCTTCGCGTCATCCCTATCTCAATTGGATTTGGCGCGAACTGCGCATCAGCATTCCGGCGCAAGTTTTGTCTGCATGGTTCTTATCGGCTTTGTTTTCGCGCCCCTTCTGGATTTTGCTCGCGGAAGTCGCTTGTGTCGGCTGCACCATTCATGTTTTTATTGAAGCGGGGCGCTATGGCATGTCTTGGTATCTACGCCGCGCCTTACCGCAACACCCCAGTGCCCGTTATGGTTGGCCCGGTTGGGTGTGGATGGCGCCGTGGTCTATCGTCTCTTGCGTCTTCGGTTTCTACTTTGGCACACTACTGAGCAATCAAGTCTTGGGCTACCACAAGCGGCCCGAAGCAATCTTGCAGCATCCTCTGGAGCTATTGATTGTCACCACCGTCATCTTTACCGCTACCACCGCCTGCATTTGCTTCATCTACATCAAAGGTCGTATGGCACTGATGGAAATGCAAACTGCCATCGCGCTACGCAGTGCCACTGAACACCGCCTCAAACTTTTGGAATCGCAGCTTGAACCGCATATGCTGTTTAATACGCTAGCGAATCTGCGCGTGTTGATCGGCATCGACGCACAACAAGCGCAACACATGCTCGATAAACTCAGCGATTTTCTGCGTGCTAGTTTGTCGGCTTCACGTGCCAGCAATCACAGCTTACTCAATGAATTTGCGCGGCTTGAAGACTATCTCGCCTTGATGAAAATCCGCATGGGCGATCGCCTCAGTTATCAATTGCACTTGCCGCCAGAATTAGCACAGCGTGAAATCCCATGTCTCCTACTCCAGCCCTTGGTCGAAAATGCCATCAAACATGGCGTTGATCCTCTCGGTGATGCGGCGATGATAGAAGTCAGCGCTAAGCGAGTTGGCGAGCAACTGCATCTGCTCGTGTATGACACTGGTGTCGGCTTCGACGAAGCAGAACTGGCTAACAAACTATCGACCCAGGATACAAGCACGGCGTCGACTCATCACTTCGGCTTACAACAAGTGAGAGAGCGCCTCGAAGCCATGTACGGTGATCAAGCGCAATTGCAGATCACCGGGCAAACACTGTCACAACACGGACAACATGGCACACGCGCTCTAATCACGCTGGCATGGGATGCTAGCGCGCCAACAAAGGAGAACAACTTATGACGCGCGCCCTGATCGCCGAAGACGAGCCCTTACTCGCCGCGCATTTGCAGAGTGAATTGCAAAAGCTCTGGCCAGAACTCGACATCATCGCCAATCTGCGCGATGGCCAAAGCGCCTTGCTACAAGCGATGCAGCAGCAACCTGATGTGATTTTTCTAGATATTCACATGCCGAAAATGACAGGCCTAGAAGCCGCTGAAATTTTGGCAGAAGAGTGGGATGAGCAAAAGCAGCCATTGCCTATCATCGTGTTTGTGACCGCCTTTAATGCCTATGCCATCGAAGCCTTCGAACGCGCGGCTTTTGACTATGTCCTCAAACCGGTGCAAGAAGATCGCCTGCAAAAAACCGTGGAACGCTTACAGAAGCGCATCAAGGAACGGCAGACGGACGACACAGCAGGCCTGCTGCAATTACCGCAGGTGCTGGCGCAAACGACTACGCAATCTGCAGAAACCGTGGCCGCACCGAAAATTCTGCAGGTCACCAGTGGCAATACCATACACATGGTAAAAGTCGATGATGTACTGTATTTTGAAGCGGCCGATAAATATTTACGCGTCTTCACCCGAGACAAAGACTACGTACTGCGCGGCAGTTTGCGGGAGATGCAAGCCATGCTGCCAGCAAGCGACTTCTGGCAAATCCATCGCAGCGTTTTGGTACGCGCCACCGCCATCGACAAAGCAGTTCGCCAAAGCAATGGCAAACTGATTGTGAGTCTACGTGAGCGCCCTGAACAGTTGCAGGTGAGCCGTTTGTATGCTGGTTTATTCAAGGCTAGTTAGACCCTCGTTTCTTGCTTTCGCCAACATGCCTCATGTGAGAAAGAAAACAAAAAAGCTCCAAGCTGAACCAGCTTGGAGCTTTTCGTTTTTTGTGGCTGCGCTGTAGCTCCACAACGATTATTTCGTCTCTGCTTTCACACGTTCGTAAATGATTTTTTTACTACCCGACTCACATGTGCCCACTACGCGATTTTTGGTTTCAGTATTCTTATCGACTACGGTCAGCGTATAGCCTTTCACACCTTTGCCTTCAACTTTCTTCTCAATTTTTGCCTTCAAATCTTCACATGACAATCCGTTGGCGGATGCGGAGAAGGCCATTAACATCAGACTGCTCGCCAATACTATCTTTTTCATCGTGCTTGCTCCTGTGGTGAGAATGGATCGGTGTTGATGCGGCGACACAATGTTTTACAATCGCCATGACAAAACCTTAGCACCAGGAAACAATTCCGAAAAGAAATATCAATCGGATTGCGAAGTTTTTGCGTCTTTTTTGTTGTAAAACTCACTAAATCTCAGCTTAAGACTCGTAAAATAGAGGAGTGTTCTGACCTTTGCTGAGATGACTTATGCCGCGCTTCCAACAATTTTCAATCAGCTTGCTCCTCGGCCTCAGTCTGTTGGCCTGCCTTGATGGCAAGGCGCAAGACGCGCCGCCACGGCCAAGCGGGCCCGTCCGCAAGAGCGATCTGGTCGAGTTGATCACGCTTGATCCCAGCATCAAACTCGATATTCGCTATGCCACCAGCAATAACTTCGTCGGCAAACCGGTTTATCCAGAAGCCCGCGCATTCTTGCAACGACCCGCCGCCATGGCGCTATTGGAGGCGCATCGTTGGTTGAAGAACCAAGGCTATGGCATCGTGATTCATGACGCCTATCGCCCTTGGGCCATCACCAAGATTTTTTGGGACGTCACACCAGCCGATAAGAAAATCTTTGTGGCTGATCCAGCCGTCGGCTCCAAACATAATCGTGGTTGTGCAGTCGATATCAGCATGTATGAACTCGCAACTGGAAAGATCGTTGAGATGCCTGGCAACTACGATGAGATGAGCGAACGCTCATTTGTGACGTATACCGGCGGCACCGAACAGCAACGCAAATTGCGTGATCTCTTACGGCAAGCGATGGAGCGCAAAGGCGACTTCTTCGTCTATCCGGAAGAGTGGTGGCACTACGACTTTAAAGATTCAAAACACTACGCGGTGCAGAATATTCCGTTCTCGGCGATTCGAACAATATTGAAGAAGCGTGACCGATGATCAGTTTTGTAATCCTTGGTTTCCTGCTGATAGGTTCCTACTGTGTGGCCTGGACGTTTAAGCAAAGCCGCAAATCTCAACAATGCAAACACTGGCCGTCGGTACAAGGGAAAATTTTAGATTCGCGCTTTATCGAGGCAAGACCTCAACATGACGAATCCGATAGTCTCGAATTCTTCTATCAATACCAGGTGAATGGCAAAAACTACACAGGATCTGCCATCAACCTTTTCGAATTAGCATTAGGACTCAAGGGCGAAGAGCTAAGACAACTCACAGAACAATTCCCGTCTAGGCATGAAGTCACGGTCTACTTCAACCCAGAAGCTCCTCAGGAATCTGTTTTGCTACCTCTCGACACCCGCGGCAGATCCAGCCTCTTAGGCTTGGGGCTCGTCTGTATTGGCGCTGGGCTGCTTATCCTGTTGGTCACCTTATGAGTCCGTACATCGCCTCACGGTTTAACTTATAGGAAAACACTTAAATCAAACCCAAATCACGTGGCTTCACGTTAGGAAAAACCTGATCTATCTGTTTTGCATTGAGACCATAGACGCCAGCAAAAATTCCACCGAGCACTGAGCGATATTCGTTCAACACCGGATAATCGCGATTCTGGAATAAAGTTGATGCTTGCAATTTGACTTGTTCACCAAGCACGCGACCACCTTTGATGCCGCCGCCTAAGACCCAGTAGACGCTGCCATGTCCATGGTCAGTACCAGCTTTGCCGTTCTCGCGGAAGGTGCGGCCAAATTCACTAACGACAATAACCGTGGTGTTCTTCCACATCAGCCCCATCTCGGCTTTGTAAGCAGCCAAGCCACGTCCCAATTCTTCAAACTTGTTGGCGAGCGCACCATTGGCACCACCTTGGTTGACATGCGTGTCCCAACCACCGACGTCAATGAAACCAAGCGCATATTTTTCGCGCATCATCTTGGCGATACGACGGGCTTCCAATTCAAAGCCTTTCGTTGTGATGGCATTGCGATTGCCGTCATTATTTTGCATTTCCATTTGCATGTCGCGCACCACTTCACCACGCACTGCAAAGCCATCGCTGACTTGTTTTTCCAAAGCCGTATTGTTATACATCTGGGCGATGACTTTGCTTTGTTTGTCGTCCATATTTGACTTGCTAATGGTACGCAGTGCGGTGTTCGACACTTTGGCATCACCGCGCATGATAATCGGCAGTTGATCGGTAAAGGCCATCGCCGAACCGGCATTGAGTTGACCCATCAAACGGTTCAGAAAACCCGACTGGAAATTTCGCGTGCCATTGAGGTCTTGGCCCATTTCTATGCTGTCTTGCGTTTCGAAATGACTGCGTGACAAATCGTCGGTGCCAGCGAAAGGAATGAAGGCAGCCTCACCACCTTTGTACAAGGGATAGATGGTGTCGCGCAAAGCTGGATGCAAACCCCAGTCGGCGTTCAATTCCAAGGCTGTATTCGCTTCAGTGCCGGGCTTGGCGATCGCGATGTTAGGACGTGACTCGTAATAGAAAGAACTGGAGGTTGGCACCAAGAGGTGGCTCGCATCATAACCGCCACGCAAGAACACAAATAGCAAACGGTTTTGTGTTGCTGGTGCCGCCAATAATTGGCTGGAGAGAGTACTCAAACCTAGGCCCGCGCCGCAGGCAGCGAAGGCTTTTAATAATTCACGACGATTCATGTTTGATCCTTTTCGATACTGTGTTGTTCTTGCGAGCGTCTAGGGATGGCTACGTGACTATCGACGCATCATTTCAGGCGCCGCCAAGAAAAAGGCATTCCATTCCTGCGCTGAACCAGCCTGCGTCAAGGCTTCACGCGAGTTGCTGGCGAATTGTTGGCTCCATTGTTTGACAAATTCACTTTGCGCTAATGAGGGTTTGGCCAATTCTCTCGCCTGCTGATTGAGGGTCTCGTTCTTGCCATCATCACTCTCAGGCTTGAACAAATTGGGAGCACCGCGTGCCATCAACTTAGCGACATCAAAACGACTGGTCATTTGCGCCGGGCTGGACCATGCGACTTCGGTCAAAGGATAACCATCGGGTGTTAAATGACCGTTCGGTGTTTGTCCCAAGGTATTCAACCAATTCAACATCGGCCCTGTATTCACGATGACTTTGTCGTCATAAGCCATGCGCATAGAAGACACCACATAATGCATAGGATCTTTAAATTTCTTGCCGAGCGAAGCCATAAATTCGGGGCTATCGAACATGGTTTTCAAGATCGAGGGTATATCGCCATGGGTCTGTAAAAAGCGTTGTGCCATATTTTCAACGAGCGCATCGGATGGCGTGTCAGAGACAAAATAGAGTGCGATTTTCTTACTGACAAAACGTGCCGTTGCTGGTTGACGCATCAAGAGTTCGAGCACTTGTTCGATCTCAGCAGGCCCACTGCCTTTGATGGTGACGCCAAGGATTTGTTTGTCACCAAAGTCATGACGTTTGGCATCCATCACCGCCAACTGATGTTGACCAACAGTGCCACCGGCTTCAGCGCCACGGCGTTTTTCAAGACGCCAACGCATACCGATACCAGTGAGCACGCGTGCCAATTCTTGCACATCGGTTTGCGTATATCCACTGCCGACACCCATGGTATGCAATTCCAACAGTTCACGTGCATAGTTTTCATTGATCTTGCCGACGGCATTGTGCTCATTATCGAGGTAGCGCAGCATGGCTGGATGCGCCAGGGTGGCACGCAGTAAGTCTTTGAAATTACCGAGCGCATACGGGCGGATTGCGCGTTCATCAAAGTCACCAACCATCGCGCGCAGATTGTCTTTGCGGGTCGAAATATTGAAGTGGTTCATCCAAAACCAATCCATCTGTTCGAGCAATTGGTTCGAAGAATACGTGTAACGCAACAAGGAGCGCGTCGCCGCTTCTCGCGCTAGGCGGGTCAACTCTTGTTGATAGGCTTTATTCAAACTATCGTCTGTGCCTTTGACGGCAGCCGCAGCTTTTCTTTGCGCTTCCAAATCCAACATCATTTGCTCGAAGGGCTTCTGCGAGATCGTCATTTGATCGATTTGCGCCTGCACAGCGGTTGGCAAAGACGTGCCATGCGCCTGCAGTTGTTGACGCAAATAAGTATCCATGCCGACGCGATTCATATTTTGCAAACTCGATGCATTGGCTCCCCACGTCAGGCGGTTCAATAAGAGATAGGGTTCCAGCTTGGCCTGTTCAAAATAATTGGTGTTGGCGATAGGGTAAGCGCTGATAGTGGTGCGCGTGGCAGACGTCGTACTAGTAGGACTGATTTCGGTACTGGCACAAGCTGCCAATAAGACGATGCTTCCCGCGATCGCCGTCCATTGGACACCACGCAGCAGGCCTTTACTTAGACCTCGATTTTCATTCACAGTAGTCGGTTTGCTCAACATCGCCATGTCCTCTTCATTCAAATCATCCGATGCGTTAAGCATAGTCGCACTCAACGAATTAATCACGCCTCTTTTGGTAACAGTGGAAGGAGCTTGGTAAGAACTTGTAACAAGAAACTTTAAAGGAAGAAATTTGATGTCCGAAAGCGGCGAGCGAAGTGGCATGGTCTGCGACACACTAACTCTATTGATCGCCCCACCAACCTCACTTAAAAATAAAGCATGTTAAATTTAAAAGACCCAATTACCGCAATTCGCCAGGACTTTTTGCAACTTGTACGAGAACAAGGCATCGACGATTTAGGGCAAGCTGTTGAATACCACATCGCAAAAGGTGGAGAACCTTGTCGTGACGTTCTGCGTCGTGCGCGGTCTGGTGAAGCTCTCATCTTGGCCAGTTACTGCCCGTTTTCAAAAGTGGGACCGTATCGCGAATATGGTCCGGTATTTGTATTGGCGGAACACAGTGGTGAGGAAATTGATTTAATGCGCATCAACGCTTCGCCTATCGCCGCGGAGCAAGCTTATTTAGGTGCACAATTTGTGTTGCGCGCCTATTCTGACGAGGAGCGCATCATCGATGCTTGTCTGAGCAGCCCCGAAAAAGCCGAAAGCGATCTTGAGCGCTTATTTGCACTACCCAAGATCGCTTTCATTTTGTGTCGCTTTCCGACTTATGGCTGTTATGCCTTAAGGCTGGATGCGCCTACACTGCGCGCTGAACATCTTAGAAAATGAAGTCAACGCGTTTGCCATTCACATTGCGTTGCGCTGGGTTGCCATACACCGTGACACGGCCAGAACCATTCGATTGCGCACTCACACTTTGTTCGACGCCAGCGGCAATGCCACCGGAACCAAAGGTACTCAAATCAGCCACCATGCTTTTTACGGCCGACAATTCCGCCGAGCCGGAGCCATGTGTTTGCACAGTCAAATTGCGCACACGGCCACTGGCATTAACGGAACCAGAACCATGCACCACAACATCAAGTTGGCCGCCATTGACAGTACCCAGATTGGCAGAGCCTGAACCATGGACGCGTACCTTTGCATCATTGCTCAAAAGCCCAGTCGCGTTGATGCGGCCGGAACCTGTTGAATTGACTTCTAAACGTGCGACTTGGCCGTCGACCACAATCGCTCGTGAACCATTGTTATTGAGGTTGAAGTAATTTCCATTCAGGCCATTGATAGTCAGACGACCAGAACCATTTGAAGATACTTCATTCAGCTGCGGTACTGTGTACACCACACGAATCGGATTTTGGCTATTGAATCGATCTTCGATCCAAATTTTTTGTGTCGCACCGTCTGCGCGTGTCTGTACTAAATTGAGCAGATTGCTGTCAGCGATCACTTCCATCGAGGGCGCTGCGCCCACACGAACTTCGACTTGAATCGGGCCATTAACACTGAGCGCATTCAAGCCGGTAACTGCACGTTTTTCGCTAGCAATTTCGTTATTGCCTTTAATCGCATTGCTGCTCCATGCACTTTCAAAACGCGCATCATTGCCATCAGGCGTGATAATGATGGCGCAGCCGCTCAGGGTGAGCATCGATACTGCCGCAAGAATCAAGGGGCTGCGCTTCAAAGCAGTACGCAAAGAAAATAGGGAAGTTTGTGACAGTTTGCTCATGGCATATCCTTTCGAAAAATTAGGGTATATACGCTTTAAATACACTTCTTGTTGACGTCCGTTTGTTCTAGAACGCCGTATGCATTTGCGATGGCTTCGCAGTGTACTGATTTGCCATATGAGTTGTATTAGCGATGCGACGAACTGCACTGTTTCGTCCTTGAACTGCAGCTTTTTCAAATCGAACAGGGACTGCATTACGAAACTCGCGGTACTTTCGATCGACTTTTCGTTGACAGTTTCACCAGCACACCTGCGGTTATCCACAATAGACCGGCGATGCTACTCGCTTGATAATCCGCACACTCAAACCAGAAGCGCAACAGAGCGATAGAGCCATAGCGCCAAACGAAATGTCCATTGGGGAAGATCATGAAAAAACTAAGTAATCATTTGTATTTTTGGGTGCTGGTCGCCATCGTCTGTGGCGGCGCCTTTGGCTATTTTGCGCCGAGCACTGCGGTCAAATTGAAACCCTTGGGCGATGGTTTCATTGCTTTAGTCAAAATGTTGATCAGCCCTGTGATCTTTTGTACGGTGGTGCTGGGCATTGCCGGTGCCGGTGATATGAAGAAGGTGGGACGCGTTGGTGGCAAAGCTTTAATTTACTTTGAAGTTGTATCGACACTGGCACTGGCGATTGGTCTCATCGTTGTTAACTTGATCCGCCCTGGTTCTGGCTTCAATGTCGACCCTGCAACGCTCGATGCCAAAGCGGTCGCCAATTATGCCAAAGCGGCTTCAGAACAAAGTACGACTGATTTCTTACTACACATTATTCCCAAAACCTTCACCGATGCTTTCACAGGGTCGGGCGATCTCTTGCAAGTCCTCTTAGTGGCGGTGCTCTTCGGTTATGCCATGATGCGTATGGGGAAAACCGGTCAGGCGGTACACATGTTCATCGAAGAAGCTTCCCACATCTTTTTCGGCATGATGAATGTAATCATGAAATTAGCGCCAGTCGGCGCTGGTGCTGCGATGGCTTTTACCATCGGCAAATATGGCATCGCCTCACTCAAACCACTCGCTGCATTGATGGGCAGTTTCTATCTGACCTGCGTCTTGTTCGTGATTATTGTCCTCGGTGCCATTGCTTGGATGGTCGGTTTCAATATCTTTAAATTTATCGCCTACATCAAAGAAGAGTTATTGACTGTACTCGGTACCTCTTCCTCCGAATCGGCCTTGGTGCCACTGATGAATAAGTTGGAAAAACTCGGCTGCTCCAAATCGGTGGTCGGTTTGGTGGTGCCTTCGGGTTACTCCTTCAATCTCGATGGCACCAATATCTATATGACGATGGCAGCCTTGTTCGTAGCGCAGGCGCTCAATATCGAACTAAGTCTTGGTCAACAGTTGACTATGCTTGGCGTGGCAATGCTGACATCCAAAGGCGCTTCTGGTGTGACAGGCGCAGGCTTCATCACTTTGGCAGCGACACTGGCCGTGGTACCGAGCATCCCCGTCGCCGGTTTGGCTTTGATTCTGGGCATCGATCGTTTTATGTCTGAGGCACGGGCGCTGACTAATTTTGTCGGCAATGGTGTCGCCACAGTTGTAGTCTCACATTGGGAAAAGGAGCTCAACCACGAGAGCATGAAACGCGAATTGCAGTAAACTTTGCTATCAACTTCACCGCCGCGCCAGACTAATTGGTGCGCCCCTTGAGCGTGTATGCCTTACATCCACGCTCTTTGTGTCTCGATTAATTACCACAACCGCTTTCGTCAAACTTCAAGCGATCTTTGGAGAGGAATCATCGATCGCGGGCCTCAATTGGTCTGGCAAATATTCACCCAGGACTTGGTGCAATGATGTCTGCGGCAACGGGCCTATCAAGCGCCTTAACTTGTCGCCGGACAATTGATGAGGCTGTTGCCACAGATATCGCATGGCGACGACTGCCCCAATTAATGGCGACACCCAACCTAGGATTCGCATCAAGGTCCATGGCATTGATTTCACCTTCAATGGTTGTGCCATCAAGCTCTCGAACGCCGCGAGGATTTCGCTTTGACTAACCGTGAGCCCAGGATAATGCAGAACCTCAAAGCATGACAACTGTTCCCGACATTGTGCCACCATCACGAAGGTGCGCGCCAAATCTGGCAAATATGCCCAAGCATGGGCGAGCTGAGGATTGCCCATGCTGGTAAAGACACCTTTGTGCAGGGACTTTGCTATCGCCATGTCCAACCAGGTACCAGAGCCACCAATAAAATCTCCAGCGCGAATCACGATTGTACGAACTCCTTCATCCGCAGCTGATTTGAAGACTCTCTCCATTGCAATCCGTTGAGCAGCTTTCGCGGTATTTGCTATAAAGGGCGTTTCCTCGGTCAGTTGTTGCGGTAACTCGCGTCCAAAATTATAAACATTTCCCGGTATCATAACGGTAGCGCCTGTTGCTTTAGCTAGGGCAAGCACCGCTTCAGTAATCGGCGGCAGCAATCGGTCCCAACGTGCATAGTCGGGATTAAGGGCATGCACAATAAGATCAATTCGTACACCTCTTTGTTGTAGTTGTTCGAGTATCGTTTGATATTCCAAGACGTCGGCATGGATAAATTGGACTCTTTCCAACAAATTTGGAGCTAGCCCTTTGCGAGCTTGTGCAAATACAGTCCAACCTGCGTTGTCAAAGGCTCGACAAGCTTCTGCACCGAAACGACCGGCGGCGCCAAGTATCAAGACATTTTGGGTAAGACTGTTCTTCTCTAAAACTGTTCTCATAAAGACATCCCTTTCAAATCACGAATGCCGCAGATTGTGCGCGCGCAAAGGGTCATTTACAATTGCCGCAGTTGGATAACTTGTATGCAAAATTGCATATCTCGACCGAGCTACGCGAGAATCTCAGTCTCGCAGGGGAGAAGGCGATATGTCTGGTATTACATTCCACCCACAACACAGCGATTGGAATCTAATTCGAAGCTTCATTGCTGTGGTCGAACAAGGATCGCTGACTCGAGCTGCCGAAAGCTTAGGCCTTAGCCAAGCCACACTGTCTCGACAAATTGCCGAGCTCGAACAATTGTGTGGCCAGGCTCTCTTCGAACGTGTCGCGCGCGGTCTCAAGCTAACAGACGTCGGCGAACGTTTGATCGAACCTGCCCGCTTCATGCTCAGTGCCGCGCGCAGTCTTGAGGTTGTAATCGGAACTCAGAGTACTATGCTCAAGGGCACGGTACGCCTAACAGCGAGCGAAATGGTTGCTGCTTTCGTATTACCTCCGATTTTGGTAAAACTTGCCAAACAATATCCAGAAATTCAGATTGAGGTGGTTGCCAGTAATCACGTCAGCAACTTACTAGAGCGCGAGGCGGATATTGCAATTCGCATGATACGCCCAGAACAAACTGGCCTTATCACACGCCACCTTTGCGATTGGGGCATCGGTTTTTACGCGCATGAAGATTACCTAGAAAGAACGGTCTCTGTTCCTGACAAATCTCATGGAACTTTCATCCAACAACATCGCTGGATAGGACTCGATCAATCCGACCGTTTCATCCAAGGATTCCGTGAAGCTGGGATCAAAGTGGATCGATACGACTTTGACTTCCGTTGCGACAATCACCTCGTCAATTGGCAGGCATTACAGGCGGGCCTCGGAATCGGCGTCGCTCCACACTGGTTGGCCGCGCGCACCAAAGGGCTTATCGCAATTCCGATGCAGCAGAATATTCCCGATCTACCTGTATGGCTTACTAGTCATAGGGAATTGAAAAGCAATCAGCGAATACGCCTTGTATTCGACTTCTTGGCACGGGAACTTGTCAAGTTTACTGACTCAACTCGAGATTAGGCATCTAGACCTGAAGCTGTTTCACAGTTCGTCGGAGTTGATCAGATATACCTTGCGAAAGTTGCGTCATGATGCGAAGATTGACTAACTGCCAATTATTGGCAGGAAGTGAGTCAATTCAACTATGTCACGCACACATCGTCTCTTCGATCTCTTGCAGTTATTGCGATCATATCGCTATCCAGTGACGGCGCAGACCCTTGCTGAGCAACTCGGCATCAGCGTGCGCAGTTTGTATCGCGACATCGCCAGTTTGCAACAACAGGGCGCCGATATTAGCGGTGAACCTGGCCTCGGTTACGTGCTCAAACCTGGTTTTATGTTGCCGCCTTTGATGTTTTCCGAAGAAGAAATCGAGGCTTTAGTTTTGGGCTCACGCTGGGTCGCCGATCGCGGCGATGAACGCTTAGCTCTCTCGGCCAAGAGTGCCTTGCAAAAAATCGCTGCGGTCTTGCCAAGTGACTTACGCATTAATATCGACACCAGCACCTTGCTAGTTGGGCCCGATCAAAACAAAGCCCATTTCGATACGGCTTTACCAATACTACGCACAGCAATTCGGCAAGAACACAAGGTCAAACTTCACTACAGTGATGCGCAAGGACGCGGCAGCGAGCGCATGATTTGGCCATTTGCTCTTGGTTTCTTCGAACATGTTCGAGTGCTTGTGGCGTGGTGTGAGCTCAGGCAAGAAATTCGCCACTTCCGTACCGATAGAATTCGCTCTTTCGAGGTTTACCCGATACGCTATCCACAGCGACGTCACGCGCTTCTCAAGCAATGGAAAATACAAGAGAAGATCGCCAACAAAGACTAGAATAGGTTGCCGTCGATCGAAGTGCCACTACTGACAAAAACTGACAGTAGCTGATTTTAAGATGATGACTCCTCGTTACACTTTTTGAATCACTGTAAGGATCATCATGGCACATCCCAATTTCATTCTGTTCTACGTCAACTCTCCGGCTGCAAGTGTCGATTTCTATCGCCAAATTTTTTCTTGCGATCCTATCGAAAGCTCAGAAACCTTCGCTCTGTTCGCACTCGATCACGGTTTGATGTTTGGTTGCTGGAAGCGCAGCGGAGTTGAGCCGCAAGCTGGCGCCCAAGTCGGCGGTAGCGAAATCGCCATCGCCGTTGATAGTATCGATGAAGTCAACAAACTGCACCAGCAATGGCAGGCCCACAAGGTCAGCATCATTCAAGCACCTTGCGATATGGACTTCGGTCATACCTTTGTCGCCGTCGACCCTGACGGTCACCGTATTCGTGTCTTCAAACCGCACTAATGGTCGCAAGGAGGGGCATCATGAAATACTGGATCGCTGTCGCTTCCGCTGAGCATGTCGCCATTGGTCGTGAGCACGGGTTCATGCAGGTCTGCCATGGAAAAGCGGCGCCACTACGTCGACTGTCAGCAGGTGACTGGGTGGTTTATTATTCTCCGGTGCAGGTTTTCGGCAGTCGACAAGCATGTCAAGCTTTCACCGCCATTGGCAAGGTTCTCGCACGGCCACCGTATCAATACGAAATGACTGACAGCTTTCACCCATATCGCCGCGACGTCGCTTGGCAGGCAAGCCAACAGGCATCGATACGCCCACTCCTAGAAGAACTTGAGTTTTCTAAGGGTAAAAGTAACTGGGCTTATCCCTTACGTTTTGGCTTAGTCGAAATCAGTGCGCAGGATATGACTCGGATCGCCCACGCTATGAATTGCGATATGCACTAGTCATACATGGTGTCGAGGACCTCATTTTTTGTGGCTTCCCAAGGTCTTTGACACCTACTTGATCAAACAATATTCTCCCACGCCAGTTTATGCTGCAGAATAATGCCATCACCTGTTTTCAGGAGTTGGCATGTCTTTCTTTTTTCAGCCTCACGACAATACTCGACATTTGCGTGCATCGATTATTGGCTACATATTGTTGGCACTGTTCGTCGTTTGGCTCGCGGTGCAATCCATCAAGCCGTCCTCGAGCGCAATCGACCTGGAGCACTTGCAAGCCAGCCAGCACCACCTCACAGAAATTACGCGTGCGAAGCATCCGGTTGGCAGCGATGCACATACTGCTGTACGCGCCTACATACTGCAACAAATTCGGCAACTCGGTTTGCAAGCCGAAGTACAGACCAGCTTCGCTCTGAACCCACGAAACAGTAGTGCGGCTCAAGTACATAATATTGTGCTGCGTCTACCAGCTACAGGCATTGGGAAGAATTTGGCGGCAGGCCAACAACCTCGACCAGCACTGCTTTTGGTGGCACATTATGACAGTGTTGCCAATAGCTATGGTGCTGGTGATGATGGGGTGTCGGTGGCCAATATGCTGCAAGTCATTAAGCAACTTCAAAAGCAGCCGACACGGCGAAATGACCTAATCTTTCTCATTTCAGATGCAGAGGAAACTGGGCTCCTTGGTGCGATCGCCTTTTCCGAACAGCATCCTTGGAGTAAGGACGTGGCTTTGGTCCTCAACTTCGACAATCGTGGCAATAGCGGCTCAGTACTCATGTTCGAAAGCAGCGCGAATAACGGACAATTGATTCGTCACTTGTCACAGGCAACGCCATCTGTGATCAGCAACTCGATTATGTACGAAGTCTATAAGGCCTTGCCTAATGATACTGATTTCACGATCTTCCAAAAATCAGGGGTCGCCGGACTCAACTTCGCCATGATAGACAATTTTTCTAGCTATCACACGCAGCATGATATGGGACGGTACATGCATCCGGCCTCGATCGCAGAGCAACAGCAAATCATGCGTGATCTGAGCCTGCACTTCGTGCAACAAGATCTGCAAGCGCTAAAGTCCTTGAGCACGGGGAATAGCGTGTATTTCTCGGTCCCGTTAATCGGACTGGTTCACTACTCAAACGCCGCTAGCTTTGCCTTGACCATTCTGCTCGTTGTTGCCGTGGTGGCGCTGTTTTGGTGGCAAAGACGATCTCAATTACTAAGCAACTTGCGTCTGCACTATAGCTTGTTTGCCAGCCTGCTGTTTGCTCTACAACTCCTTGCATTCGCTCTTCTTGCGCAACGCGCATGGGTGTTCATCTGTCGCATTTACCCAGAATACGCCAATCTTCGCGACGCTGATAATGGACACTACTATCTCATCGCTTTTATCCTCCTATTTGCGACCTTGTTTACGTATCTGCAGCGTTTCTATCTTCGTTGGTGGCGCCGCGAAGAGTTGCAGTTTGGAGTCTATTTCGTCTGGATCTTGCTATTAATTTTGACCAATTTCACGGTACCCGGCACGAACTTCTTATTTACTTGGCCGCTCTTAGTAACGCTGCTCGCACATGCGGCAAGCCTTTGGCAAGCGTCGAAGAAGAACAAAGATTGCACCAATTCGCCATGTCATTTCTGGACTTTTGGCGTCGCAGTCTTACCCGCAATCGTTTTATTCGCGCCCCTGATCCTACTATTCAACATCGCTCTCGGCATGCGCATGATGGCCGTGCCCATGGTCCTCACTTTACTCCTATTAGGACTCGCGATGCCGGTGCTGCTCGTAATCGCCGAACAATTGCGTCGCTGGGTACCACTACTCTTTTTTAAGATTTGTATCGTACTCGCAGCGCTTGCGACCGCTGACTACCACAAACAATTTCCAGAGCCGACACAATTAATCTACGTCGCTGGCGCACAGGGGGGAGAAGCCTGGTGGGCGAGCCCCAACGAGAACTTGAGTCCTGAACTCCAAACCCTGTTCGGCACCAAGCTTGAACAAACGACTATGGATAAAGTATTTGGTACTCACTCTCGCTGCGCAAAATTCCCAATGTGGCAAGCGAAAGCTCCAGATGTGGCGATGGCAAAGCCTGTCATTCAGATCGAAGGGGTCAAGATCGTTGAGAAACGATTGCGCGTTCAAGTGAAGGTCGAGAGCCCCTTGTTCGCGAATCACAGCTTCTTCGCCATTGAGGGAAGCAAAGTCCTACGGGCAAACGTCAATGGTCAAGAATATGTGGCTCAAGATCCTGAACATTGGAGTTTGCAAATCCATGGCCGCAACATTGCAGGAGCGGCATTAGGCAATCGAATTGAATTTGAAATTGAAGCGGGTAAGACCGCCCAGCTAAGGGTGATTGATACAGTCTATCAATTGCCGGCTGCACTCAATCACATCAAAACCAGTAGTAACGCGTTGGCGATGAGTATGGCCACGCTTGATTTTCATTGATAGGTCAAACTCAGCTTGGTGGGGATATTGCGGAGGTCACACGCTATGCACGGAAGCTTCGCAGTAGCCCCGCACTGGCATCTTCAAGATAATCCAACACCGTTTCAAACCCTTGCGTGCCGCCGTAGTAAGGATCTGGAACGACCTCCGAGGGGCTATGACTGGCGTAAGACATCATCAGTCTCAATTTATGTTGGAGGTGGGCTGGACACTTCCTCTGCAGCAGAGCAAGATTTTCTTTATCCATCGCCAGCAGCAGATCAAAACGCTCAAAGTCTTCGCTCGCGACCTGGCGGGCGCGCTGCTGCGAAAGATCGATACCACGTTTCAGCGCATGTTCTTGCGAACGTAGATCGGGCGGTTCGCCAATATGGTAGGCATGGGTTCCGGCCGAATCGATCACGAATTGCGTACTGAGTCCCGCTTGCTCGACTTGATGTCGAAACACGCCCTCGGCACTCGGGGAACGACAAATATTACCCATGCAAACAAATAGAATCTTATGTTTTTGCCCCGCTTCCATGCTTGATTCCTTTCTCTCGACATTGCGATCGAGCGTATAACTCTTGCTCATTGAGCTTCACATTGTACGCGAGCGGCACCGAACCGATGAAGGTCCGAAGCGCTGTCATTTGTCAGTACTGTCGCTACTCGCGCAACTGTGCTTTAATGCGGGCTGTTAGACCACGCGCCTCAGTTTTTCATGGATTCATCAATAAGCTCTTTGCTACAACAAGCCCAGCTGGCTCACCAGCGAGGGCAACTCAACTTAGCCGAACAAGCCTACACACAGGTTCTGGCGATTGATGCGCAGCAGTTCGATGCTTTGCATTTGCTAGGCGTCATCGCCCAGCAACGTGCTGACTATGAAACAGCGATGAATTTTTACGGCAAGGCACTCAAAGTCAATTCGACACAAGCGCGTTTATTCGCGAACCTCGGCGCTTGCCTGCACCAACTACATCAACATACGGAAGCCCTCGAAGCAGTCGAGCAAGCGCTTCGCCTCGATACTCGCTATGTATTGCCGTATATTGTGCGAGGAAAAATTCTACGTAGCCTGCAGCGTTATCAATTGGCGATGCAATCATTTGAGTCGGCGATGGAACTACAAATTGATGCTGTTGAAGCCTACTATGAACGTGGTCTGTGCCTGCAAGAACTCACTATGCATCAAGAAGCGGTGCTCGACTTTGGTGATGCCTTACATTTCGCGAAACGCGCCAACTTGCCGCTGGGACGTCTACATTTTGCCCGCGGTTTCAGTTTACAAGCTTTGCATCAACTTGATGAAGCAGCACTTAGCTATCGCGCCGCGCTCGATGATCCTTCGACGCAAACCAGAGCTTTATTCAATC
>CAYWNE010000018.1:0-45242 GCA_964459555.1 uncultured Burkholderiaceae bacterium | reverse complement strand
GGCGGTGGAAAGTGCATCGTATTTTCGACGCATATCATGCAAGAAGTCGAGCGTTTGTGTGACACCGTGGTGATCGTAGCTAATGGCCGAACCGTAACCAAAGGCAGTGTCGCTGAGCTCATGGCGCAAGCCCAAGAAAAAGACTTTGAAGATGCGTTTGTGAAGCTCGCTTTTCTCGAGTCGAATACAAAAAATAGCCTAGTGGGGAGTGCACAATGAAAGAGATTTTTGCGATTTTTCTGAAAGAAATTTCAGATGCGATGCGCGATCGCCGCACCCTAATGATGGTGATTTTTAGTTCTTTGTTGTCGGTGCCTTTGCTGTTGTTTGTTTTTTCGACGATTATGTCGCAGGTCGAGTCACAGGCGGTTGATCGCACGGTGTACGCCATCAATATGAAGGATGCGCCTAGCCTGCAAAACTATATTGAGCGTCAAGGCTACACGATCAAACAAGCACCGCAAGATTACGAGGAAAAATCACGCGATAAAACGCTGACCAAACCAGTCTTGCTCGTACCTGAGCATTTTGAAGATGATTTGGCTGAACTCAAACGCGTTGAATTGGAGATTGCATATGACACCTCGAACCGTCAAGCCGAGATGGGTTTAAGGCCATTGCGTCAGTTGTTGACCGGTTTCACGCAAGAGAAGTTGAACGCAGATCTGATAATGCGCGGCATTTCCTCCGATTTGCTGCAAAGCGTCGGCATCAAAGAGCGTCATTTAACGCGCGGTGATGAACGCAAAGTAACGATTACTGCGATGCTACCTATGGTTTTGGTGATGGCGATTGTGATGGGCGGCATGTTTGCAGCGATTGACAGCACCGCTGGTGAACGTGAACGTGGATCTTTAGAGCCATTGATGATGAATCCAGTCTCGGGTTGGCAGCTCGCCTTTGGTAAGACGGCGGCGGTGATGTCGGTCAGTGTTCTGATCGTCTTGTTGACGGTAAGTAGTTTCTTCCCCGCTCAAGCAGTGATTGCCAATGAGGCGCTTAAAGCCGAATTTCAGTTTGGGGTGAAAGATGCTGCGGCTTTTCTGGTGATTCTGATTCCGCTTGCGGGTGCTTTGTCTGCCTTGCAGATGGCCGTTTCCTTGACTTGCAAAACTTTTAAAGAAGCACAAGTACGCAATCAATTGCTCAGTCTCGCAGTCTCTTTTATGCCGATGTTCTTTATTGTCAATCCGGGTAAAGAACCAGCCTGGTTGACTTGGGTACTGGTGATGGCGCAAACGCAGATGATGAATCAAGTGTTGAAAGGTGAACTGGTAGCGGTCTCATCGTTTGCTATTGCAATTGCTGTCGCTTTGGCGATTATGGTGGCGAGCCTGACGTTCGTCTCGAAAAAAATGCGTGAGGTCGTTGCGCAGTAATTGCAGAGGTCTCGAAATAGCTTGATTCAAAAAAATGCCCTCGGTTTCAATCTAAGAAGCCGAGGGCATTTTTGTGTCGTGCCTTGTTTTAAAGCTGATCTACTTACAATGCGATTGGCGATGGCGAATTAAGACGCGCTCGTTTTGTTGGAAATGCTGAGCCAGCTTCTCGACCATATACACCGAGCGATGTTGGCCACCCGTGCAGCCGATGCCAATGGTGAGATAGCTGCGGTTATCACGCTTAAATTCCGGCAACCATTTTTCGATCAGATTACGGATATCTTTGAAGAGATCTTGTGCCATCTCTTGTTGGTCGAGGAAGTCAATCACCGGTTGGTCTTTGCCGGTTAAAGGACGTAGCGCCAGATCGTAGTGGGGATTCGGCAGGATACGTACGTCAAACACAAAATCTACATCGAGTGGCACGCCGACTTTGAATGCGAAGGATTCGAACATCAAAATCAACGGCGCTTGTTCGACACCGATCTCGTCCTTAATCCAATGACGTAAGTTGTTGGCGCTTAAAAACGAAGTGTCGATCACATGGCCGAGAAATTGCAAAGGCTCGAGCAGCTCTCGTTCTTTTTGTATGCACTCGATCAGGCTGAGCGGTGCACTTGATAATTGTTGTTGCTGCAGATGATGTGAAAGCGGATGGCTGCGTCGCGTTTCAGAAAAGCGGGCGATCAAGGTTTCTGAGCTGGCGGTCAAAAACAGAACTTTGACTTCGTGTCCTAGCTGCCGCAAACGTTCAATCGCTTCCGGTACAATTTTGAGGAGATGAGCGCTACGCGAATCAATCGCCATCGCAGCACTGCGAACACCTTCCCATTCCAGCGTATTGACCAGATCAACCAAGAGGCTAGGTGGCAGGTTATCAACGCAGTAGAAACCGGCATCTTCAATCACGTTCAGGGCGACAGATTTGCCTGAACCGGAAATACCACTAATCAGCAAAATACGCATGAGGACTTATCCCATCGAGTCGTCCATGGCACGACGTTGACGTTCCATGAATTCTTCCAGAGTGTTGATGCCGCGTAGTTGCAAGATCGTGTTGCGTACTGCCGCCTCGAGCAGAACCGCAATATTGCGACCAGCCGCCACCGGAATCACGACTTTTTTGATTTGCAAACCAAGCACATCTTGGGTCTGTGAGTCGATTGGTAAGCGCTCGTAGTTTTCTTCTAGCGTGCTACGTTTAACCAGATGAACAATCAACTTCAAACGCATCTTACGGCGTACCGAAGTCTCGCCGAAGATCGCTTTAATATCGAGCAAACCAAGGCCGCGCACCTCTAATAGGTTTTGCAGAATTTCCGGGCATCGCCCTTCGATCATATTCGGTGCGATGCGCGAGAATTCGACCGCGTCATCAGCGACCAAGCCATGGCTACGTGAAATCAATTCCAAACCAAGTTCGCTTTTACCTAAGCCCGATTCGCCGGTGATCAAGACGCCGACCCCGAGTACGTCCATAAACACGCCATGCATGGTGACTTGTGGCGCCAGTTTCTTGGAGAGATAAACGCGCAAATAGTCGATGACTTGCGCTGCGGGCAAAGGCGTTGAAAACAAAGGGATATTGTTTTCGTCGCAGATGTCGAGGAAGACTTGCGGTGACTCCAAACCTTGCGCCACGATCAATGCTGGGGGATTGCCAGCGATCAGCTCTTTGATCAAATTGGCGCGTGAGCCAGGCGAGAGACGTTGGAAGTAATTGAGCTCTTGATGTCCGAGTACTTGAATTCGCCCAGGGTGAATTAAGTTTAAGTGACCAACCTGATCAGACGAGGCGGTCGCATCATCGGTAATCAGTTTCTCGCCGCCCGAGAAGCCGGCGAACCAACCTAGCTGCAGTGTATCGCGATTATCATCGAAAATTCTTTGTATGCTAAGTTCGGTGATCAGTGGCATAGGTCGAGCTCGGTGGCGGACGAGAGGTTTGAATTAGGAGCTAGTTTGTAGTTTGGTTTCCCAACTAATGATACTGCGATACACCATGCTTGCGTCTGCTTCAGCGCGCAAACTTTCGCGGAATTCGTCATCAGAGAGCATTTCAGCGATCTCCGACAAAATTTCGAGATGCTGCTGCATGACATTATCGGGCATCAGCAAGAAGATCAAGAGATCAACGGGTAAGCCATCAGGGGACTCGAAAGGAATTGCCTCAGACAGACGAACAAAGGCGGCGATAGGATTCTTGAGACCTTTGATACGTCCATGTGGCACCGCCACGCCATGACCTAAACCCGTGGAGCCCATACGCTCTCGTGCGAACAAATTTTCCGAGACCGTGGAGCGGGCAATGCTGCAATTATTTTCGAACAACAGGCCTGCCTGTTCAAACGCGCGTTTCTTACTTGAGACATCGAGGTTCAGCAGCACGTTTTCTAGCGGCAGAATTTTCGCGATATTGGTCATGTTACTAATTAATTGGTGGTGCAAGGGAGACAAACTCGGGCTTGGTACATCTTGGCAAGCGAGTTTGGCTGCAAACCGAAACGACGATGGCCGACTCGGTAAAACCGGATTATAGGCTTCTTTTGTCAGGCGTGCGACTTTCCCTGTCAGGAATGCAAATTTTTCTTCAGAAGTTGATCAAAGTCGTCGACAGAGAGTGGTTTGCTGAAGTAAAACCCCTGCATTTCCTGACATCCGGCTTCTTTCAGGAAATCCATTTGCTCTAGGTTTTCCACGCCTTCCGCCGTCACGCTCATGCCCAAAGCATTGGACATCGCGATAATTGCCTTGGTTAGCACCACAGAGTCTTGATTGGCCGGTATTTCACGAATGAAAGAACGATCAATTTTCAGATTATCGATAGGGAAGCGTTGCAGATAGGATAAAGAAGAGAAACCAGTACCGAAATCGTCGAGCGAGATGCTCACCCCTAATTGTTTAATCGCGTCGAACACGCCACCGAGATGATCGGCCTCGACCATCAAAAGGCCTTCGGTGATTTCTAGTTGTAAGGCATTTGGATCGAGTCCGGTTTCATCGAGTACATCCTTGATAAAGCTCGGTAGATTCGGATCTTGAAATTGCTTAGGCGAGATGTTGACGCTAATTTTGAAATCGAACTGATATTGTTGACGCCATTCTTGAGCATGGCGCGCGGCCTGAGTTAAAACCCAACGACCGATTGGGACGATCAGACCAATCTCTTCAGCAAACGGGATAAACTCGTTGGGGGCAACGATATTCATATCTTCCATCTGCCAACGAATCAAGGCTTCAGCACCGACGATCTTTTGGGTGTCGAGATTGACTTTGGCTTGGTAGTACAACAGGAATTCGTCTTCAACCAAAGCGCGACGTAGGTTACGTTCCAAGGCATAGCGATGCTGCGCTCGGATCATCAACTCCGAGGTGAAGAACTGGTAATTATTACGTCCTAATTCTTTAGCGAGGTACATCGCGGAGTCCGCGCAGCGTAACAGTGTCGGCCCATCCGTACCGTCATGCGGGAAGACACTGATGCCGATTGAAGTGCCGAGGTGATATTGATTTTCATCGATCACAAAAGGCTCACGCATTTTGTTTAAGATGCGTTCGGCGAGCTCTTTTAAGTGCTGCGCCGTGGCGAACTCTTCGACCACAATCACAAACTCATCGCCGCCCAAACGCGCCAGCATATCGGTGGCGCGGATACAAGAGCTCAAGCGCTTGGCGACGTCGCACAAGAGACCGTCACCAGCGGCGTGTCCAGCGGTGTCGTTGACGTTTTTGAAGCGATCGAGATCGAGGAAGATTACAGCGACTTTTTGATTGTAAGAGTGAGACAGCGCGTAGCTGAGGCGTTGCTGCAATTGATGACGATTGGGCAGCCCAGTTAACGCATCGTGAGTCGCAATGTATTGCAGTTGTCGTTCTGTTTCACGAATTTCAGTGGTGTCGGTAAATGAGATCAGTACTGCTTCACTCTTATGTTGATCGTGTCGCGAATGGATGGGTTGGGCGTTCACCAATAGCCACACCACCGATTGATCATGTAATTGCAAACCGATAGAAAGATTCGAGATCGGTTCGCCAGTGCGCAAAACCACCGAGGCTGGATCATCACCAATTTTGATTTCACTACCATCTTCGCGGAAGATGCGCGAGAAATAACGGTGTCGGCGTCCGGCGGTGTTAATCGAAGAGATCTTGAGAATGCGTTGCGCGCTCGGGTTGCAAGTCAGAATTTTACCGCCTGGAGCGATCACCATAATGCCTTCAGTCAGATTATTGACCACGGAACGATAGCGATCTTCACTGGTCGCCAAACTATGTTCCATATTCTTTTTGTCGATGGCCAATGCAATCACATGCATCGCATCCATGATCAAGGTCTGTTCATCCACGCTAGGTGTGCGGATTGCGCGATGGTAAATATCGACGGTGCCAAGTAATGTGTTAAACGCAGTTTTGATTGGCACTGACCAGCACGATTGATAACCGTATTTGAGTGGTGTGTTTTTATGTTTGGGCCACAGTTCGCTGCTCGCGATATTGTCGACGATTTTGATTTTTCCAGTTTGGATTGCTGGACCGCAGCTCCATTGCTTGAGAGTCAGTTCGAGCTGATCGACTTCATTCAGGTAATCCGCTTCAAATGAAGGCGCGGCGGCCAACTTAAGACGCTTGCGCTCATCGTTGTAGAGCATGATGGCACACACCGAGCCGTTGTCGAGTAAGCGCTCCATGCGGTCACAGACGTCTTGCAAAATTTGTGTAAGAGGATTGTCGAGCGCAATCATCTCGAGAATTTCTTTCTCGTGATGTAGTGCTTCGTGACTTAAGCTGTTGGCAGTAGCAAATTCTCGTGCCGGTCTTACATGCAGAGACTTAGCGATGGGTTGGGTTTGCAGGTTTCGTATGCGCAGCACATAGGCGGTATTACGATGGACTGGAAAACTATGTAAGCGCACCTCCACGTCCAGCAAATGGGAGTCGCGCGTTTTAAGTTGGCAAAATTCCGCGATCGCTTGTGGAATCAAGCTTGCACCAGTTTGCAAGTGAGTCTTTAACTGATTCGGATGACTGAATTGTAGAAAACTACTCCAGCGCATGCCCGTGATTTCATTGAGATTTTTAGCGCGCAAAATGTCAATGCCTTGCTTGCTGGCGTAGACAATCACGCCGTCGATCAAAACGAGGCTGGCGTCTTGAGCATGTTGTTCAAGTAACGATTGCCAATTCGCCGGATAAATCACATCGGTGAAGTTGTTATGAGGCTTACTGGTGTAATTCACAAATTTTGTCTTCAAAAAATAGTGATATCAGCGGGTTCAACTTCAAACTGTTTGCATGCATAAGCTTAGTGGACCGGTGCTCGATATCGTCAATGTTTAACTAGCTTTTCGCAAAACAAATCGATCTCTGGGCTTGCTACTTAGTTCGTTCAGTGCCCAATTTTGATACTGAACGCTCTATGCAAATAAGCTTTCAGGAATGATTACAAATTAATCGCTATCCCGCAAGCTGTCGAACTTACATGACGGGCGTTTGCTGGCGTGAGTTGGCGCTAAGGCATCGATCAAACGATCTATTGACGCGCATTTCGTTGATTCGATGGCATTTTTGCTGTCGAAAAGTTACTGCGCCAAGGATTGATATCGAGACCACCACGGCGCGTATAACGTGCATAGACCGATAGCTTCTGCGGTTTGCATTGCTTTAACACATCCATGAAGATGCGTTCAACGCACTGCTCATGAAATTCATTATGGTTGCGGAAGCCAATCAAGTAGCGCAGTAGGGCTTCTTGATCGATAGGGGCACCGACGTAATGAATTTGTACGCTGGCCCAATCGGGCTGGCCGGTCACTAAACAATTCGATTTGAGGAGATGCGAAACGAAACGCTCTTCGACGATCGCTTGTTCATGATCAGCCTTGAGTATTTCTGGAATCGGCGAGTAATGGTCGACTTCAATGTCGAGGCGGTCAAGCAACACGCCATCAAGTTCTGCGAAGCTGCAGTTTTGGAATTCTTCTGGAGTACTGAGTTTAATTTGCACTGGAGCGCCAAAGCCTTGACTGAGGTCTTTCTGCAGCAGCGAAATCAAGGCTTCAGTATCAGCCAAACGCGTTTGGTTGAAGGAATTCAGATACAGTTTGAATGACTTTGATTCAATAATATTTGGTGAATCAGCAGGCGCCATGATGCTGGCGATGGCGACTTGTGGCTTACCACGCGCATTGAGCCAAGAAATCTCGTAAGCATTCCAAATATCCATGCCGAAGAACGGCAAATTGATCGCTTTGCCATCGAGAATCTGCAAGCCAATTTCAGCGCGCTTTTCGGCACGCGGAATGGGGAACAAGAGTTGAGGGTTGTAGTTGGTCTCATACGCGGAGATTTTTCCGAGTTGTGAGCCTTCTGCGGTATTGCCCGAATGGATAATCGGGGTAGTTTCAGTAGTCATGGTCAAACAAAAATAATGAAGGCGTACAAGTTTAGAACGCTTAAAATGCTTAGAACGCTTCGTTTTGGGAGGCGAGCAATTTGGGTAAAACCACTCGCCTCGATACAATTAGGGCTTATCCCTATCTCACAGAATTACAAGAATAATTTATACACGGGGTTTTCGCTCTCATCCCAATAGCGGTAGCCGAGACCATTCAAGAACTCTTTGAAGGCCTTCATTTCCTTCTTCGGCACCTGCAAGCCAACTAGGGTGCGACCATAGTCTGCGCCATGATTGCGATAGTGGAACAGACTGATATTCCAATTCGGTGCCATGCTGTTCAAGAAACGCATCAAAGCGCCTGGACGTTCTGGGAATTCGAAACGATATAGCAATTCATTCTCAGCCAATTCACTCTTGCCACCGACCAAATGGCGGATATGCAGTTTGGCCAATTCATCATCGGTTAAGTCGAGTGTAGGGAAACCATGTTTGATAAAGCTTTTGGCGATCTTGCCCGATTCTTCGCGATTGCTCACCTGAATACCGACGAAAATATGCGCCAATTTTTTATCGCTGATTCGGTAGTTAAACTCGGTGACGTTGCGTGGTCCCACCAATTCGCAGAAGCGTTTGAAGCTGCCTTGAATTTCGGGAATCGTCACGGCAAACACTGCTTCCCGTGCTTCACCGACTTCCGCGCGTTCGGCAACGAAGCGCAAACGATCGAAATTCATGTTGGCGCCGCAAGCGATGGTGACCATGGTTTCATTCTTGAGCGGACGTTTTTGCGCCTTCTCGCGTTCGATATACGCCTTGCAGCCCGCTACCGCGAGCGCACCAGCTGGTTCGAGAATACTGCGCGTATCTTGAAACACATCTTTGATTGCGGCGCAAACAGCATCGGTATCGACGGTAATGACTTCGTCGACATACATTTTTGCGAGGCGGAAGGTCTCTTCACCGACCAGTTTGACCGCGGTTCCGTCGGAGAACAAACCAACATCATTCATGGTGACGCGTTTGCCCGCTTTCAAGCTACGTGCCATCGCATCAGAATCTGTGGTTTGCACGCCGATGATTTTGATATCGGGGCGCACCGCTTTAACATAGGCAGAAACGCCTGCGATCAAACCGCCACCACCAATCGCCACGAAAATGGCGTGAATCGGGCCGGCGTGTTGACGCAAAATTTCCATGCCGACCGTGCCTTGGCCAGCGATCACGTCAGGATCATCGAAAGGGTGAACGAAGGTCAGCTTGCGCTTTTTTTCAAGCTCCAAAGCGTGACCATATGCGTCGGTATACGATTCGCCATGCAAGACAATTTCCACCGCATCACCGCCATGGCTACGCACTGCATCAATTTTAACTGGCGGGGTGGTAGTTGGCATCACGATCACGGCCTTGCAACCAAATCGTTTAGCGCTGAGAGCCACACCTTGGGCGTGATTGCCGGCTGAGGCGCAAATCACGCCGCGCTTAATTTGTGCTGGCGTTAGATGGGCGATCTTGTTGTAGGCCCCGCGTAATTTGAAGCTAAATACGCTTTGCATGTCTTCACGTTTGAAGTGAATGTGATTGTCCATACGTTTGGACAAAGTCGGTGCAAATTCCAGTGGTGTTTCAAAGGCGACGTCGTATACGCGCGCGGTCAAAATCTTTTTTAAGTAGTCGGTGGACATGGGAAATCTTTTCAATGGTGTCTGTTCAGTAACAGGACTCGCGTCAGACTCTGGGTGTGGCTGAGGTGACGAAGTTATTGCTTTCAGATCGTCACTATCAGCGCCAACGACAGCGCCGCGCGTCGAATGTGGTTCTCACATTCCTATCTCCATGGATAGACAAAGATGAAGCCTGCGCCGACAATCGATGAATTGGGGCGAAGGCAGCGATCGTTTCCAAATACGGTAATATGCGGAAATGATGGAAAATTCTAAAGTCCTTGGCGTCATTATAATGTATCCCCCGTTCTGTTTCTGGATTTCCTATGGTTGAAGCCGCAATCGCTTGGTTGTTGAACTTTCTTGCTGTGTCGCAAGTAGGTTTACCTGCGGTTTTTCTGATCGCCTTCATCTCGGCAACCTTGGTACCCTTGGGTTCTGAACCTGTGGTCTTCGCGATGGTCAAGGCGAATCCTGATTTATTCGCCTTGACAATATTGGTGGCGACGGTCGGCAATACCCTCGGTGGCGTCGTCAACTATGTGATGGGCTTTGGTGCGGAAAAGGCTTTTCACAAAGAGCGTGCCAGTCGGTGGTTTGGCTGGTTGGAACGTTATGGTGCGAAGACGATGTTGCTATCCTGGTTGCCGGGGATTGGTGATCCGCTATGTCTCTTAGCGGGCTGGTTGAAATTGCCATTTTGGCCCTGTGTGGCCTACATGGCCTTGGGCAAAGGTCTGCGCTATATCTTCATGACTTTGTTGTTGCTTTCAGTACCGAATGGTTTTTGGCATCAACTGGCTTCGTGGCTGGGCTAGCGGTGGCGGACAGTGCAATTAATTGCTAGTGCTTGGCGAGGCGGGATTGATTGCCTTCAGGGCCCAAGCAGGATAGTGACTGCGGAAGAGGCGATAGAACAGATCGATTTTGTTTTTGCTACCAATCGCCTCGCGCAAAATAAGTCGGTCTTCCGCTTTGACAGCGTGATGTGACAAGTAGATGCCAACTTTTGCTTTGGAAAACTGATTGAGTGGGATCGCTTGGATTTTTTGGTCGAGTAAAATATCTTGTGCAGCTTGCACAAAAACAGTGGCTGGCATAATACTGGCGTTGATTTGTCCTGAGTCCATTCTTCGCGCAACATCTTCAATCTCTATAAATTCTACCCCGCGCTTGGCGAGCTTGCTGCGTTCAACAAATTCAAGATAGTCCTTGCCAAAGTCATAGCCGCGGATGAAACCGAATCGCAGTTGCTCTTGTTCGAGCAAGTGTTCTTGGTCTTCACCACGCACGGCATCATTCATGACGACGAGACTAGGATAAAACTCGAGCAAGGGAATAAATTCGGCGTATTGATCGCGCTCGTCGGTACGGATCGCAAACACAATGTCGGTCAAACCATGTTTAAGGTAGTGAATTGCCCGTGCACGGGGTACGAAGTCCCAGCTAAACCGGCATGCCGTGCTGTCTTCGAGGCTAGAGAAAAAGTCGCTAAGAATGCCACTCACCTGATTTTGTCGATTGACATTCAAAGCAGGGCTTTGTGGACTGACAGCGATGCGCATAGTCTTGCTACAGGTTTTGCTTGGCACGCCATTCTGTGCAGACTTGATTGCCGCTTGCTCGCGTTTGCGACCAGCCTGTCTTGCAGGGTCGATAGAGCTTGCGCTTGCAATGGCGCCTGCCGAGATCAAGCTCAACATGCATAGCCCCCAGCTCAACGCGATTTTCTCACGTCGCCACATGTCATCTCCCTTGCCAGCCAAGTCGCTCAGGCACCGATCTTTGATGTATTGCGCGCTGTTCGAATTGCTAGATCTGCATCGCCGCGCATCGTCGTGCAAATCGTTATTTTTTGACTTCGTCGATTTTGTCGTGTTAGCGGCAGAGTCACAGCATAGGTCATTATTTTCGAATGTCGATGTTAGTTTGGTATGTTTTCTGTGATCTCCACCTTTCGATGGAGGTGATCCTGCAGAAATGATTTTTGAGAATGAGAATTGCAAGCATAAGGAAGCTAAAAAAGCGAGTCTCTGTTGTAAAAAATAGCGCAAAAAATATTGTGTGAATTTGCCCCGCGAGCACCAGCCTGACCAGTATAATTCCGCCCTTTTTACGATCTTCATAATCAATTGCGTCGATCAGGCCTAGGTTCGGATCAGAATGAAAGTGCCATGACGTTCTTGGTGGTTTGATGGTCAGCGATAGATGTTTGAGGTGCCATTTTGTGGAAAAAAATTAAAGACTTATTTTCGGCCAAGATCGATGATGTGAATGAACTTGAGTCGGATCACGCGCGCATCACATCCCAGTCTGGCGAACCTGAGCCGGGAAAGTCGAGTGAGGATAGCGAGCCGAGCGGACCTCATCTCAGTGACTTAATCCGCCAACATCTCGCGCCGGTGTTGCGAGCTGATGGATTTACGGGCTCTGGCCGCAATTTCCGCAAAAATCACCATGACTGGGTCTTGGTGTTCAGCGTAGAGACTTCTCGTGCGGGAGATGCTTTTGCGCTTAATATCGGAGTACAACCAAAATTTGCACCCGATAGTTTGGGCAAGGAAGTTGATCCTAAAAAAATCAAAGTACAGCTCTGCGAGTTTCGCCGTCGTGTCTTCACTCCCGAGATTGAGGTCTGGTGGAGGTTTGAAGCCTCGACTGAAAGCATGGTACTAGCCCTGCAGTCGGCCGCTCAAGCCTATGTTCAACAAATGCGAGCTTTTGTGCGCGACTTGTGCAGTGAGCACAGTGTCTTCAGCAGCATTGCGGTCGAACAGTTCAGTGTTGAGGCTCTCGGTTTCGGTCAGTTCGACACCACAGAGGGACGTCTAGCATTGGCCATCGCCCGTTATCACAGCAAACATGAGAATTGGCAAAGAGCCGAGGCGTTCGCTAGCTTGGGCTTGAAGTATGTGGGTATCTCCGTTGGCTTGCAGCGTGATTTGGAAGAGGTGATTTGTTTTTGCAAGCGAATGCAAGACGAGACGCAAATTGGCTTGCAAGATCGAGAGGTAAAGCCTGAAATGACTGGTTTGGGTACCGAAGAGGTTTAATTCGGCTCAAATTTGCAGGCAAAGAGCATCTTTCGCTCGAGTTTAGAGAAAGTGTTTGTTTAGTTGCTGTCGAAAATCCGGCAAAAACAACAGTTTCTATACCAAATATTCAAGATTCCTGAAAAAGCTCAGAATTTCCTCAGGTATTTTGCGTAAAAGTCAAAAGATATCCCTAAAAATGTCAAGGATGTTCCAGCATGGTGCAGCGCAATAGGCTAGAATGAGGTTAAATCATTAAAACTTAGGCGTCGCATTGACGTCGCCGACCTCTCGTCTAACCCAAGCAGATGAACGCTCCTATCCAACTCAACGGTGATTTCGCTCTCGGCGAAAATTCGAACCACGGTAGCGCCAAACGTGTGCGCGAAATTCCTTACAACTACACCTCATTCTCTGATCGCGAGATTGTGATTCGTTTGTTGGGGGAGGAGTCCTGGGCCTTGCTCGATAATCTGCGTGGCAAGCGTCAGACTGGCCGTTCAGCGCGCATGTTGTATGAGGTGCTTGGCGATATCTGGGTGGTGCGTCGCAATCCGTATTTGCAGGATGATTTGCTCGAAAATCCACGCCGTCGTGAAGCCTTGATTGATGCTTTGAATCACCGCTTGCATGAAGTCGAGAAGCGTCGTGTGGCGACTGATCAAAGTGCTGAAGGCGATGGTGATCGTGATCGTAGTCAATCGGTAGAAACTTTAGTGGCCGCAGCACGTAAGGCTGTGGCGGAGTTTTCGCAGGAGTTTCGCAATACCTGGGATCTACGCAAAAAAGCCAGCAAGTTATTGGCGAAACACACGGCCAAAGACAATATCAAATTCGATGGTTTGAGCCGCGTCTCACATGTGACCGATGCGACCGACTGGCGTGTTGAATATCCTTTTGTGGTGTTGACGCCTGACACCGAAGAAGAAATCGCTGGTTTGGTGAAAAGCTGTATCGCTCTCGGCTTAACGATCATTCCACGCGGTGGTGGCACAGGCTATACCGGCGGCGCGATTCCTTTGACCCCAATGTCGGCGGTGATCAATACTGAAAAACTCGAGCATTTGGGCCCCGTCGAAATGACGCGATTACCCGGCGTCGAGCGTGATTACGCGGTGATTTACTCAGGCGCTGGTGTGGTCACCAAACGTGTCTCCGATGCGGCGGATAAAGCGGGCTTCGTGTTCGCGGTCGATCCAACTTCTGCTGAAGCGTCCTGCATAGGCGGTAATGTGGCCATGAATGCTGGCGGTAAAAAAGCTGTCTTGTGGGGAACCGCGCTCGACAACCTTGCTTCATGGCGCATGGTTGATCCGAATGGCGATTGGTTAGAAGTCACGCGTTTGGAACACAATCTCGGCAAGATTCATGATGTCGAGATGGCCAAGTTCCAGTTGGAGTGGACCCACCCCGGCGAGAAAAAACCATTCAAAACAGAATTGCTGCAAATCCCGGGACGCACCTTCCGCAAAGAAGGCTTGGGTAAAGACGTTACCGACAAATTCTTGGCTGGTTTGCCCGGTGTACAAAAAGAGGGTTGCGATGGCTTGATTACCTCGGCGCGTTGGATTTTGCACCGCATGCCGAAGTTTGCCAGAACCGTGTGTTTGGAATTTTTCGGGCAAGCGCGTGATGCGATTCCAAGCATCGTTGAGATCAAAGATTATCTCGACAGCGAAAGCAAAAAGGGCGGTGCGATCTTGGCTGGTCTTGAGCATCTTGATGAACGTTATTTGAAAGCGGTCGGTTACACCACCAAATCAAAACGCGGCGTGATTCCTAAGATGGCCTTGTTTGGCGATATCGTTGGCGACGATGAAGATGCCGTGGCCCGCGCGGCCTCAGAAGTAATCCGCATCGCGAATACGCGTGTCGGTGAAGGCTTTGTGGCGGTGAGTCCAGAAGCCCGTAAGAAATTTTGGCTAGATCGCGCCAAAACTGCAGCGATTTCTAAGCACACCAATGCGTTTAAGATTAACGAAGACGTGGTGATTCCGCTCGATCGCATGGGCGAATACACTGACGGTATTGAGCGCATCAATATCGAATTGTCGATGCAGAACAAATTGGCCGCGGTCAGCGCTTTGCAAGAATTCCTCACGCGCGGCAATCTGCCTTTGGGCAAGAGTGAAGATGCTGATGGTGACGATATTCCTGCGGCAGAGTTACTCGAAGATCGCGTTACTCAAGCAGCGCAGCTTTTGCAAGAAGTGCAGGCTCGTTGGAACTATGTGTTAGACCATCTCGATCAACCCTTGCAAGCGGCACGTGCGCGTCTCGCTGAGCTCGGTCTCGAAAAACTCGACACCATGTTTGCTGAGCGTTTGCAAAGCCAGCCTGAAGTCACTTTGTTCCAATTGGTGCAAGATCGCAGTATTCGCATCTCATGGAAAAACGAAGTACGCGCATTACTGCGTCAAATCTTCAACGGTGCTGCTTTTCGTTTGATCTTGGAAGAGTGCACGGCGATTCATAAACGCGTTCTGCGTAGCCGTGTGTTTGTGGCTTTGCACATGCATGCGGGTGATGGCAACGTGCATACGAACTTGCCAGTTAACTCGGATGATTATGAGATGCTGCAAGTGGCGCATCGTGCGGTTGAACGCATCATGGTATTGGCGCGTTCTTTGAACGGGGTGATCTCTGGCGAACATGGCATTGGCATTACCAAGCTAGAATTTTTGACGGAAGACGAAATCAAAGATTTCCGTTCCTACAAATTGCGTATCGATCCGGAAGGCCGTTTTAACAAAGGCAAGTTGTTGAACTTACCGGGCTTTGCCGCTGATTTGCGCAATGCGTATACGCCCTCGTTTGGTTTGATGGGGCATGAATCTTTGATCATGCAACAGAGTGATATTGGCGCGATTTCGAACAGCGTCAAAGACTGTCTGCGTTGCGGTAAGTGTAAACCGGTATGTTCCACCCATGTGCCGCGCGCGAATCTTTTGTACTCACCACGCAATAAGATTTTAGCGACCTCTTTGCTGGTTGAAGCTTTCCTCTACGAAGAGCAAACACGTCGCGGCATTTCGATTAAACATTGGGATGAATTCTCTGATGTGGCGGATCATTGCACCGTGTGCCATAAGTGTGTGAACCCTTGTCCGGTCGATATCGATTTCGGTGATGTGTCGATGAATATGCGCAATCTCTTGCGCAAAATGGGGCAGAAAAAATTTAATCCCGGTACCAGTGCCGCGATGTTCTTCTTGAACGCGACTGATCCGGCAACGATTAACGCCACCCGCCAAGTGATGGTAGGTTGGGGTTATAAGGCGCAACGTCTGGGTCATGATTTGCTAAAGAAATTCGCTAAAACGCAAACCAAAGCACCACCGGCAACTGTGGGTAAAGCGCCTATCAAAGAGCAAGTGATTCACTTCATTAACAAGAAAATGCCGGGTAATTTGCCGAAGAAAACGGCGCGTGCATTGCTCGATATCGAAGACGATAAAGTTATTCCTATCATTCGTAATCCTCAAACCACGACGGCCGATACGGAAGCGGTGTTCTACTTCCCGGGTTGTGGTTCAGAGCGTTTGTTCTCGCAGGTTGGATTGGCGACGCAAGCGATGTTGTGGAATGTAGGCGTGCAAACGGTTTTACCACCCGGTTATTTGTGCTGCGGTTATCCGCAACGTGGAGCTGGGCAATTTGATAAAGCTGAGAAGATGATGACCGATAATCGCGTCCTCTTCCATCGTATGGCGAACACGCTCAACTATCTCGATATCAAGACCGTTGTGGTGTCGTGCGGTACTTGCTACGACCAATTGGCGACCTATGAATTCGATAAAATTTTCCCGGGCTGCCGCATCATCGATATCCACGAATATTTGATGGAGAAAAACGTCAAACTCGAAGGTGTGATGGGCACACGCTACATGTATCACGAGCCATGCCATAGCCCGATGAAATTGCAAGAGTCGAGCAAGACTATCAATAGCTTGATTACGACAGTCGACAATGTGAAGATCGAAAAGAATGATCGTTGCTGCGGTGAGTCGGGTACCTTTGCGGTGGGCCGTCCGGACATCTCTACTCAAGTGCGCTTCCGTAAGCAAGAAGAGATGACAAAAGGCGCGGATAAGTTGCGCCAAGATGGTTTCAATGGCGACGTGAAGATTCTGACTTCGTGTCCATCCTGCTTGCAAGGTTTGTCACGCTATAACGACGATACATCAACTCAAGCCGATTACATCGTGGTCGAAATGGCGCGGCATTTACTCGGCGAGAATTGGTTGCCTGAATACGTCGCCCGTGCCAATAACGGCGGCATTGAAAGGGTCTTGGTGTGAGTATGAATTTGAATGCGCGCCACGAACCACAATGTGAACTTTGCGCTGCCAAGCATGAAGACGTGATCGTCAGTACGCCGCAGTTCCGCGTGATCTTGGTCGACGATGCTAACTATCCCGGTTTTTGTCGTGTGATTTGGAATAGTCATGTCGCCGAGATGACCGATCTTGCGATTGCGAATCGTTCGACCTTGATGCAAGCTGTTTGTAAAGTTGAAGAGGCGATCCGCGCGGTCATGCAGCCTGATAAAGTGAATTTGGCAAGCCTTGGCAATATGGTGCCGCATCTTCATTGGCATGTGATTCCGCGCTATCGCGATGATGCGCATTTTCCGCAGCCGATCTGGGCTAGCAGCGATAAAACCTCGAAGTCGGCTGGTGAGAAACGTCAACAGTTGGACGCCTTGCGTCAACACATTCAAGCGATGTTCGCTTGAACTGAAGAGATCGATCAAAAATGAGTATTCTGGACCGCTATCAGCAAAGCAAACAAGACGCTAGTAGTCGATCATCGGCGACGCATTTGACGCTGCCACCGCCGGTCGAACATCCGGTGCAAATCACGGCAATCAATGCGCGTACGGTGTCGCGTTGTCTAGAATTGAGTTTTGAAGATGGCCGAACGGTCAGTTTGCCATTCGAATTACTACGAGTGTATTCGCCTTCGGCTGAAGTACGCGGCCATGGTGAAGGGCAAGAGGTGCTGCAATTCGGCAAGCGCGCAGTCAGCATTACCGGCATTGAGCCAGTCGGCAATTACGCGATCAAGCTTTTGTTTACCGATGGGCATAGCACAGGGATTTACACTTGGGCTTATTTGTACTGGCTGGGCTTGCATCAAGATCATTTGTGGCAGCATTACTTGGCAAGATTGCACGCCGCAGGATTTGAGGGCGAGACTGGGCGCGACTATGTTCCTGCTCCAGTAAGTTCAGGCGCGTGCTCTTCCTCACGAAAATAAGCGATTGATCTCAATCGCCTGAGCTGAGGTAATTTTGTCCTTAAATTACCGCAAGAAACCCATGAAAAAATCACCGAGCTACGCCCCTTAGTAGCCATTCCCTTCTATAATCGCGCCTACGAAAAACTGCACGTGCTCGTCAAGAAACGTCAGTTTGGTAAAAAATATAAGGAAACTCGCATGAGCGATCACAGCACAAACACCACCCACTTCGGTTACACCACGGTCGCCGAAGAGGAGAAAGTCCATAAAGTGGCCGAGGTTTTTCACTCGGTAGCGGCGAAATACGACGTGATGAATGACTTGATGTCGGTTGGCCTGCATCGTGTTTGGAAAATCTTTACGATCGCGCAAGCCGGTGTGCGCCCCGGTTTTAAAGTCTTGGATATTGCTGGTGGCACTGGCGATTTATCCAAAGAGTTTGTCAAACAAGCCGGCAAGAGCGGTGAGGTGTGGCATACCGATATTAACGAATCGATGTTGCGTGTAGGCCGCGATCGCCTCTTGAATAAAGGTTTGATTACCCCAACTTTGCTGTGTGACGCCGAGAAGTTACCGTTCCCTGATAATTATTTTGATCGTGTTAGCGTGGCTTTCGGCTTACGCAATATGACACATAAGGATCAGGCTCTGAAGGAGATGCAAAGGGTCTTGAAACCGGGCGGTAAATTATTGGTGCTGGAGTTTTCTAAAGTGCCAGAAGTTTTGCAGAAACCATACGACTTGTATTCGTTTAGGGTCTTGCCTTGGTTGGGACAAAAGATCGCGAATGATGCGGACAGTTATCGCTACTTAGCCGAGTCGATACGCATGCATCCGGATCAGGAAACCCTGAAGGGCATGATGCATGAGGCGGGCTTTGAGCGCGTGGAATATTTTAATTTGACAGCAGGTGTCGCTGCGCTGCATACCGGCATTAAGTTATAAGTTTGTAGCTAGGTAGCGGTGAGGTCATCGTCCTGTCAAAGATGCTTGTTTAAATTGTGAAAACCTTTGTTTTCAATAGGAGAAGTCAATGAAACGAATTTTGTTGAGTATCGCTCTTTTGTTCGGCGCCATGACCTTGGTTGCTGCAGATGCGGATGCCCAACGTATGGGCAAACGCGGGTCGTTCGGACGTCAGTCTAGTAACGTGACACAGAAAGCGCCTGCAGCGACACCGGGTGCATTGCCAGCGAGTCCAGCAGCCGCCGCTGCTAAGCCTGGCATGCCGAATGCAGCTGCACCTTTGCCAGTGAAAAAGCCTGGATTGCCTTGGAAAGGTATCATCGGTGGTTTGATCGGTGGTGCTTTATTGGCTGGCTTGTTGTCGTCACTGGGTATTGGTGGCGGTTTGGCGAGTGCTTTAGGTTCTATTTTGACTTGGGCCTTGATTGGTTTGGCGATCGTTTTCATTTATCGCTTGTTCACTCGTAAGAAGCAAGATAGTGCGCCTTCGATGTTTAATCAAGCGCAACCAGCTTATGCGGGTGCGGGCAGTAATGTCGAGCCTTTCCAACGTGCCGAATCTCAACCTAGCACGTTCACACCAGCTTCCAGTGCTGCTGGTGGATTTACGCCTGCCTCTGTAAGTACCGCTAACTTGAACGGCAACACCAATCAAGCGACTTGGAGTATTCCTGCAGACTTCGATGTTGCTGGCTTCATCCGTCACGCCAAGTCAAATTACATTCGTTTGCAAGCGGCTTGGGATCGTGGTGATATCAACGATATCCGTGAATTCACCTCGCCAGAGATGTTCGCCGAGATGAAGTTGGAATTGCAAGACCGTGGTGCGGCTAAAAATGTGACAGATGTCGTGACGCTCGAAGCAGAGTTGTTGGGCATTGAGACTCAAGCCTATGACTACCTGGCCAGCGTCAAATTTACTGGCACCATCAAAGAAGGTGAGCATGGTGTCGCTGAGCCCTTCGCCGAGGTGTGGAATTTGGCGAAACCGATTAACGGTCAAACTGGCTGGGTGTTAGCAGGCATTCAGCAACTCAACTAACTGGGATTTGCGTTGACGCAAGAGTAGCCGTTTTTCTGTGTCAATGCCCTTAAATTCTCCGTTCTGAGGGCGTTCACTCTCGGTGATTTAAGCGAATACTGTTAAACTTAGAACCGCGCATCAGAGGCGCTAGGAAGTGCCTCTCAAAGATGCGCGGTTTTTCTATTGGTGCGCATGATTTCTACTTCTTTTGTCCTATTTGTTAATCATTTACTCTCCAAAGAGCCATGGGCTATGGAGCGTCTTCGTCCGCACGCGAATAAGCTGGCTTGTGTCGATTTGGAGTTTGTCAGCTTGCGCGTTCGTGTCACGGCAGATGGACAATTGCAAGCGGCCGATGGCGCATCTAATTCGACAGAAGAAGCGGCAAACGTGACTTTGCGCATTAAACCAGCCGATTTGCCTCTGATTGCGCAAGAGCCAAAACGCGCAGTGGCCTATGTGAAAATCGAAGGCGATGCCGATTTTGCCAACACGTTGTCGAGTTTGAGCCAAGATTTACGATGGGAAGTGGAAGATGACTTAGCGAAGATCATCGGTGACGCAGCGGCAGTTCGCGTGGTTGACTTAGGCCGCATGGCTGCTTCCCATATGCAGCGCACACATCAAAGCCTACAGGCCAGTTTTGCGGAATACTTTTTGGAAGAGAATCCGACCCTAGTGCGCCCGAGTGCGGTGCAAGCGTTTTCTGATCAAGTGGTGAAGACCCGCGATGATGTTGAACGTTTGATGAAACGTATCGAACGATTGGAACGGCAACAAATGAAAGTGCAGAAATGATTTTAAATTCCTTACGTCTGTTCAAAATCGTTCGCATTGTTCTGCAATACGGGATAGATGAAATTATTGTGTCGGCGATTCGCGCTCCGCGCGGCGCTGGCTTTCTTCAAACGCTTTTGTTTTGGCGCGATTTATCGGCGCCCCGCGGCGAAAGACTGCGTAAGGCTCTAGAAGAGTTGGGACCGATCTTCGTCAAGTTTGGTCAGGTTCTATCGACACGTCGTGATTTGATGCCGCCTGATATCGCTGACGAACTGGCGCTGCTGCAAGATAGGGTGCCTTCCTTTGATCCAGATTTGGCGGTAGCGCAAATCACCAAATCCTTAGGTGCTCCGCCAGATCAATTGTTCGCGAGTTTTGAGCGCGTTCCGGTCGCCTCAGCATCGATCGCGCAAGTGCATTTTGCGACTTTGAAAGATGGCCGTGAAGCCGCGGTGAAGGTGCTGCGTCCCGGCATGAAAGAAACCATCGATCGTGACGTAGCCTTAATGCGAATCGCCGCCGGCTGGTTAGAATTTTTGTGGGCTGATGGCAAACGCCTCAAAGCGAAAGAGGTGGTCGGCGAGTTCGACAAATATTTGCACGATGAATTGGATCTCATGCGCGAAGCTGCCAATGCCAGTCAATTGCGTCGCAATTTTGCTGACTCTGATTTGCTGATCGTGCCTGAGATGTATTGGGATTACTGTTCTCCATCGGTGATTGTGATGGAACGTATGTACGGTATCCCCATCTCGCAGACTGACAAATTGCGTGAGGCTGGTGTTGACTTGAGTAAGCTCTCACGCGATGGCGTGACGATCTTCTTCACACAAATTTTCCGTGATGGTTTTTTTCACGCCGATATGCATCCCGGGAATATCTTGGTATCCACAGCACCAGAAACTTTGGGGCGGTATATCGCACTCGACTTTGGTATCGTCGGTACCTTGAATGACTACGACAAAGATTATTTGTCACAGAATTTCTTGGCGTTCTTCCGTCGCGATTACAAACGTGTGGCGGAAGCGCATATCGAATCAGGATGGGCGCCGAAGGAGACTCGCGTCGATGAGTTAGAAGCGGCCGTACGGGCTTGTTGCGAACCTATCTTTGATCGTCCTTTGAAAGACATCTCTTTTGGTCAAGTGCTGCTGCGCTTGTTTCAGACATCGCGTCGTTTCAATGTCGAGGTTCAACCACAGCTCGTGCTTTTGCAAAAAACCTTGCTGAATATCGAAGGTTTGGGACGCCAACTTGATCCTGAATTAGATCTTTGGAAAACCGCTAAACCTTATCTCGAGCGTTGGATGAGTGAGCAAGTTGGGTGGCGTGGCTTGCGCGAGAAGCTGCGGGCTGAAGCGCCGCGTTATAGTCATATTTTCCCGCAGTTGCCGCGCCTTCTGCATCAGGCACTCAGTCATGCCGCCGAAGGTGGTCAACAAGATCAGTTGTTAGCAAAACTCTTGCAAGAGCAAAAAGCCACAAACCGCTTATTGCGTACGATCTTGATTACTGCAGCGGTGTTGGGTTTGCTCGCTGCAGGATATTGCCTCCATGTGCAATTCCCACATCTCTTTTCATGATATGCGTTGTCCAGTATCTCGTTTTTGGCATCTTCGACTGAAAGTCTAAGTAATGATTGAATTTCAGACTCGCGATCCGCTTGGTTCAGCATTTTGGGACGAGCGCTTCGACAAAGAATTCACGCCATGGACCAATGGGCAAATCCCACTGCATTTGCAGCATTACTTGAGCCGAGTGCCACCGCAAAGTTGCTTGATACCGGGCTGTGGTCATGCTTATGAATTGAGCGCATTCCTAGAAGCACAATGGTTGATTACCGCCGTCGATTTTTCTGCCTCAGCGGTGGCGCGGGCGAAGGCAATGTACCCTGACCGTCAGCAGATCATTCAACAAGCTGACTTCTTCACGTGGCAACCATCAGCGCCTTTTCAAAGTATTTATGAGCGTGCTTTCTTGTGCGCCTTACCTCCAGAACGCCGATTAGCGATTGTGCAGCGATGGCACGACTTACTGCCCGTTGGCGGCTTAGTATTTGGCTTTTTCTTTCTTGAAGAAGATCAGGAAAGCGTAATCGAGAACTTATCCGCGGAGCCAAGTAAGCGCCCCAAAGGACCACCGTTTGTGATGGCTAAGTCTGAACTCAAAGCCTTGATGGATGGACGTTTTGTCTGCTTAGAAGATGATGCCGTTCTTGATTCAATTGCCGTGTTTGCCGGAAGAGAACGCTGGCAAGTGTGGCGCCGTCTCTAATTGATTCTTTGATTGATGACTATTTTAGAAAAGTAAAAGCGCGTGGCCTTTATGAGCCACGCGCTTTTGCTTTTTGTCATTCGATTTTAGGTGTGGCCCGAAATTCTAAAGCCAATACGAAAATAAGTTCGACCCCAGCTTGTGAAGCTGCAAGTGGGAATGTTGCCTTCACTCGCAGCTTCGGTCATTACCAAATCGTAATACGCTTTGCTGGGTCGACGTACATTTTGTCGCCCGGTTTAACATCAAAGGCCTTATAGAATGCGTCGATATTGGTCAATGGACCGTTGGCACGGAACATCGCTGGTGAGTGCGGATCGGTGGCTAACAAGCGAATGGTTTCGTCATTACGTGCTTTGCCGCGCCAGACTTGAGCCCAACCGAGGAACACGCGTTGATCGCCAGTGAAGCCGTCGATGACCGGAGCCTGTTTGCCTTTTAGTGAAATTTGGTAGGCTTTGTACGCAATCGCCAGACCAGAGTTATCACCGATGTTTTCGCCCAGCGTCAATTTACCATTAACCTTGTAACCATCGATCGGGCTATAGCTATTGTATTGCTCGACCATGGCATCGGTCAGTTTCTTGAAGTTGGCTTTGTCTTCCGCAGTCCACCAATCGCGCAAATTACCGTCGCCATCGGACTGACTGCCGGAGTCATCAAAGCCGTGGCCGATTTCATGTCCGATCACCGCACCGATACCGCCGTAGTTGACGGCGTCATCCGCATTCGGATTGAAGAATGGTGGGCGCAAAATAGCCGCTGGGAAGACGATTTCGTTTTGACGAGGGTTGTAGTAGGCATTCACGGTTTGTGGGCTCATACCCCATTCTGCACGATCCACTGGTTTGCCGAGGCGGTCAATCATACGTTGGTAGTTGAAGGCGCGCGTGGCACGGATATTGTCGATCAGGCTATCGCGTTTGATGGTTAAGGCACTGTAGTCACGCCATTTGTCTGGATAACCAATTTTTGGTGTGAATTTGGCGAGTTTGGCCAAGGCTTCTTTCTTGGTCGCTTCACCCATCCATGGCAAGGTCTCTATGCTTTGCTTATAGGCGAGCAAGAGGTTGTTCACCAGTTCTTGCATGCGTGCTTTGCTGGAAGCAGGGAAGTGTTTTTCGACGAATAATTGGCCGAGCGCTTCAGATAAACTGCCTTCGACGCTGCCGACTGCGCGTTTCCAACGTGGCTGCATCTCTGGGATGCCACGTAATTTGGCGCTATTGAATTTGAAATCTTGTTCAACGAAACGTTTGCTGAGAAGCGGCGCATAGGCATTCAGCAAGCGCCACTTGAGATAGGTCTGCCAGACACTGATAGGAGTTTCATCAATCAACTTGGCGAAGTTGTTGAGGTAACTCGGTTGGCGAACGACTACATAGTCAATTTTGCCTGCTGTACCCATCGCGGTGAGGTAGGCGTTCCAGTCAAAGTTGGCGAGCAATTCGTTGAGTTTGGTGATTTCAACTTTGTTGTAAGTCTTGACTGGATTGCGGTTTTCGACGTTACTCCATTGAATTTTGGCGATTTCGGTTTCAAATTCCAAGATCGACTTTGCAGCTTGCGCGGCGTTCGCTTGACCAGCCATAGTCAGCATTTTTTCGACATGCTCCAGATAGGCAGCTCGAGCGTCTTTGTACTTCGCGTCATCAAGTTTCAAGTAATACTCGCGGTCAGGTAAGCTCAAGCCACTTTGCCCGATGGAGACCGCATACTTGGTGGAGTCTTTTGCGTCTTGAGTCACGCCTGCTCCGATTGGAGTTGCAACTCCTATGCGACCTAGATAGGCCATTGTTGTCGGTAGCTGGCTCTTGTCCTTTAACTTGTCGATCATGTCGAAATCGCCGACTAATGGCTGAATATCGGCTGCTTCGGCTTTTGCCTCATCCATATAGCTTGCATACATGTCGGCAATCTTCTGCTCGTTGGTGCCTGCTTTTAGATCGCTACGTTTGGTTAGTGCCTCGATAATCTCTCGGCATTGATTTAGCGATAGGTCAGCCAAAGCATCGAAGGATCCTGTGCGGCCTTTATCTGCGGGGATTTCTGCGGTATCTAACCACTTCCCAGCAGTGAAGCGGAAGAAATCATCTTGTGGGCGTACGTTTTTGTCTATCCATTGCAGTTCGATGCCAGAGCCAAGCTTTCCAACTGCCTTCTTGTTGTTTGCGATTTTTTTCGGAACAGCCTTTGCATCATTTGCTTGCGCATGGATATTGCCGACCATACCTGCGGTAAATATGGCTGAGATCATCAGGCTAATTGATGTCTTCATGAGCTTCTTTTGCATAGCATCCTCTCACTTTATATTTCTTTGTTGTTAATAAAATAATGATGTTCTCCATCGTTTGATGGCAATAAGCCTCACGAGATCCTGTGGCCTTCAAAGCGATGTAGCCTATGACTCTGCGATGACCTGAGAGTTCCAGAGACCCACCTCTTGTTCGCCACTTATTTTTACCGAGCTTGTTCTTCATTAGCTTGAATTTATTGTGGATACGTGGAAGTGCGATCTCAGGTTTCAAGCGTGACTTCGGCATCGCTAAGTTTAATCTTGACACCCTTGTATGATGTTAGTTGAGACGATAGCTCACCTTGCTGTTTTGTTTATAACTCAGTGCGAATTGAGAACAATTCAGGGAACAGAACCACATCCAACATCTTACGCAAATAGCTAACCCCAGCCGTTCCTCCCGTTCCGGTTTTGAAACCGATAATGCGTTCGACCGTGGTGACGTGGCGGAAGCGCCAGATACGGAACGAGGTTTCCATATCGACCAGTTTTTCAGCTAGTTCATAAAACGCCCAGTGCTGCTCCGGTGCTTGATACACTTTTTGCCATGCAAGTTTAACTGATTCATTTGGGCTAACGCTTTGGGTCCAATCTCGTTCTAGGCGCTCGGCGTCGATCGCGAAGCCATTGCGTGCCATGTACATGATGGTTTCATCATAAATGGAAGGGGCTTGCAAGGCGGCTTCGAGCGTGGCGTGTACCTCAGCTTTGCTTTCGTGAACGCTCAAGAGATTGGCATTTTTATTTCCCAATAAATATTCGAGTTCGCGATATTGATGCGACTGGAATCCCGATGAATTGCCGAGATAAGGGCGAATCGCGGTGTACTCGCTCGGCGTCATGGTGGCCAAAACATCCCAAGCGTGAACCAGTTGATCCATGATGCGGGCGACTCGCGAAAGCATCTTGAAGGCTGGTGGCAAATCGCCTAACTGAATTTGCCGACGTACCGCATGCAACTCATGCAGCATCAATTTAATCCATAACTCACTGGTTTGATGCTGGATGATGAATAGCATCTCATTGTGGTTCGGTGACAGCGGATGTTGAGCGGTGAGAATTTGTTGTAGGCCGAGATAATCGCCATAGCTCATATCTTTGCTGAAATCCATTTTGGCGCCGTGCCAAGACATTGGGCATTTTTGTTCGGTGGAGTCTGTCATTTTTGTCTCGTTCTAAGTTCGGTGTTCATTTTTTGTGGCCTTGGCTTGCATTTCAGGTTACGGCATTGCGTTGTAGATCAACTTGATAATCCTGTCGATCAAGGATGTCGCGCAGAATTTCGACGGCGTCCCAAACATCGACAAAGCGGGTGTAGAGTGGGGTGAAACCAAAGCGCATGATCGAAGGCTCGCGGTAATCACCGACCACACCGCGGGCAATCAAGGCTTGGACCACCGCGTAGGCGTGAGGATGCTGGAAGCTCACTTGACTGCCGCGCTGATTCGCGTCGCGTGGTGTGACCAAGCTCAGCGGATGCGCGGCACAGCGCATTTCAACGAGTTTGATAAACAAATCTGTTAAGGCCAACGACTTCTGGCGTATTGCCTGCATCGTGGTTTTGCTAAAGGTCTTTAATCCGCACTCGACCATGGCAAGCGATACGATGGGTTGTGTGCCGCATAAGGCCCGACGAATACCGTCAGTTGCGCTGAAACTCGGCGCCATCGCGAACGGCGCAGCGTGTCCCCACCAACCGCTGAGGGGATGATTGAAGTTAGCTTGATGGCGCTTGGGGACCCAAATAAAAGCAGGCGCGCCGGGGCCGCCGTTCAAATATTTGTAGCAACAACCGACGGCAAAATCAGCTTGCGCATGATGCAGATTGACTTCGACTGCACCGGCCGAGTGTGCCAAGTCCCAGATACACAGCGCGCCGTGCTGATGGGCCAGTGCGGTGACCGCTTGCATGTCGTGTAAATAGCCGCTGCGATAATTGACATGGGTGAGCATCACCAGAGCTGTTTCGTGATTGATCGCCGACGACAGTTCATCGGGGGTGTCGATCAAATGAATTTTGTAACCGCGATCCAACCAACGTGTCAAACCTTCCGCCATATAGATATCCGTCGGAAAGTTGCTGCGTTCAGTGATGATGGTCCGGCGTTCCGCATTGACAGGATTGTTCGCTTGAATTTGCAAAGCGGCAGCGATGGCTTTGAACAGATTGATCGAGGTCGAATCGGTGACCACGACTTCGTCTTGCTCGGCACCGATCAAAGGGGCCAACAAATTGCCAAGGCGGGAGGGCATTTCAAACCAACCGGCTTTGTTCCAACTCGTAATCAGATCGGTGCCCCATTCCTGCGCGATGACCTCTTGCGCGCGTGTCAGCGATGCTTTCGGTTGGGCGCCTAGTGAATTGCCGTCGAGGTAAATCATACCTTCTGGTAGAGCGAAGTCCTCTCGCAGCTTCGATAAAGGATCGGCTTGGTCTTGCATTAAGCAGTCTTGTCGGGTCATGGTCATCATCGTCAAAAAGTTCGTTCAGGATGGGGTGGAAACAATGTTTTTGTAAGTTTTAGATTTTGTGACATTTTATGCCGTATTTCTTGATGTGTTCTTGCAAATCGCTGTGTGACAGGGAGTGAAAGTAGAATAAAATCAAAAGAACAAAACTATTTCTGATGGAATCTTTCACATGCAGCTCGACGCAACAGATCTTAAAATTTTAGCCCTATTGCAAGCCGATGGACGCATTAGCAATCAGGACCTTGCAGAGAAGGTGTTTTTGTCGGCCTCTTCTTGTCTGCGCCGAGTTCGCATGTTGGAAGAGAATGGAGTGATCAGCCATTACCGCGCTGTATTGGACCCGACCGTAATCGGTCTGGAGGTCGATGCCTTCGTCCAGGTCACTATGCGGCGCGACGTTGAGCAATGGCATGAAAATTTCACTACTGCGATACAGAGCTGGCCTGAAGTCGTCGGAACCTACATCATTACCGGCGACGCAAATTATCTGCTTAGGGTGCGGGCGCGCAATTTGAAGCACTATTCTTCCTTTATTTTGGAACGATTGTATAAAACGGCGGGTGTGCTTGATATTCGTTCCAATATCGTTTTACAAACACTCAAAGACAGTAGCAATATCGCGGCAGAGTTGATACTTGATTCGTCTCCCACCTCGTCCTAGAAGAGGACCCCAAATGCATTTCTGATTTGCACCGGTCAATTGCACCCTTGCGCTTGAGCTTCGTTGTTTTCGTGTAGCGCAAATGTCTGATGAAGCAATGAAAACTGCTCACTGCAAAAGAAACTAGCGTACACTTTATTGCGCCATAGAAATGTTTTGGTTCCAGACTTTTTGGGGCGCGGCATCCTTAGTAAATTGTAATGGCATCGTTTCTCCTTTGGCTTGGTTTTCGGCACTTAGCGCCTTGCTAGCTATGCACGAATCACATTTACGCATCAAGGTTCAATCATTTCGACGTCGCACGATAGTGCTGGCGCTGTTGTTGTGCGTGCTTTGGACTTGGTCGATTTATCGCTACGAGAGCTTTAGCCTGCAACAGCGTGCTGAGACTCTCACCGAGCAGGAGCAAAAGCGCAGCAATGCCTTGGCTCAAGGTGTCGTCGCTGATCTCCAACGTAGCTTGCGAGTGATGCAGGGGATCCCCTACGTGATCGCGAATCAGGCACGTTTGCTTGAAGCCCTGCGATCATCGCCTACCAAGAATTTAGACTCAGAACCCGCGCACGAGCGCAAGCAGCGTTTGCGCCGGCAGAATTTGCAAGAGCCCTGGCGTTCCATCAACCTCAGTTTGTCTGAGGCACGCAATCGACTCGGGTTTGATCTTGCCTATATCCTCGACAGCCAAGGAGACTGTTTGGCAGCGAGCGACCATCAATTGCCTGATTCTTTAATCGGCAATAACTATGGTGAGCGGCACTACTTTAAGGCGGCGATAAATGGTGAGTCAGGCTATCAATTTGCCTTCGGTAAAACCTCACGTACCCCGGGCTTATATTTTTCAGCACCAGTGTTCGACGGCGAGAAAATTGTCGCGGTCATCGTCGCAAAAATAGACATTGCACGGCTGGCGCAAGATATCGATTTGACCGGTGTTTTTCTGATTGATGAAAATGGGGTTGTGATCTTGGCACAAGACCATCATCAAGAAATGAAGGCCTTAGAAGGCGGTGCTGTGTTTAGCATGAACAGCGAAAAGCGACAGTCTTTATACAAGAGAGAGGATTTTCCTGTTCTCAAAATTACACCTTGGCGGGATGGACGTTTTAAGGCTTTAAAGCAGATTGGCGACGCGCCTACGCCTTTTGTTTTGGGGCGTCTGCAGTTGAGTGAGAAACCTTTAGAGATCATTAGCGCCTTGCCAGTTGATGGTTTCGCACTGCTGGAGAGCGAGACCAAAAAGACCATAGGACTAGCCACGCTTGCTGGCTGTGCCGTGATCGTGATTGTGATGTTTATCGTCATGTACTTCCTCGAAAGTGGTGCCACCCAGCGCTTATTGCAAATGCAAGGCAAGCGTTTGAATGAGGCGCAGAGAATGGCGTCAATGGGTAGTTGGACCGTGGATGTGCGACATCAAACTCTGATCTGTTCGGAGGCTGCGCGGTGGTTGCTATCAATCGAGAATTCGGCGCAGCATGTCGATCTCGAAGTATTTTTCGATGCGGTGCATCGCGAGGATAAAGCCGCGGTGCAGTTGGCTTTACAAGAAGCCATTGCGCAAGGCAGCCGTTTTCATATGGGCTTTCGCCTCGTACGAGCCAATGGCGAGGTGCATTATGTGGTCAGCGATGGGATGCCGATGTTGGATACCGAAACGGGCGAATACAACTTTGAAGGTACTATCCGCGACATCACTGAATATCAAAGTTTGCTGAACGCCTTAGAAAGCAGTGAAGCTCATTTGAAGAAAGTAATTAATTCCTGCTTAATCGGTATCGTTCAAGGCCGTGCAGACGGTCGTTTGTTTGGCGCCAATGATGCGTTCATTGGTCTAACAAGTTATGAGCGCGAAAAAATCGAGCAAGGTCACTTGCGTTGGAGTGACCTGACTCCAACCCAATTTCATCAGACTGATCAAGATACACTGCTTGGCTTGAATGCCGAGAAAGCATCGGCTTCTTACGAAAAAGAATTGATTTGCGCTGATGGTCGTGTAATTGCAGTGTTAGTCGGAATCGCTTTGATCGATGCGCGTGAAAGAGATTGGGTGGCATTTGTTTTAGATTTGTCTGAACGCAATCGTGTGCAGCGCTTGCAATCGGAATTTATTGCGATTGTTAGTCATGAGCTACGTACGCCTTTGACTTCAATTCGCGGTTCACTGGCACTGTTGGAAAACGGCGTCATGGGTGCTCTGCCGGAGAAAGCCTTGCAGATGATCAGTGTCGCTCATCGCAATAGCAAACGACTGTCGAGCCTAGTCAATGACATACTCGATATGGAAAAGCTTAGCGCGGGCAAGATGAAGTTTGAGATGCGTAGCCTCGATTTAGTGCAACTTCTGCCGCAAATCATCGAGGCGAATGCGGCCTATGCGCAAGCTTGCGAAGTGCAGTTTGAATTGCGCTGCACTGAGACTGAGGCCTATATTTGGGGCGATGAGGAAAGATTGCAGCAGGTGATGAGCAATCTTTTGTCGAACGCGGCGAAGTTCTCACCTCCGGGAGAAACGGTATTGATTGCTTTGCAGTCGCATGGGGCCAGCTGGCAGATTCATGTTATCGATCATGGCCCCGGCATTCCAGAAAACTTTCAGAAGATGATGTTTGACAGTTTTGCGCAAGCAGACAATTCGGATACGCGACAAAAACAAGGTAGTGGACTCGGCCTGAAAATAACCAAATCGATGGTCGAATTAATGGAAGGTGAAATTGCCTTCGTGAGCTCGGCACAAGGCACAGATTTTTGGATCAGCTTCGGCAAAATCGATCCGCATCAACGTGCCTAATCAACGAGCTTAACCAACGAAACCCAGCGCGCTAGTTCTAAAAGCTTTCTTCTACCATCAGTCCAATTATTTCTTCATTTCGAGGGAGTTGATTCTGCCATTGGCTGGGTCACTGATACTTGGTGCTCCGTTCTCGATGTGTCCCGCATAGCGCCACAGAAAATCTTTGTCTTCACCGACTTGCATCGCCAAGTCATACCAATTGCCACTATCCTTGGTCGGCCATTTCAACACCGTGCGCGAATGAGCTTCCAGCAAAACTAATTGACGCCCATGTCCATAGTAGAGATCTTGCAAAACCAGATTGAGAGGCAACTCACCTTGATTAATGCAGCTCACGATCAACATGCCGTCTTGTTGGCGCAGCTCCAATCCTAGGGCGGTGGTGCTGCGGCCTTGAAAATGGCGCAGGAAGCCATTGGGACCATGCACGCGCAAGGCATATTTCGAGCTGCCGAAATCAATCAGCGGCCAAGCCTCACTACAACGATCTGCGGGTGCTAAGGTGTAGTACCAAGGACCGGCATTGTGGTTCTGGGCGAAGACGGTGAAGCTCGCACCTCGGCTGCCGGTATTTTCGAAAGCGAGTGAGATTGCCTCCTGGCTATTTGGTGCACGACCCATAATATTGAGCTGAGCATTGACCTCGTGCGCATATCCTAGCGCTCGTGCTGGTCGCGGCAATGCCTGATCGATATTTTCGGTTCGAACCAGTTGCTCAACGCGTGGCGTCTCGTAACTCTTCTTCGTCTCACAGGCTTGATTCGCTCGTTGTATGTAGTCTTGGTGCGGCGCGGTAAATAGCTGTTGTGGACGATAGACATCTTGCCGACGGAAGTCGAACATCGAGGTCAGATCTCCGCAAATGCTTCGACGCCATGCAGAAATATTCGGTTCTTTCACGCCAAATCGTTTTTCTAAGAATTGCAAAATCGAAGTGTGATCAAACACATCTGAACAGACATAACCGCCTCTGGTCCATGGAGACGCAATGATGAAAGGAAGCCGCGCGCCAAGTCCGAAAGCCTCGCCTTTGCTGATTTCACCCGCCGTGCTGACGGAACTGTAGCCGTCGTGTCGTGTTGCTGGAGGCACCGGTGGTAAGACATGGTCGAAGAAGCCACCTTCTTCGTCATAACAAAGGATGAACACGGTTTGCGCCCAAACCTGTGGGTCTTCGGTCAACACATCAAGCAATCGGGCGCTCAGCGATTCGCCATAGCCGGGAGGGTTCTTCTCAGGATGTTCGCAAAATTTGGTAGGCGCTACGATCCACGAAACCGCTGGCAGTTGTCCCGCTCTCACATCAGCCGCGAAACGATCGACCAAGGCTTGCGCATCGGGTGTATTTGTATTGCGGGGCAGACCTTTGTCATCGCGTTCAGCGGTTTCACCGGCGTAGGAACGAGCGCGTTGATAGAGCTCTTCTTGCGCAGCGTCATTGCGATTCAAATTGCGGAATTGGGGGAAGTAGGCAAGTGCGTTATCGCCGAAATTATCGTATTCCTGATAGACCTTCCAAGTGACTTTCTGTGCACTGAGTCGTTCGGCGTAGGTGGTCCAAGTGTAAGGCGATTTCCAGTTAGGCTTATCGAGCAACATCGATGCAGTTTCGTTGCCGTCGTCGACATTCGATAGCGCGTGCCGTCCATCTTTGCCGACCGAGACACCATTGGTGCCGCTAAACAAAAATAGACGGTTAGGATCAGTAGGGCCGAACACAGAGGCATGATACGCATCACCTATCGTAAAAGCATCGGCGAGTGCGTAGTAGAAGGGGAGATCATCACGTGTCAAATAGCCCATGCTCATGCTGGTCTTTTCTTTGACCCAGACATCATAGTGGGCCCACATCTTTTGGCTGTACTTCCAATTGTGCGGTAGATCTGCGGGCTGGCATTGACTGCGATCTTCAGCGCTATCACCGAAGCCTTTGAGCGCGAAGGGGAGTTGGTATTTGCCATTGTCCATAGGCTGATACCACACCGGTTTGCCGTTACGTAGCAAACTAGGGCGGGGATCGCCAAAGCCGCGCACGCCACGCAAACAACCGAAGTAGTGATCGAAAGAACGATTCTCTTGCATGAAGATGACCACATGCTTGACGTCGAGAATGCTGCCAGTCTCTGCTTTGGCTGGAATGCTCAAAGCGCGCGCAATGCTATGGTGTAGTGTGCTAGCCCCGAGCGCAGTGCTGCCTGCAAGGGTTTTGAGAAAATGGCGACGGTCAATGCTCATACGTGATTCCAGATTTGTTTGGCGAAGTAGTCCAAGCGTGGTTTATTGTAAACCGAGCGATATGGTCTGAGTTGATTTAGCTTGGATGACTGCCTTGTTTAGTATGGGAACGAAACAAGCATGCGGAGACACTTCAGATTTATTCATCTTCTAGGCCCGAGCGCAAATAAAACGGAGCCGCTTTCTTCAAATGGAAATCGAAAATCAGAATCGTGTTTCGACCTTTTTGCAAGAAGCTTGCGGGGCAGTAGAGTCGATGTTGCGGGCCGAGACGCCAATAGCGACCAAGTGCATGTCCATTCACCCAAACCATGCCTTTGACCCAAGCTTTGAGTTCGATATAGCAATCGCCGGGGTCCTTTAGATCGAGTTCGCATTTGAAGAAATGGCCGTGACGCTGTTCATCTTGATGCTGTGGGCTTTCTGTTAGTGATTCAATATAGGCGGCATCGAAAGCTAACTTGGTAAGCTTCCAGTTGCGCAAGGCTTGAGCATCTTTTTGTCCTTGGTTCTGAGCGTCGACTTTTGGCTCTGCATTTGCTGCTAATTGTTGGCGAGCGATCACTCCCGACAAGATACCTTTTCTGTCAACGAGTGAGCGGCCATAATTGATATGTCCCATCGCTTCCAACAAAATCGAGAGCTGCGCCGCTTCATCATGTCGCAGCCGGACTGGCTGCCGATGCGCGTGTAAGTTGGCGGCAGGGTAAATGCTTGCCGGGCATTTCGTGCGTGTGATGCTGGCTTGAAAAGCTTGATTGACATGGATCAGCGCGTAATCATGTAGCTCGTCGATCTGTAATTCTGCATCGGGAATGGGGAGTGTCGTTTGGTACAGCATCAAGCCTTGATTTTGACCCAGACTTTCCATGCTGCGTAACTCTGGCATCGATTTCGCTGTCGGTAAATGATCCCACACAGAAGTGAAGTAGCGCGCGTGGAGCGTTTGATTCAATTTTTCCTTGAGGGCCTTGATCGGCTTGGGTAGTGCCGCAAGCTTGGTGTTGGGTTCTCGTTTCTTTAGACCCTCTTCGATGATCTTGCGATAGCGATGGAAGGCCGCGGTTGCTTGCCCTTGCTCGTTGATCGGTGCGGCATAATCATAGCTGGTGATGTCCGGTTGGTATTGACCTTTTTCGATATTGGCACCGGCGGTAAAACCGAAATTCGTGCCACCATGGATGACATAGAAATTGAATGATTGGCCGGCCTCCATCATCTCTTGCAAAGCTTTACTGAGATCAACGTCCTTACCTTGCATGATGGGATCACCCCAGTGTGTCAGCCAACCGGGATAGAGTTCACCACTCATGACGGGCACATTGGGATAGTCTTTGCGCGTCTTGAGAATATCGGCCGATTCACCGCCAGAGAGACCAATCGCGGCTCCGGGTAGGCTGGTCTTATTCTGCATTAATTGCTCGTAGCCGTCTTGTGTGTAGAAGGGACCTTGGATGCCGTGTTTCAACCACAGTTGACGCAACTCTTCCAGATACTCTATGTCATTGCCATAAGAGCCAAATTCATTTTCTATTTGTACCATCAAGATGGGGCCGCCGTTCTCTAACATCAGCGATCTCATTTGTTTAGCGAGTTCAGCGATATAGCGACTGGCTGCGTGCATATAGCGCGGGGCAAGGCGACTATTGGCGCGCAAGACGATATCGTGTGCGGCCAGCAAATACGAGGGAATACCGCCCAAATCCCACTCGGCGCAAACATAAGGGCCAGGACGCAGGATGACGTAGAGTTGTTCTTGCTGGCACAGCCGAACGAAATGAGCCATGTCACGATTCTCGGAAGTGAAATCGAATACACCTTCTTTCTGTTCGTGATAATTCCACATCACATAAATGGCGATTGTGTTCATGCCCATCGCCTTGGCCATTTGTATGCGATGACGCCAATAGGCTTTCGGGATGCGGGCAGGATGCATCTCACCACTGCGAATCTGTAGGGTTTCACCGTCCAACAGAAATGCGTTACGGTCGCTGGCAAAACTCAATCGCCGATTTGTTGTTGTAATCGCGTGTGTGAAGTGGCTTGGTAACAATAAGCTCAGCGCGCTGAGCTGTGTAAATTGGCGACGATTCAGCATGATATTCGTTCTCATTCCTCATATTGGCGGGACAATTTCTTGCTTGTGCGGGGCGCTTGCCATTCCGCATCAAATTTCCGAGCACAATAACGCGCCTGAACGAGCCTGCACAGCTAGTTTGTTCTAGCGTCTCCTTTAGTTTTTCTTGAGCACCGTGGATAGACAGGTGCTGGCGTGCTTTTTTCTGTTTTCGGTGGGAAATGGATTGTTGTTTTTTTGAGTCGATTTAAGGCTTTGTGTGCAGCGTTTCTATGAAAAATTTTAGGGGTAAGGCGTCATCCCTAAAAAAAATCTAAAGGCAGCCGTGTTGAAGGCTTGCTGACGAACTCACTTGAAGTTTCCATCGCGCAGCGTGTTTCCCTCTGATGGACATCCTGAACTGACCTCGCTTGACTTGATATATCTCACCTCCTTCAAAAAAACTCAACGAAGAGTCAAATTTATGTCGTTGGCGGCTTCCATAGGCACTTACTAGACTTCCATCACCAATCAAGCACTTCTGGCAACAGGGCTTCACAAGAGTGAATGTTGTCGATGCCGTTTGATGTGAAACCTGAGACGTCGCGAGAGCTCGGGAGGAGAGAGTGGCGTTGTTACTGGTGTGTGAGACATCAAGTGAGAATGGAGACGCCGTTTGTAGTCAATTTTTGCCAATTCTGAAGACGAATATCATGCCAAACAAGACAAAGACAATGAAACACAAAGTAATTGCAAAGGCGCTTGCAATTGCTTTCGGAACAGCGGTAGTGAGCGTAGGTGTCGGCTCCACGGCCTTTGCTCAATCCAATGCGACCGGTACGATTTTTGGACAAGTACCCGTCAATAAGGGCGTTACGGTAGTGTTAGAAAATAGCGCGACGGGTGTAAGCCGTGTCGTCACCCCCGATGCAAAAGGTAAGTACCAAGCAACCTCGATGCCGCCAGGTCGCTATCAAGTCAAATTGATGCGTGACGGCGCAGTCGAGAAAAGCATAGAAGTTGAGAACTTGATTGGTCAAGGTGTAGAAGCTTCGTTCGTCGCTGAAACCAATGTGCAGACGGTGACGGTAGCTGCAAAGGTCAATAAGATCGATGTCAGCAACACCAACAATGGTGTGATCCTGACCGCACGCGAATTAGCTAAGCTGCCGATTTCACAAAACGTTCAAGCGGTGATCGCCTTAGCGCCAGGAACGGTTCGTAACGTTTCAGGTTATTACGGTAATGTCTCAAGCTTTGGTGGTGCTTCGGTTTCTGAAAACGCCTACTACATTAATGGCTTCCCTGTTACCAATATCTTGACGCAGGTTGGCGCTTCCGAATTGCCATTCGGCGCAATTTCGAATGCGCAGATTTTGTCTGGTGGCTATGGCTCTGAGTTCGGCCGTTCGACAGGTGGTGTGGTCAATATCACGACCAAGAGTGGTACCAATAATTGGGAAGCAGGTGGAAAATTTTCAATCGCTCCAGCGAGCTTAGCAGCACGTCCATTGAATATCTACTTCCCGAACACCGGTGATAATCCTAAGACTGACGGCAAGCTGCAGTTCTACAATCGTGACAATCAGGCGACCAGCAAAACGGCTGGGATCTACGTTGGCGGCCCTATCATCAAGAACAAGCTATTTATGTTCGCCGCTTTGGAACAAACACGTAGCGATAGCGAAGGCGTGGCTGCCTCCTCCGATACCGCATTTAACGCCAGCGGCTGGTCCGTAAACCAAGCACGTACGACACGTGGTTTGTTGAAGTTGGACTATAACCTGACAGACGATCATCATTTTGAATACACGCATATTCTTGATGAATCGCGCAATACTTCTTCTAGCTACGGTTTTAGCTACGAAACCTTCAAGCGCGACAACAATAAACGCAATGGATCAACCATTTGGAATGCGGGTAATACACGTGGCGGTAGTGCCGGCAGTAGCCCAGGCGGCATCGATGATATCTTCAAGTACACCGGTTATTTGACCGATGATCTGACTGTGACGGCCTTGTACGGTAAATCGCATACTTCACCAAAGGTGATTCCATTCGGTTATAACCCAGCGATTAGTTCGGTATCCAGCTCAGTGACTTCACGTGCTCCGGGTGTCACTTACCCAAGCAGTAATCCACAACCGTTTGGCGATCAAGTGCGTGCTGATAGCGGCGATAAACAACAAACTTTGCGCCTAGACGTTGAATACAAATTGGGTGCACATTCTTTGCGCGGTGGTATCGACTATAACAAGGCATCTTCCGTGGTCGGTGCATCACGTCCAGGTGGCCGCAGCTGGGCATACCTCTACCACAATAATCCAACAACTTGGAAACCAAGCGGCGCGACCGAAACACTGGCGCAAGGTGGTGGTTATGGTACACAAGGTTTCTACGTGTCTGAAGGCACTTACTTCAAATCGGGTGAACCTTCAACCACGCAAGCTGCGCAATACATTCAAGATCGCTATCAAATCACCGACAACATTTTGTTGGACTTGGGATTGCGTAATGAGCAGTTCCACAACTACAACAACAAGAATCAGTTAGTGATTTCCCAGACCCGGCAAATCGCGCCACGCCTCGGCGCGACATGGGATGTCAATCGTGACGGCAGCTTCAAAGTGTTTGCAAATGCGGGTCGCTATTTCATGCCCGTGCCAACCAACTTGGTCGGTAACATGGGCTCCGAATTGAAAACGACAACCCGTTACTACACCTACACTGGTGTTGATCCAGTGACGGGTGTACCACAAGGTTTGCATCCGATCAGCGACGTCATCGTCAACATCAATACTTCGCCTGATGCCCGTTCGGTCGCCGCTGAAAACATTAAACCTTTCTACCAAGATGAGATGTCGTTGGGCTTCGAAAAGGCCTTGACTTCGACTTTGAATTTTGGTGTCCTAGGAACGTATCGTACTTTGCGCACCACCTATGACGACACTTGCGATCCACGTCCTATCTTCGCTTGGGGTAAGCGCAATGGTTATCCTAACCTTGAGGAAGACACAGGCGGTACCGACAACAGCTTGTACCCATCATGGTGTATGGTCATCAATACTGGTGAAGCTAATACAGTCTGGTTTGATCCACATGGTTCAGGTAGCGGCAGCGAACTAGTGAAAGCGCACTTAACTGCAGCCGATATCGGTTTGCCAAAAGCGAAACGGATTTACACGGCATTGAATTTCTTCTTGGAGCATCCATTCCGTGATGGCTGGTACGGTAAGATCAACTACACTTGGTCGCATAGCTACGGCAACACCGAAGGTCAAACGGATTCTGGTGTGGCGGGCGGCGATGTGGCTTTGAGTGCAGGTTCCGACTATCGCGAATTGTCGATTGGTGCCAACGGCAATCTTTCTGGAGATCGTCGTCACGTGATCAAGGCCTATGGTTTCTACCAAGTTTTGCCAGAGGTTTTACTCGGCGCGAACTTGCAAGTGGCATCTGGTCGCCCACGTAATTGCTTGGGACAGTTGCCGGAGTATGCAGGGCAAGACGTTGGCCATTACGAAGGCAACTACTTCTTCTTCTGTGATGCCAAAGGCGGCGCTTTCTCACCACGCGGTAGCCAAGGTCGTCTGCCATGGACCACACAATTGGATTTGAACTTGTCGTATCAACCAGCGGCAGTCAAAGGCTTGAATCTCAAATTCGATGTGTTCAACGTATTCGATAGCCGTACTATCAATTCAGAGAACAGTGGATCGAACAGTGGCAGTGGCAATATCAGCCCGACTTTCCGTCAGGGTGGTAGTCGTATTGGAGCACGCTCGGCACGCTTAACCGCTGAGTACAACTACAAGTTCTAATTGCTGAATCAGTGTGCTTGTCGACACGCTCTCACCATGTTATGTTGGTGAGAGCGTTTCCTTTTTTGTGCTGCAATCTTGCAGTAGATTGTCGAGAAATTTATGCCTAGTTTGAAAGATAGTTTGGGTGATGTGCCATTGATTGCCATTTTGCGTGGCATCCAAAATCATGAAGTGGTCGAATACGGCCATGCTTTGTATCAGCAAGGCTTTCGCTGCATTGAAGTGCCTCTCAACTCACCGAATGCGATTGAAAGCATACGCCTTTTAGTGGATGCGTTACCAGCCGATTGTTTACTTGGTGCAGGAACCGTGATGACCACAGAACAAGTTGAGCAAGTGCATGCAGTCGGTGGTCGTCTTATTGTGATGCCGCATGCCGACGTGGCGATTGTAAAACATGCTAAGTCGCTCGGCATGCAAGCGGCACCAGGCGTTGCGACGTTGACAGAAGCCTTCGCTGCGCTCGCAGCAGGAGCCGATGCGATCAAGTGCTTTCCTTCTGAAAGCGTGCCGCCTGCTGTGTTGAAAGCCTGGCGTTCTGTCTTGCCCGCGCATGTGATTTCCCTGCCGGTCGGCGGTGTCGCTCCGGCGAGTATGAAGTCTTACATCGACGTCGGTGCGAATGGTTTTGGGCTCGGTTCGAATTTGTATCGTGCAGGTGATTCGGTTGAAACTTTGCGTTCGAATGCCCAGGCCTATGTCACAGCTTGGCGCAATTTAGTATCGACTTAAACCTGATCATTTATCGATGATTGTGTCGCTGCGGGCTCTATCGTGCCATCAAATTTTTCTAAGCTGCCGCTCTAATTTTTATCGCTGTTACGATCCTGTTTTTTTCTTTAATCTGTGATGTATTCAATCAGTGCACTTGCACGATTAAACTATCATGGAGACGAAACGAATGAAGCAGGATTCACCCGAAGTTTCAAATCAAACTAGCCTTACGCCTCAATTCAATCTCACCTGGCTTAGCCTCGTGCTCAGTACGATGTTAGTCGCATGCGGTGGTGGTGCTTCCTCTTCGTCAAGCAACGTCGCGCCGTCGACAGCGAGTAACTCTGGTTCTAGCGGAACAGGTTCGACAACGATAAATCGTCCTGAAACCAAGGACTGTGATAATGCGGCGCAAATTAGCGCGATAACTCCGAATGCTGGCTTCGCAAGAGTTGGTTCAGTCTTTTCAAAGACCCTGTATCAGCCTTCAGATTCAAGTCCGAACGACACCCATCAGCCACAGAAAATTCAAGTGCAAGTCACGGCGGATGGAAAACCTGTTGCCGGTTGCAATGTCGCATGGATTCCCAAACAGGGCGAGCAAAGCGGGTGGGTGTTCCCGGATTCGACTGTGAGTGATAGCAATGGTTATGTGTCTGCTTGGTGGACCGCAGGCACCGCCGCTTCACAGAGTCTCGACGTCAGTATTCAACACAAAGATGGCAGCATCAAATCGGCAACGATTGTTGGTAGTGCTAACCCTCATGCAACGCGCGCTAACTCGATTCATCTGTCATGGAATACGTCGAATTGGGATAAGTTCAGTGCCGAGGTGACGCCGATTACCTGGGAACCAACCACTTACTATGAGGTGATTGGCATCAACGGTGGCTACACCGGTATTCAAAGTCATCAATTGCTGTTTTCGCTCTGGGATGTGAATGGCGTTAGCCCGGTCGTCATCGACAAAGGGATTTCGAAGTGTTCAAACTTTGGCGGTGAGGGAACCGGTATCAAATGCGAATCGCCGTTTGTGCCGAAGTCCAATGTCACTTATCGCTTTGAGATGGAAGTCGCCGATGCGCCAGCATCAACGCAGGACTACACCGTGTATTTCACAGATACCAGCACCAATGTGCGTCAGAAGTTAGCGACCATGCGTTTGCCGCGTCCACAAACTAACGCAGGTGCTTACGGCTTCGTTGAAGATTGGAGTACTGAAGGTAGCTCCTGTATCGACAATAAACCACGCGCTGCGTATTTCGGTAACGTCAAGTATCTAGATCATGCGAGTGGTGTGTGGGTTAATGTGACGAAGGCCAGCGGCACTGCGGTGTACACGCCAACGCATAATGAAGTGTGCAGCAATTATTCGCACACAGTTGAAGGTGGTCGATTTAAATTGAGCACTGGTGGGACTGCTGTTGGCCAACCATTGAATATGCCGGGCGGGCCACGTTCGACCGCGATGGTCTTGCCATAGAGCTGAGGCGGGGCTGTAAGTAAGTGAAGTTTGATCGACTATTGGATCCCTACTCCAGTGGTATTGCGCACGTAGCGGGGGCTGCTACGTGCGTTTTTTTGATGTGTTTCTTATTTATTTGCAGCGATCCAACGATTGACCTGCGCTTCCAGAATAGGAATCGGCAGTGTACCGTCACCCACCACGACTTTATGGAAGTCCGCTAAAGTGAATTTGCTACCGAGTGCTTGCTGAGCACGAGCGCGCAATTCAAAAATCTTCAGGGCGCCAATTTTGTATGCCAGTGCTTGGCCTGGAATGACCATATAGCGTTCCACTTGATTCTTTGCACGCGCTTCGCTGTATCCCAAATTTTCCATCATGTAGTTAATGGCTTGTTCGCGCGTCCAACCTTTGGCGTGCATACCGGTGTCGACCACCAAACGAACAGCACGCAAGAGTTCGTCGTTCAAATGACCGAAGTAGTAGACAGGATCTTCATAGAATCCCATTTCACGGCCCAGGGTTTCGGAATACAAGGCCCAGCCTTCGGTATAAGCCGCGCTATTGAAATTTTCGGTATTAAATTTACGGAAGTTCGGTAGATCTATTTCTTTGAGGAGGGCCGCATGCAAATGGTGGCCTGGTTGTCCTTCATGCAGGAAGAGTGTCACCATGCCGGTGCGACTGTACTTCTTAGGATCATTAACCACGGCCCAGAAAACGCCGGGGTGTGATCCATCATCGGCGGCTGGTGTGTAGTGATCGGATGCGGTCGCGCGGCTCAATTCTGGTTCAAGTTGCAGAGATAATTCAGCCTTCGGCAACATCGAAAACAGAGATGGTAACTTCGCTCGTACGGAGGCATCGATCTTGCGATATGCATCAAGCACCTCTTGATCGGTATTGAAGGGTTTGAATTTATCTTGAGCTGCGACCCAAGTTGGCAATTGCTTGGATGGGCCTGTGTAACCGAGTTGTGGACCGAGCACGTCCCATTGTTGTTGAATGCGCGCGACTTCTTTGAGACCGAGGGCGTGAATTTCTTCAGGTGTCAAATTAGTTGTGGTGTGATCTTTGATACGTGCTTGATACCATGCCGCACCATTCGGTAATGCGTTGAGGCCGGTGCTATCACGGCCAGCCTTGAGGTAATCAGTTTCCAAAAACTTCACGAGGCGAGTCACAGCAGGATTAAGCTGTTTGGCGATGGTGTCGTGATACGCGCGTCTTAGTTTCTCTTGATCGGCTTTCGAGAATTCAGCCGGCATGCGTGTGATCGGTGAGTAGAAAATACTGTCTTCAACTTTCGCACTTTGCAATTGACGGAACTGTGGCAGCATCGCTGAGGTAATCGATTTTGGATGCACTACACCTTGTTTGATGCCTTCGCGCATATTGGCGATGGCTTGGTTGATCCAAGGCGTGAGTTGTTTGAGTCGATTCAGATAGGCCTGATAGTTTTTGACAGTGTGAAGCGGTTGAGATCCGGTGCCGCTAGCGTAGTTAGCCACGGTACTCGGAACATTGTCCATTTGATTGAGCGGTAGCAAATGCTCAGGAAACTTTTCGAAGTTCAGTGCGCTATCAAGCTCGAAGGCCAGTAAATCGTAATTCAACTGTTCTTTACTGCCGAGCTGCTCGCGCGGAATCGCTTTGAGCGCAGCCTGCATGGCGTGATAGAGCTTGAATTGCGCGGCGCGGTTTTTGGGATTGATACTGAGGCCCAGTTGATCATCAAAACGACTATCACCATTCGCGGTCGCCATCATCATCGGTTCAAATTTGGCGCGAGCGTCATAAAAAGCATCCGCCAGCTTATCTAACTGTTGTTTGACTTTGACTGCTTGCGCCATATCAACGCGCTCAGCTGCGAAACTTGGAGTGACGTGAAAGCTCGATGCGAGCAAGGCGCACAACAGGGCGCTGGTGCTTGCCGTTTTCAGAAAGGCTTGGGTTCGTTTGGTCTTGTTCATGGCGTTCCTTATTACGGAGTGTTTTTGTTACCCTATTTGGACGTTCTTTGATTGCTCGGGGACGGGCTGGAAAGTAAGAGCGCAGCATACCGCAAGTCATGCGGTGATGCCAGAAAAGCTCCAGGAGGCTATGGCAATCGCACCACGTTCGTGAGCAAAAGCAAATATGCGTCAAATTGTAAGTAAAGTTTTAGGCTGCAATCAAATGTAAAACTCCGGGTCATTTGTGTGATTTCTTTCTATTCTCTCTGTATTGGCTAGCAATCAGACTAGTTTTTCTTGGGGCTCTGGCCTACGAAATCTACGGAATGGAAGATCATGACGGCACAAATGAAACAAATCTCAAAATTGACGGATGTATTAATCGGCAGCCTGAGCTTGTGTCTTGCTCTTAGTTTAAGTGCTTGTGGTGGCGGTTCGTCTTCAACTTCGAGCGGCAATAGTGGCCCGACCAGTACAGGCTCTAATACTGGTACGGGTTCAAACACGGGGACCGGTACAAGCACTGGTACAGGCTCAAGCACAGGTATTGGAACGCCAAGTTGCTCGGTGGCGCAATTAGAAGCAGATATGAGCACACAGCTAGCGCAACTCAACACCGATACTGATTTCTCGTTCGCTGTTGAACGTGATGATGGCCGTCGATACAACTACAATCGAGGCGCTTCGACCATGCAAACTTCCTATGAATCGGCGTCAACTTCGAAGATGGTGACAGGGATCATTATCATGCGCCTTGTCGAGCGAGGCATTTTGAAATTGGATGATAAGCCACAAGACTGGATTCCGAACTGGCCGATTCCAACCAATTCAGCTTTGCGAAATATGACACTTCGTAATTTGTTGAGTTTTACTTCTGGATTGACCGAAGAGCCCTTGTGTATCAATAGCGGCTTGTTCAACTTCGAATCCTGCGTGTCGAATATAGCGACGGTCAATGCCAGCAATACGATGCAACCTGGCACCGAATTTTATTACTCTAGTTCGCATCTACAGGTTGCAGGTTTAATGGCGATTAAGGCTCGCGGAGTGAGTTCATGGCAAAATATTTTTGACGAGTTTCGTCAGCAAACTGGACTATTCAAGTCAGCGAGTTATGATTTGCCTTCACTTGCTAACCCGCGTTTAGCTGGTGGCATGCATTGGACGGCCACCGAGTATCTTGAATTTTTGAGTGCGCTGAAAGCAGGGAAGCTATTATCAAGTACGACGCAAGCACAATACTTACAGGATCAAACTGCCAATGCGAAGTTCGTGTATTCACCAGCAGCAGTTCTGAATGAGGCGTGGCACTATGGTTTCGCGTACTGGCAAGAGTGTCAAAGTCCAACTTTCAATTGCGCACCTGCGAGGCGTATTTCGAGCCCAGGTGCCTATGGTGCCTATCCTTATTGGGATAGAGATAAATCATACGTGGGTATCGTCGCGAGACAAGGCGCGCTTGGCACTTTTCCCAAAGGAGTTGATATCGAGCGCGCAATTCGCCCCAAAGTCGAAGCGTGGCTAGCATGTAAGGGCTAGCCATCTGAGAGCCATCAAACAAAAGAGCTAGTTCGTAGCGAACTAGCTCTTTCGCGCCTTTGAGGCTTGGCCTCGCATTCAGCTCATCGTTTCACAGGCAAATTGAAAAAGCGCATGAGGCTTTGCAATTGTTCTGCTTGATCTGACAAAACATCGGAGGTTGCTGCCAATTCCTCAGAGGCAGAAGCATTTTGTTGGGTGACAGAGTTTAATTGCTCCATCGCCATACTGATCTGGTTGAGACCGGCTGATTGCTCTTCTGAAGCAGCGGTAATTTCTTGAACCAGGTCGGAGGTTTTACCTATTGATGGCACCATCTCTGTCAGAAGTTTGCCGGCACGTTCAGAGATTGATACCGAGTTTCCGGCCAGTTCCCCGATTTCTTGTGCGGCCACTTGGCTACGTTCGGCGAGTTTTCGAACTTCCGCTGCGACCACGGCGAACCCTTTACCATGTTCTCCAGCACGCGCCGCT
>CAYWNE010000017.1:0-45451 GCA_964459555.1 uncultured Burkholderiaceae bacterium | reverse complement strand
AACAAAAATTTACGTTACATCAAAGCATCTTAAAAGAGAGTTAACATCGATTCACCGAAAGCCTACTTTGACCCAACATTACCTACCGCTCTAATAATCAGACACGCGCCAAGGTCTTCTGAAAAAGCTTTAGGCAAAGACCAAAAAATATAATTACTGCATCATTTTTTTAATTGAGAGCGGTCAATGAAAACGGCGTCCGTAGGTCTATAATGTTTTATCGAAATCTCGCGAACCGACAAACGTGCTAGATCTTATTTTCAATGGTTTTGCTACGGACCGTGCTGCGGCCCCCGCCCCTGCTCCATCTATTCTTGAAATAATCATGAACGCAAACGAAAAAATCCTTGGTATCACTGAAATGGCACCGCAAGAAATCTCACTCGATGTCCTCCTCGAAAAATACGCCAAAGGCAATGAAACCAGCATTGCCGATGTACAGAGCCGTGTCGCCAAAGCGCTGGCCAGCGTTGAAGCACCTGACTTCCAAGCCTATTACGAGGAAAAGTTCCTGTGGGCGCAAAAAAATGGTTTTGTCCCAGCCGGTCGCATCAATTCGGCAGCCGGCATGGATTTACGCGCAACCTTGATCAATTGCTTTGTGCAACCGGTTGGTGATTCGGTGTCGAGTGCAGAAAATGGCAAGCCGGGGATCTATACGGCCTTGTCCGATGCGGCTGAAACCATGCGCCGCGGCGGTGGCGTTGGTTACGACTTTTCGACCATCCGCCCTAAGGATGCCTTGGTAAAAGGCACCCGTTCGCGTGCTTCGGGCCCGGTTTCCTTCATGCAGGTCTTCAACGCTTCGTGTTCAACAGTGGAATCAGCCGGCGCACGACGCGGTGCGCAAATGGGCGTATTGCGTTGCGACCATCCTGACATTCTCGACTTTATCCATGCTAAAGACCAGGGCGGGCTGACCAATTTCAATATTTCAATCGGCGTCACCGATGGTTTCATGCAAGCAGTGGCTGACGACACCGAATTTGAACTATGTCATCGCGCAGAACCGGGTGAAGAGAAGAAGCAAGACGGCGCCTATTTGCGCGATGATGGCTTGTGGGTATATCAAAAAGTGCGTGCTCGCGATCTATGGGATGCGGTCATGAAATCGACTTACGACCATGCGGAACCCGGCATTCTTTTCTTATCACGCATCAATGCAGAAAATAATCTTTACTACTGCGAAAAAATCGAAGCGACCAATCCTTGCGGCGAACAACCTTTACCAGACTATGGCTGCTGCTGTTTGGGTTCGGTGAATCTAACGCGCTTTGTTCGTCACGCCTTTAGCAAAGAAGCGAGCTTCGATTTCACAGCCTTCAATGCGGTCGTCAGCGTAGCCACCCGTATGCTCGACAACGTGCTCGATGCAACTGCTTGGCCACTACAGCAACAACACGATGAAGCCATGTCGAAGCGCCGCGTCGGCCTTGGATTCTTGGGTCTTGGCAGCGCCCTCGTCATGCTCGGCATTCGCTATGATTCGGCTTCGGGACGTGAATTCGCCCGCCAAGTCGCCGAACACATGCGCAATACAGCCTATGGGACATCGGCCGAACTTGCGAAAGAAAAAGGCGCCTTCCCCTTGTTCGATGCGCAGCAATATCTCAACGGCTCTTTCGCCCAACGTTTGCCTGCAGAACTACGCGAACAAATCCAACAAACGGGGCTGCGCAATTCGCATTTGATTTCAATCGCCCCGACTGGCACCATTACTTTGGCTTTTGCCGACAACGCCTCGAACGGCATTGAGCCAGCTTTCTCATGGGTCTACAACCGCAAGAAACGCATGAGTACTGGTGAGAGTCGCGTCTATGAAGTCGCCGATCATGCCTGGCGTTTGTATCGCCATTTGGGCAATGATGTTTCTGATGACAGCAAACTGCCGCATGCCTTCGTTACGGCTCTAGAGATGTCTGCCACCGATCACATGATGATGCTACAAGCGGTGCAACCCTATGTTGATTCTGCGATTTCCAAAACCGTCAATGTGCCAGCGGACTATCCATATGAAAATTTCCAATCTTTGTACTTCGACGCTTGGCGCGCAGGTCTCAAAGGTCTTGCCACCTATCGTCCGAATAGCGTTTTAGGTAGCGTTCTGTCAGTCAGCACGGAAGCCGCGCCAAGTGTGCCGAAGGTCGCCCCTGATGATGATCTCTTGCGCAAACAATTTGATGGCCGCCCCTTTGGTGATCTGGAGTCAGTCACTTCGAAGATTCAGTACATGACCTACGAGGGTAAGAAGACAGTCTATCTGACCGTCAGCTTCATCCATATTCAAGGCATGGTCGGTGGCGAACTGGCGACGATTGAGCGACCATTCGAGTTCTTCATGCCAGCGGGTCAGAAGAATGACGGCCAACAATGGATCTCAGCCAGTATGCGTTTGCTATCGATGGCGGCTCGCTCAGGTGGTTCGATTGCCAAAGCACTTGCTGATATGCGTGAAGTGGTATGGGATAAAGGCACGGTTCGTTGCGGCACCATCACCAAAGATGATGGCACACAAGCGCCGCTGTTCCACGAATCCGAAGTTGCTGCGATTGGATACTCTTTACAAAGAATCTTGATGAAACGTGGCTTCCTTGATGCAGCAGGCAATCAAGTGCCGATCACGGTACTAGCAGAAAAATTCAAAAACAAACAATTAGCCTATGGCATGGATGACTTGGCCTATGAAGCCGAATCCGCTCCTTTGGCGCACCACAACGGCAAGAAATGCCCAGAATGCGGCGCCCATGCTCTGCAAAAAATTGATGGTTGCTCGCGCTGTGTATCGTGCGGCTACGTCGGAGCCTGCGGCTGATTCGAACATACTGAATTAAAACTGAATGGATAGCCTCGTGGCACGTTGGTGGCGCGAGGCTTTCTTATTTGTACTCGCGGAAGATTGAACTAAGGCCAATTGGGAACCGACGTCTATTCTATTGGCATACCGAACTTAGAACGCAATTCGCTTAATAAGCCCGACTTTTGAACTTCAAGATAAGCGATCTTGAGACGATCGACGACATTTTGTGAAGTCGTCTTACTCATCGCAATAAAATACTCGCCTTGATCGACCAGCAAAATACTGCGTTCAATTTGGGTCACTTGCAATCCAAGCCGTCGCACCAAATTCAGAACTGTAAGATCACTGCCGGCGATAAAATCAATCCGCCCAATCAAGAGCTTATTCACATTTGCGATTTCGTCTGGCGATCGATCAAGGTTCTTATCGATTTCAAAGCCCCGATCTTTTAGAAACTGTTCCGAAGCATCGTTTCTATCAACACCAATTTTGTAGCGTTTAGCATCGTCCAGATTTTTTATTTGAATTTCTTTACGCGCAGCGAGTTTGAAAAGATAAAGTCGACGCGCTCCCAAGGAGCCTATCCAATGAAAGTCATTCTCACGCTCAGCTGTTCGCGCCATCGTAAAAATCATAACATTTGGATTTGTCTTCGCCAGCATATATGAGCGAGCCCAAGGGTAAGAATTCATTTGAAAATCATACCCAGCACGACGCAAAATATATTCCGCGACTTCAACAGAAAATCCCGTGAGCTTCTTATTCTCGGTGTAACTATAAGGCGCAAGCTCTTCCGTTACTGCAACGATTTTTTCATTGCCACTCGCAGCGATGGCGTTCAAACGAAAAACCAGTAAAGCAAAGAGGACACACAGTTTCACTACACACCTCTAAGTCTGTTTTCGACAAACTGAGCATACTCCATGTTTTTCCGCCATCAAGAACTTCAAAGCATTTTTGTCGTTTTTTCACAATGAGCGAAATCATACATGCCAATCAACATCGGCCTTCTCTTTTGTAATTTTCAACTGGTCGTACAAAAGCAAAAAAAGCCCGCTTGGGCGGGCTCTTTTATACTCAAAAGAAAAGAAATTTCTTATTGGGTCAACAGTGTATTCACTTCCTGCAAATCAGATTCTTTCAAAGTGCCGGCAGCCGCTTTCAGGCGCAAACCATTGACGATATTATCGTAACGGGCCTTTGCCAAACTCTGACGGGTGTTCGACAACTTTTGCTGAGCATTCAAAACATCGATATTGATACGTACACCAACTTGATAACCCAACTTCGTCGAATCCAAAGCAGATTGGCTCGAGATTTCCGCGGCCTCGAACGCTTTGATCTGAGCCAAGCCACTCACAACGCCAATATAGGCTTGACGCGCACTCTGAGCCGCCGTACGGCGCGCATTTTCAAGATCGTTACGTGCCTTGTCTTCTAAAGCAACCGTTTCACGTACGCGACTATCTGTTGAAAAGCCAGAAAACAAAGGAATGTTCACTGACAGCGTAAGCTCCGTCGGACGAGAAATTCCCGACACACCAGTAGGAAGCGAGGCCGGACGACGTGCTGCAGTCGCTGATAAGTCAACCGTGGGCAAATGACCAGCGCGACTCTTCTTTATTTCCCTTTGGGCGATTTCCAAAGACAATTGTGAAGCCGTAACACCATAATTTTGCTTCTCAGCGGTCGAAACCCATTCGCTCATTTGCGTCGGCACAGGCGCCGACAATTGAACACCGTCCTTCAAGCGTGACAGATTGCCAGCATCCTTACCAATAATTTGACGCAAAGCAGCACGTTTCACCTCAAGGTCGCCTTCTCCGGCTAAAACTTGCGCAGTCACAAGATCAAACGCAGATTGAGCTTCATGTGTGTCGGTTATTGTTTGTGTGCCGACCTCAAAGTTTCGCTTAGCAGACGCGAGTTGCTCTGCTGTCGCAACTTTCTGATCCTGAAGTGTCTTTAGAGTGTTTTCTGCCGCTAGAATATCGAAATATGCTTGCGCCACACGCAGCATCAGATCTTGCTGAGCCTGTGCAAATTGCACGTCTGTCACGAGCACTGAAAGCTTACTTTGTTCGTACGTCTCCCAAGTCGCGAGATTAAACAAAGTTTGGCCTACCGTTAAGGAAAGGTTTCGACTCATCGAATTAGACGAGGTCGTTGCCCCCACATCGGGATCAAACGCTGAATGCGCCTTCGTTACGCTTGCCGAAGCCTTTGCTCCAGGAAGAAGTCCAGCACGTCCTTGAATGGATCGCTCAGCACCTGCCAAACGTGCAGCACGGGCGGCACTAAATTGTGCGTCATTCACCAATGCATCTTTGTACACTTGCATGAGGTCGACGGCACTCGCATTCATTGAAAAAAACGCGGTCGCAATAAAAGTAGCGAGGATAGATTTACGCATAAAATGCTCCGAATAAAATTAGAGTCTCCCTACCTTCTCTAACGAAAGGCTGAAAGGGACAACAAATCAGTTTCTTAGGTGATTTCGGGCACCACCCCAAACACCTAATATGTAGGCATAGCAGGATCAACCTGCATTGCCCAAGCGTGTACACCACCGGTCAAATTAATGATTTTATTGAAGCCATTTCTCTCGAGGAAATGTGCGACTTGCATACTACGTCCGCCGTGATGGCATATACAAACGATCACCGCGTCTTCGTCTAACTCGTCAAGCTGCAAAGGAATCGTATGCATAGGAATCAATTGGGATCCTTGAATATGACAGATCTCATACTCATTTGGTTCCCTGACGTCTAGCAGCACTGGCTTTTCGCGGCTAGGATCTGCCAACCACTCTGCTAACTCTATCGCTGAAATAACTTCCATACGTCCTTTTTTGCTGCCTAATATTTACTAAATGACTGCATCAGCACACGATTACAGCCGGAAATTCGACTCAGCAGCCGCCTGCGACAAACGTGCAACAGAAGTCTCCATCACGTTTTTGACATTGAAGAAGAGATCCGATTCACGTGTAATCAACTGCGCAGTCATTACCGGCGCCTTGCCCACAAATGCAAACAAACGGCCACCGACGTTTAATTGTTCTTGCAAATTGCTAGGCAAAGATTCCAAAGAACCTGTAACGACGATGACGTCGAATGTGGCCACGGCCTTGTTTTGCAAACCATCGCCCAAGACCACATCAACATTGGTCAAACCGTTCTTTTTAATGTTTGCTGCAGCAAACTCCTTCAGTGCTGCATCTGCTTCCATCACAGTCACATGACGAGCTTGATGCGCTAATAATGCGGCGAGGTAGCCAGAATCTGCACCAATCACCAGCACCGAATCGGTCGCTTTCGCCTCTACTTCCTGTACGATCCTCGCTTCGAGCTTTGGCGGCAATGAAGCAACACCGTTCACTAATGGTAGCGAAGTATCAAAAAAGGCCAAGCTCTTTTGCGCCTCTGGGAAGAAATTCTCACGTTTGACGGTCGACAACAAATTTAAGACTTCAAGCGAAGTCACGTTCGTAGGACGAATTTGCTGTTCAATCATGTTAAAGCGCGCTTGTTCGATATTCATAATCTTCTACTCTTATCAAAGCACCAGCTTGACTGGGTGCCTGGTTAATGTGTCTGAGGAAACAATCATTTTATCAAATACCGCTATGGAAAAGTCGTTTTCGTCAACCGCATCTGCTAATTCCTTGATGAGGTATGGACGAGGATGCTTCGCAACGACCGCTCAATATAACTATTCAAATAATCTGGCAACTTATTTTCGTCGACTGCGCAGACGCCATTCGAATGCTTCCAAATCATCATCATTATCATCGGCGCAATCAGAATCCGTGGCGCAATGGTCAAGTCCATGGGCACGATATCGCCCCGATCAATACCGCGCTTGAGCAAAGTTGCAACTAGGCGTTCGCCTCGATCAACCACTTCTTCCTGATAAAATCGCGCAAGTTCAGGGAAATTGCCCGCTTCTGCCATCATAAGCTTCGGTAAGCCCGACAATTTTGAAGCCCCGACATTATCCCACCAAGTGTGAATAACCAAGCGAAACAACTCTTCACTGCTTCCTTCAAATTGTTCAATTACGCTCTCAGCTTGCCCGATCAAAGGCACAATCGATTCGCGAACAACGGCCTTTAGTAATTCTTCTTTACTACTGAAATACAGGTACAAAGTCCCTTTCGACACCCCAGCGGATTTCGCCACATCGTCTAAGCGAGTTGCGGCAAATCCACGGGCAACAAAGTGATCCAAAGCAGCATCGAGCAGCTCTTGCGGCCGCGCATCTTTGCGGCGTTCCCAACGAGGCTTAAATGGACATGTCATAGTACTCTTACACAACCCAACGGCAAAACTGTTACACAATAAAAATTGTGTTTCATAAATAATAACTAATTCGAACAAAGAGAATTAACTTACTCGCGAGTCAGTAATGTAAGGCTTGGCGGCAATTTGGTCAAGAATTGTGCATCGAAGTTTGCTTCTAGCAACAAAATGGGCAATTCTAAGCTTTGAATCATCCTACCTCTAGGCATTACAATTCTGCACATGAAATCTTGCCGCCCCCATTGTGCAGCATGCTGCATCGCACCTTCCATCTCCAGCCCCATCCCCGGCATGCCGAAAGGTAAGCCGGCAGGCGTCCCTTGCATTCAATTGCTTCATGATCTTCGCTGTGCCTTGTTCGGCCAAGCAGAGCGACCGCCATGCTGCTCAGGCCTACAAGCAAGTCAGGAAATGTGTGGAGACGATAGGGAATATGCTGTGCGGTGGTTAACCAAGCTCGAAAACGCAACCAAACCCTCGCTCTAAAATCGATACGACTTGATACGACACAGAGTATTTAAGTCAGCACCGTGAGTACCTCTCGGTCTTAAACAATGATAAGCTTCGCCCTCACGTTTTTTCTGTTCCAAGCCAAAGAAAATTGCTTGCTAAGCTCAATTAAAAACACCTCAAACCGGGCACTTACTGCATCTTTCTCATCGGCCACTATCACTATTGCCTACACAAAATATGGATCCAATACTCGCGCTAAAAATCATCATCATGGGTATCGTCGAAGGACTCACAGAGTTTCTTCCAATTTCTTCGACCGGGCACCTGATCCTTACCGGAAGCCTACTCGATTTCTCTGGTGAGAAAGCTAAAGTATTTGAGATTGCGATTCAAGCTGGTGCGATCCTCGCAGTCTGCTGGGAGTACCGTAAGAAAATTGCAGCGGTTATCTCGGGGTTAGTCGATGATCCCGTTTCACGTCGACTTGCAATCAATGTCACTATTGGCTTCCTTCCTGCCGCAATTCTCGGTCTTCTATTCATTAAGAACATCAAGGCTTATCTGTTCGCGCCAGTTCCTGTCGCCCTCGCTTTCATCCTCGGTGGCATCATCATCTTGATCGTCGAAAATCGCCAAACGAGTGGGCCATCAACTGTTCGCATTGAAAACGTGGAAGACATGAGTAACCTTGATGCAATCAAAGTCGGCGTCGCCCAATCTTTCGGCCTGATTCCGGGCACCTCGCGTTCCGGCGCCACTATCATTGGCGCGATGCTATTTGGTATGTCGCGCAAAGCGGCGACGGAATTTTCTTTTTTCCTCGCGATTCCTACCTTGATTGGGGCAACTGTCTATTCACTGTACAAGGCGCGTGACTTGCTAACGCTTTCTGATGTTCCAATGTTTGGCCTTGGTACACTAACTGCCTTTGTTTCGGGTTTCTTTTGCGTACGCTGGTTACTGCGTTACATTAGCACCCACACTTTCACAGTGTTTGCCTGGTATCGCATCGCGTTCGGCATCATGATTATTTTGACTTGGCAAATGGGCTGGATTAGTTGGACTGAATAAGTTCACAAAGCCTCAGAGCATCAAACAAACACCACACACTAAGCCTCCGTTGAATACTTCAATCAGCAGCCAATCAACTCAAGAATACGCTTTGCACTTATTGCAAACCGTATTCGGCTATCCTGCATTTCGAGATCAACAAGCGCAAATCGTTGATCATGTGGTGAAAGGCGGCGATGCCTTAGTGTTGATGCCGACTGGTGGTGGCAAATCCTTGTGCTATCAAATCCCAGCGCTGATACGCCACGGCGTCGGCATCGTGGTATCGCCTCTGATCGCCCTGATGCAAGATCAAGTTGATGCGCTGGCTGAAGTTGGTGTTCGTGCCGCCTTCCTCAATTCCACGCAGAGTTTTGATGAAGCATTGCGTATCGAAAAACTGATGCGTGAAGGCGAGCTAGATTTGGTCTATATCGCGCCCGAACGCCTCATGACCCAACGCTGCTTGGAATTATTGAGCGTGACGCCGTTAGCCTTATTTGCGATTGATGAAGCCCATTGCGTGTCGCAATGGGGGCATGATTTCCGTCCGGAGTACATCAAACTCTCGGTACTACACGAACGCTTTCCCGACGTACCGCGCATCGCCCTAACGGCGACAGCTGATCAGCAAACCCGCGATGAAATTATTCATCGCCTGCAGCTTGAAAACGCCTATCAATTCGTCTCTTCATTTGACCGCCCGAATATTCGATATCAAATCGTTGAGAAAGCCAACGGCAAAAAACAATTACTCGACTTTATTCAAGCTCAACATAGTGGCGATGCGGGCATCGTCTATTGCTTGTCTCGTAAAAAGGTGGAAGAAGTTGCCGAATTCCTCAACGAAAACGGCATCACCGCGCTGCCCTATCATGCCGGCATGGAGCAGTCAGAGCGCTATCGCAATCAAGCGCGTTTCTTGCGCGAAGATGGCATCGTGATGACGGCCACGATTGCCTTCGGCATGGGTATTGATAAACCTGACGTGCGTTTCGTAGCCCATCTTGATCTGCCTAAGAGTATTGAAGGCTACTATCAAGAAACAGGACGTGCCGGACGCGACGGCGCTAGTGCCAATGCGTGGATGGCCTATGGCTTGCAAGACGTCGTGCAGCAACGGCGTATGATCGACGAGTCAGAAGCGAGTGATGCTTACAAACGCATCCAGAGTGCAAAACTCGAAGCCATGTTGGGATTGTGCGAAACGCTCAATTGCCGACGCGTGCACATCCTCGATTACTTCGGGCAGAGTGCCCAAGCCTGCGGTAACTGTGACACTTGCCTTTCTCCACCCGTATCATTTGATGGCAGTGTAGCCGCACAAAAGATTTTGTCGACCATCTACCGCGTCGACCAAAGATTTGCAGCGGGCCACGTAATTGATGTGCTACGTGGCATCGATACCGATCGCGTCAAACAATGGCGCCATGATCAACTATCGACCTTTGGTATTGGCTCAGAAAAAAGTGAAGCGGAATGGCGCGCTTTGTTGCGCCAGTTGATCGCTTTAGGCTTGGTCGAAGTCGACTACGAAAACTTTAGCTCACTTAAATTGACTGAAGCCTCACGTGCCGTCCTGCGCGGCGAAACGAAAGTACAACTACGTCAATACAAAAAGGCGGAGAAAGCACTCAAGCACAAACGCCAATCAGCCAAAGACTTCGCTGAGACTCAACTTGACGACTTGGAACAAAAAATCTTTGAACGCTTACGTTGGTGGCGCGTAGAAACGGCGAAAGCGCACAACACAGCGGCCTTCATCATTTTCCACGACAGCACTTTACGTGAGATTGCCCGCGCCAAACCTCGCAATCTTGAAGACTTGCGAGGCGTGAGCGGTGTGGGAGCTAAAAAGCTAGAGAGTTACGGCGAAGAGTTGGTGAGCCTGATCGCCGAATTTCACTAATGGTCGTCGAATACTGAACGCCAAATTAAGCGGCCGATCCAACTGGGAATAAGTGTTGAGATTTAAGTCCATGCAGACGACGTTTGAACTCGAACACAGTGACACCTATCACCACCAAAGCATAGCCAAACACCACTCGATTGTCGAAAAAAATCAGACTCGACAAACTCAAGATAAAACCTGAGGCAGCGACCACACACCACTTTGCGAGACTTGAATCGCTCGCACTGCGCATTCGCGCGTGTGGTGCAACCAAGGCTAAGCCACAGGGCATCAAGAAACTGAGGTAGAGCACGAGTGCTGCGCCTTTCAAATCAAATTGCCCGATCCACATGAGCAAACCGCCAGATGCCGCGACAGCAACTAAATACATCAAGAAAAACTGGCGTAAGATGAAAGACATCAAATGCGTATCAACTTGGCTGCGAGTGCCAGCGTTTGGTGCCAAGCACAGTAATGCTTGTTCTTTGTTTGATTTATGAAGTGCGAAAAAGATCTGCACCAAAAACATCAAAGGCAAACCGAGCACAAACATGCCACCAAAAATTGAACCGAAACCCAGCCCAAATCCCTCCCAAAACTCATTGCGATTACCTGCAAAGAGTCCAACTATCCATAAAAAGACGCTGCCACAAACCACGATCAAGGCTGTTTGAATATACATGGTTGTCCAGTGTGTGCGTGGACCAAGAACGTAACTGGTCAATGAACCTCGATGCTCCCCTTTTTTGTCGCCCAAAGCTCTTTCGACTGCAGACTGCATCATGCGAAAATAGACGAAGCCCATTCCCAAACTAAACGAGTTTTCCTTGGTATCAAACCCTTGCATGCCACCCTTGTAGTTCTTGCAGCGCTGATACATCTTGAAATGAGTTTCGCCTTTCATATTGAAAAACCATAACAGCAGACCCCACAATATCAGAACACCCAGACCGAAGTACTGCAACTGCATGGGGATACCGAGCTGTTTCTCAATTGTGAAAATAGGATTCTCTAAGCCGCTATTCTTGATATAAACAGGGATTTGGAAGGACAGCACAAATGGAATCACTGCCCATTGTGATCGCACCGTCAAGACAAAGAAACTCGTGCACGCCACCGTTACGAAGAATGGGAAAGCATCGAGTTGCCGAGCAATCACTGAAAAAATCAGACTTGCAATCACGCCCGTCACGACAATCGGCAAACCTATGGCAAGTTGCATTCGACGTTTAAGTCCGGGCACCAATTGCGCATTCGCTGGAGAGTATTGCAAACCAATATTCATCACAAGCAGGATAAACCATCCATAAAGCAAGATCGAAATAACAGCGGCGAGCGAGATGCCGAAGGCGATCAAATAAATCAGCGGATCAGGAGCGCGACCTTTTAAAGCATCAAGCGTAAACACCAATATCTGAGATAAAACAGGTACTGCACATAGGATCAAAACTAGCGAACGCGAACTGTACATATTTAATCGCGCATGCACAGGCTGCATCCAAATATTGAGGATCTGCTTCATTTCGTCATCTCGATAAAAAGATCTTCAAGGCCCAATTTCTCGACGCGTAGATCACTTCGCTGCGTAAGGCTTTGCATTTGCTCAGCACTCCATTGCGCTAGCAGGCGGTCGTTACCATCTTTGAGTGAAGTGCGTTGCAAGACTTTTGTTGCTTGCAGCTGGTTGATCAAGGACGCGGGCCCTGTGACTTGTAAGCTGACTTCCATCAAATCATCAAGTGCTTGCTCGTGTACGATTTTGCCATTCGAGAGGAAGGCGACCTTCATCGCCACCCGTTCAAGATCCGACAAAATATGTGTAGAAAACACGATGGTTGTATTCTTGTCGATGACACTATCGACGATCTCCCGCAAAAAATCACGACGACCTGCAGGATCAAGACTAGCCACCGGTTCATCAAGAATTAGCAGGTCTGGCTCATGCGCCAATGCACGAATAATTGCGAGCCTTTGCTTTTGCCCACCAGAGAACTTACTAATCACTTTATCGTAAGGCAGAACCCACTTCTGCATCAAATGCTCAACTTTGGCATCATTCCAATGAGGGTAAAGAGCCTTGAAATATCTCAACATTTGACGAGGCGTCAACCATTCAAACAAATCAGCACTTTGCTGCACGTAACCGATTTTTGCTTTGGTTTCCGTCGACAATTGTTGGTTAGACTCGCCAAACAATTTCACTTCGCCAGCGTTGTTTTCTCTCAAGCCAAGCAAACACTCGATCAGCGTCGTCTTACCTGCGCCATTGCGACCAAGTAGACCGACGATACTTCCAGCTTCGATCTGCCAATCTAATTGATTGAGTACCGTTTGCTGCGCAAATGCTTTGCTTAAGCCTTGAATAGATATTGGTGCGTTCATAGTGCTTCCCCATCGCTGGCGGATAGTTCTCCGCCAGCGAGGTTAATTTTGAATGATATGTGGGTCAAATGATGTGATCAAAAATCAAACTTGATTAGCGAATCTGCTTCACTTCCATGCCTTGCTTTTGCATGAGATCGACAATACTCTTTTCACCTGCCAAGTGGCCTGCTCCAACCACCACCAAGACTTTCTTGCCGCTTTTCATCAAATCGTTAATTTTGGTGACCATGCCTTCATTGCGGTCATCCATCATCATCTTCATCAACTTGCGAGAGCCTTCATTCTTTTTCGCTGAATCAGTAAAGATCTTGGCAATACCCGCAGCATCGGCGGCCTTCCACGTACTGACGATTTGATTCAACTCGGACATCATTTCGCCGGTTTTCATCGATTCCAACATTGAAGCAATCATGGCATCTCCGTCTTGATCATTCAGATTGCCCAAAATGTTGACTTGAAAATCAACGCCTTCGAGCTCTACCACTTTCTTCTTGTCCGCTTTAGCGCGTTTGATGAAGTGCAGATCGATACCTTGGTTCGGATCAAAGCCCATTTGCATTCCAACTTGAACTAATACAGCGGAAGTTACTACGAACGGCTTAAACCCTTGCATTTGGTCGGCGCCTGGACCGAACATTGATTGCATCAATGTCCAAGTTTCAGGCTTCAAATGATTCTGCAATTTATCCGGCGCCACATAGCTCAGTTTCGGCATAAAAGCCTGCATTGCCATCGGATCCGAAGTATCTGCCTCAACCGCAACCACATCAGCTTGTTTGTAAGCGTCCTCCACCTTCGCGGACATCGGGTAGAAATCTGCCTTCGCGATATGGATTGAGCCAAACAGATACGCCGTATTGCCGCCAGACTTAATCTCAAACAAAAGGCCTTTGGTCGGCGCATCTGCAGTCACCACAGCCGGCGCGCTAGGCGTTTGCGCCAAGGCGTCGCTGAGGACTACGAAGTGGTTTAAAAAACCTATAGTGACGATTTGCAAAAAGGTCGAAAATAAACTTTGTATGTATTTCATGATGAATTCCTTACACATAATTCGTTAAGAAAAAGCGATGAGACGTATCAGTTTCTGTTACGAGTTACATTCGTCAACATCGGTATGCTTTGTACTTACACTTCTTGTACTTACTTTTGTACCTACTTTTGTACTCACTCTTTCTGAGTCAGCATTTTTGAAAACATTTCAATGACAGATTCCGGTTCCAACTGTAATTGTTGGACTTCTAAAGCAAGCTTTTGCAAACTCGGTCGTAGCAACTCGAGTTTCGCTTCATTGCCACCGCTGGCGTTCGCTTGCGTGCCAAGCTTGGCGATAATCATTCCCATACCACGCCGGCGCTCTAACAAACCTTCCGCCTCCAGCATGCTGTACGCTTTCGAGACTGTCATAGGGTTCACGCCCAAACTGCCCGCCACTTCACGCACCGACGGCATGCCGTCGCCCGCATTAACCTGACCACCAACCACCAATCGACGCAACTGCTCTATCATTTGACGATAAATGGGCTCACTACTACCGGTAGCAATTTGAAAAATATCTGCAGGTAAATCGCGCGATAAACTCATGGTTCTCTCTAACTTTTGAAGTGCCATTGATTTGGCTTGGCCACGCCTACAATCTGGGACAGCATCAAACTAAGGTTTCCTCTTTATAAACACGACCGCAGCACAATTTTGTGGTAGCTGTATTAGTCTAAATCGAGGTGTATTAATTACTGTATGAATATAGTAATACAGTGATTTAGCATTTGCAAGCTCTTTTTTGTTTTATTTTTTGAGCATGATCGACGAGAGCTTGCTAAGCGTCAGCGCCTTTGTGATCCATGAGATTAGGCAGAGGCTTGTGCGGGGGTTCGTCCAAGACGAAAAGAGTAGATGTAAAGACCAAAGGCGATGAGTGAGAACAGCCAGTATTCAATAGGCGCGCCACCAATCCAATGTTTGTGCCAAGGCGCATCGATTGGATTAAAGCGTGCAAAACCAAATGCGGGATTGAGTAAAAACCACAAAAAATCCTCGATGATCCAAAACTGCATAATCGATGCTAGACAGCGCGCCTGCCAGCGGCGACTCCAACGCTGCATAAAAAACAAAGGCAGATGAAATACCATGGCAATGAAAGGAAACATCCAAGCGTGATACCCGGTCATCGCGCGGCCGCCCCAGAAAATGTCTAACAACCAGTGTTGCTCGATACGCCAAGTTGGTAAACTGGTTGCCCACCCGGCGCCGCCTTCGATCTGGATTTCAACTTGCGCCAAGAATAGCGCCATGATGCCGACCCAACAGAAATGTATCAAAAATCTTCGCATAATCTAAAGCATCATCAGTAAGAAGAAAAATGGCTCGGGAAAGAGTGGCGATTGCAGCGACTCAGACAGGATTCTGAAGACTCATCACATGCGCCATTACCTGCTGCAAAACATCATGCGCGGCATGGGGGCGAGCAATTGCCTTTGCGTGTTCACGCATACGCTGCACTTTTTCTGGGTGTTGAATGAGATACTGGATTCGATATAGCAGTGCGGCTTCATCGATTGCCTTCAAAGCCGCCCCGCTCTCCATCACGTAATCGGCATTGCGCTCCTCTTGCCCCGGGATGGGCGCATTCACGATCATGGGCAGACCCATCGCCAAACATTCTGAAGTCGTGAGTCCACCCGGCTTGGTAACGATCAAATCACTACATGCCATCAGTCGCTCGACCTGATTACTAAAGCCAATCGGAAACAAGCGTCCTTGATAACTTGGCTGCATCATCTGCAATTGTTGTAGGGCAGTTTGATTTTTGCCGGTCAATACAATCAACTGAAAATCGGCTTCAGCCCTAGTCAATGGCATACCCAAAATACGCTCTGCCAGTGCCGCCATATTGCCAACGCCAGCACCACCACTCATCAACATCAATGTCAACTTTTGAGGATCACAATTCAATTCCTTGGCGCAAATTTCGCGTTCTGGTGCAAGAGTAAAAGCCGGCATGATAGGAATGCCCGTGACGTGAATGGTTTGCTCAGCGATGCCTTGCTCCCGCATGCGAAATGCAACCTCTTCATTAGCGGCAAAATATCCTTGAATATGTTCATGCACCCACATTCTATGCAAATCAAAATCGGTTACTTGCACCCAAACAGGCGGCGTCGTTTCTGCTCGTGCTCGCATACGTGACAGCAACTCAGCAGGCAAAAAGTGAGTGCAGATGATTGCATCAGGTGAAAACTCATGGATGAACTTCAGCAGTTTTTTAGCATTCCAAGCTTCGATTGCTCGACGCATTCGCTCCAAGCGGCTATCTGCCTTTGCTTCATTGCTGTAGTTGTACAAATAAGCCCAAACCGAGGGGGCTTTGTTGACGAGGTGAAGATAGAAGTCCGTGTAGACTTTGCGAAACGCTGCGCTCGCAAACTGCATAACATCAACATGCTTTACTTCAAGCTCAGGAAAGTCGAATGCAGCTTGAGCTCGCAATGCTTCGGCAGCGCGACCGTGCCCTGCTCCAGCGGAGACGCTAAGGATGAGAATTTTCTTATTACTGGTGATGTGAGGATCTGCCATATCGTGCAGATTGTAAAAAGCCTTGATGACAGAGATATGACATCAAGGCTTTTTCACACAACTTCCGCTGCGATCAACCGGCATGACAAGCTAGCGTCGCAAATTGAAATTTTTAAATCAGACTTTTTCGAATACCAGATCCCACACACCATGACCTAATTTCAAGCCACGATTTTCAAATTTAGTGACCGGGCGATAGTCTGGGCGTGGCGCATAAGTCTCCGCAGTATTTTTGAGACTAGGCTCAGCGCTCAAGACTTCTAACATCTGTACCGCATAATCTTCCCAATCGGTTGCACAGTGAATATACGCGCCCTTTTTCAAACGAGAACACAGCAATGCAACTAGTGGCCCTTGAATCAAGCGGCGCTTGTTGTGCCGTGCTTTATGCCAAGGATCTGGGAAAAATACGTGAACGCCCGCCAATGATTCTGGCGCGATCATATTCACCAAGACCTCATAGGCATCGTGTTGAATAATGCGCTGATTGCTTAAACCGGCGGCACCAACCAACTTCAACAAACTACCGACGCCAGGAGTATGAACTTCGACACCAATGAAATTTTTCTCTGGCATCAAAGCCGAAATTTTTGCACTCGTCTCCCCCATGCCAAAGCCGATCTCAAAAATCGTTGGCGCTTCTCGCCCAAACGCGGCGACAAGATCAAGCTCCTTCTTTTCGTAAGGAATCATGAACTGTGGACCCAAGCTATCGATCGCTTTCGCCTGTGCTTCAGACAGGCGACCTGCGCGAGTCACAAAGCTACGAATACGGTGCTCGGTTGGGTCATAGAATAATGGCTTGCGCGGCGCGTCAATTGGCGCGTCTTGATCGTTTTTTTCAGACATGAGAATGAGAACTCGAAGGCCCGCTTCGATCGGGCAAATTAGCACAGCATCTTTATCTTATCTATTTGCGACCACCAAGATTGGGGCAACAAGTAGCGAACATCGAAGAAGATAATCAACGAGCTGTGACCAAAGAAAATAAAGGCGCCATTTTACGCGCCTTTACGAGGGATTAGCAAACCACTTGCTCGTTAAAAAATCATTAACAAGCAAGCGAGTGTTCAATACTAATGCTACCCAGCTGATAGCGTTAACAAATGGATTACTCTTTCACCGCGATTTTATTGCTTTCTCGACTTGGAAAATTTCCGGAAGCATATTGGTGTCGGAACCAATCTTGAAGCATGCGTTCTTCAAACTCAAAGCGGGTGTTCCCTGACGGAATACGCGGATGGTTCAAATAGTCCATATCACGGAGCTCTTCTTTGCCACTTGCGACCAGCTCACTCTTGTCATTACGTAGTTCATAATTAAAAACCATGCGTGGCCAATAAATCGTAGTCATTACCCTAATTTGCCAGAAAGAGGTACTGGGTCGGATATCGCCAGCTAAATCGATATCGTTCACGTCGACTGCCAAGGTATAGCCATCCGGGAGTTTCTTGGCCAAATGATTGAAAACATCAGAAAACTCTTTTTTCAGATGTTCACGAAATTGATCGCGATTATCACGCCCTTCTTGGATGTCAGTGAATTTATCCAGATTCCCCCAAGTCAACTTCGCCTCTCCTGCATATGCAGAACCAAACTGAAAACCGGCGAGTAATGCTGCAATTACGAACTTTTTCATGATCAACCCCTCAAAAATGTTGCCGCTTGAATTGTAGTCTAGCGCAAACCACAATCAAGCGATTTTACATTTCCGTCACAACTTCACGAAACTTCGCGACAAAAAATAGAAAAAGCCGCCCAACGAGAGGCGGCTTTTCTTGCAACAATCGTTTTAGACCGAACTATGCCGATTCTTCACGGAACGTCACTGATTAGAACTTATGACGAATACCAACATTGAACAAGCGTGCTGTTGCGCCATTCACATCGGCCAAAGTCTTCACTGCTTTCTCGTTTGAAACACGTGCTAAAGAAGTGTACAGATTAGTGCGCTTGGACAGGTCGTATGTGTAACCCAATGCGAAACGGTTGGAGTCAGCATTGACAGATGTCTTTACTTTGGAGTCAGTGTAGCTCGCCATGAAAGTGTGATTGCCCTCTTTCATTGTCGCACCAATCACGTACAACTGTTCTTTCGTTTGTGCCAAGTTAGTCAAACTAACAGAGCCTTTGATCTCTTCGTACATACCATGGACTTTGAATCCACCGAAATCATAGGCAATACCTGCCAACAACTTCTCACCACCAACAGCCAAATTTGCATTCGTATCTTTTACTTGATCCCAAACGATATTCGCGTTGATTGGACCATTTACGTAGCTCGCTGCAACGCTAGTAACGCGGTTTGCTGCTGTATTGCCGGCCTTTTCACCGAAGCCATATTGACCCGCTACAGAGAAACCAGACATGCTGTTGGAGATATAAGTAACGGAATTATCACGCACGTTATTAATCTTGAACATCAAGTCTGTCTTACCCAACAAACCGTCCATAAAAGGATCGATCGCCGCACCGTAGATGTATGTCAAAGACTTATGACGACCCAAGTTCACTTGACCGAAGTCATCACCCGACAAACCAACCCATGCGCCGCGAGCAAACAAATTCGCATCATTTGCACCAGTATCGGTGGACAATTTCATTTCCAAATTGAAGTTAGCCTTCAAACCGCCGCTGAGAGTTTCTGAACCTTTGAAACCCAAACGAGAAGTGGAATTCAAACCGCTATCTAGTGAAACTACTTTGCCTGCGCCCGCATCTTTGTATGCAACACCAGCGTCAACGATACCGTAGATTGTTACGGAGGATTGCGCCATTGCTGCGCCAGAGAATGCACCAAAGAGTGCCAGTGCAAGAATCGATTTTTTCATGATATGTATGTCCGAAAATAAAAAAGTTTGTTACGTCGTATTAAACTGCTCAACAAGAAAATCTCACTCGCATGTTCGCTCGCAAGCGCATTTTCTTGCAGCGTTGATTGGCGTACTTAATTACCTCGCATTCAACGACAGCGCGCAGTATAGAGATCAAAAATGACAGTTTCATGACCGCGCATTTTTATTTGTGGCAAAAACAAAACGCCCGCAATGTCGAACACATTGCAGGCGTTACTTTCTTATTTTTAGAAAATTCAGGTCTTAAAAATGAAACTCTATGCTTCTCAATTCTTTATTCAGTTGAGCTCCATTGCGATCAACGCAGTCTTATATCGAATTATCGTAATCCGGAATCGGTTTCTCGACTCGCTTGGCATACCATCTTCCGCTATACCATAAAACCAAGGCTAAGGTCGCAAAACCAAGTTGTCCTAAGGCGAGGGACAAGACAGAGTGATCCAATGCAGGCGCTAATGTACCTGCGACGAGCGCACTCAGCAACGTGACCGAAGCGGATTGGCAAGACGCCACGATTCCGCGAATATGGGAGAAAAGTTCCAATACCATTAACGTCGCACCGGGGAAAACGATCGACATACCAAAAGCATAGAAAAACAAAGGGACAACCGACCACGGCAACATGGGTGCTGAAAAATAATGGAAGACCACATTTGCGATGGCCGCGCTCATTAGAAATGAGAATCCAATTGCTACTTGTTTGGCGATCGTCATACGTCCGGCGAATCTGTTCGCTGCCAATGACCCAAGGAAAATACCTCCGACCATAGGGATAAATTGCCAACCAAAACTTTGTGCGTCTAACTTGAGATGCTGTGTGATAAATGCAGGTGCGGAAGAAATGAATAAGAAGATACCAGCAAAATTACAACCGATCGTGCCCGCCTTAAAATAGAAGCGCGGAGACTTAAAGACATCACGATAACTCTCCCATAAAAACTGCACATTGAAAGCTTGGCGCTTCTCTGCCGGCAAGGACTCTGGTAAATAGCGGTAACAAGCGAATAGCAGTACGAGCGTGTAAGAAAACAAGAGTAAGAAAATGGTGCGCCAATCAGAGTGTGTCACCACCCAGCCACCGACGATTGGTGCGATCGCTGGCGCGATAGAAAAAATCATGGTCACTAAAGACAATAATTTTTCAGCGCGCGCCCCTTCGTACAAATCACGCACAATCGCCCGTCCAATTACCATCCCAGCACCAGCGGCCACCCCCTGCATCACACGGAACACCCACAAGTAATGCACGGTATGCGCGGAAGCGCAACCAAATGAACCAATCGCAAACACGATCAAAGCAACCAACACCACATTACGCCGCCCAAACGAATCGGAGAGCGCTCCATGCCACAAAGTCATCACGGCAAACGACAACATATACGCCGTCAATGTCTGCTGCACTTCAATCGAACTCGCATGTAAGCTGGTTTGAATTGAAGCAAAAGCCGGGAGATAAGTGTCAATCGAAAAAGGCCCCAGCATCGACAAAGCCGCCAATAAAGTGGCAAGGCCAGTAAAGCTAAGGGTAGTGGTAGACCGCATGAGAGACTTTCAAAAATACACAACAACAAATAAAGCAAAAAACTTCAAATCTTCGCACAACAATAAATTCACATTAAAGATTCCGTACTAGGCTGCTCCCGCAGCAATACAGGAGTATTGCGAGGACAGCCAACAACGCAATGCGCCCTAAAATCCACACCAAATAAATTCAATTAAAGGGATGCAGTACTAGGCGGCTCCCGCAGCAATACACTAGTATTGCGAGGACAGCCAACAACATAATGCGCCCTAGAATCCACATCAAATAAATTCAATTATAGGGATGCAGTGCTAGGCGCAAAGCACAGCAATACAAAAGTATTGCGCGCATTTGCAACGCCGTAATGCGCCGAAGAATCACACACCGCATAAATTCAATTATAGGGATGCAGTACTAGGCGGCTCCCGCAGCAATACACTAGTATTGCGAGGACAGCCAACAACGTAATGCGCCCTAGAATTGAATTTATAACCCGAGGCAGACGTATTTTTGTTCCAAGTACTCATCCATCCCATATTTAGACCCCTCACGCCCAAGTCCGGACTGCTTTACCCCACCAAACGGCGTGACTTCATTCGCAATCAAACCCGTATTCACACCGACCATACCGTATTCGAGTTTTTCGGCGACGCGCCACACACGACCGATATCACGCGAGTAAAAATACGCTGCTAAACCAAAGTCCGTATCATTTGCTGCTGCGATGACTTCTTCTTCTGACCTAAACGGCATCACCGCCGCTAAGGGACCAAAGGTTTCTTCACGCATCACCAGCATCTCATGATGGACATCAGCGACGATCGTTGGTTCAAAAAACAAACCACCTTTTGCATGTGTCTTGCCACCGGCAATCAAGCGTGCTCCACGTGCTAATGCATCACTGACATGCGCTTTCACTTTTGTCACTGCCTGTTCTTCGATTAAGGGCCCTTGTCTCACACCGGGCTCTGTGCCATCGCCAACGACGACTTTTTTGAGTGCGATAGCAAATTTTTCGAGGAAAGCTTCATACACGGTTTCGTGCACATAAAAACGATTGGTACAGACGCAGGTCTGTCCCGCATTCCTGAATTTTGATTGCAAAGCCCCTTCGACGGCGGCATCAAGATCGGCATCTTCAAATACGATGAAAGGCGCATGGCCACCAAGTTCCAATGCCAGTTTTTTTAAAGTCGGCGCACACTGTTGCATCAGAATGCGCCCGACTGGCGTTGATCCGGTGAAGGACAAATGACGCACGACTGAACTGCCGCATAAGACGCGACCCAACACGATCGATTGCTCGGCATCGCCTGTGATCACATTCAAGACGCCGGCTGGCATGCCAGCGCGCATCGCCAATTCCGCCAACGCCAGCGCAGAGAGTGGCGTTTGCTCAGCGGGTTTAATCACAATAGTGCAACCTGCTGCCAAAGCTGGAGCGACTTTTCGCGTGATCATCGCCAGCGGAAAATTCCAAGGTGTGATCGCCGCACAGACACCAATGGGCTGCTTTAATACCATGGTGCGTTTGTCGACCCACGTCGAAGCGAGCACATCGCCAGAAACACGTTTCGCTTCTTCGGCAAACCACTCAACAAAGCTGGCACCATACAAAACTTCGCCCTTTGCTTCAGCTAATGGCTTGCCCTGCTCTGCTGTCATGATCGCAGCGAGGTCGTCAGCGTTGGCGACGATTAAATCAAACCACTTACGTAATACGGCGGCACGCTCTTTTCCTGTTAAGGCAGACCAACTTGCTAGCGCAGTTTCAGCCGCGGCAATCGCATCTTGCGCATGCTGAGTATCGAGATTAGCAACTTCAGCGATCAAGCCACCAGTCGCAGGATTATGAACGGCGAAGCGCGCGGCATTTTCCACCCATTGATTAGCGATGAGTGCACGATCGAAGATCAATGATGGGTCTTTGAGTTGGGGGCGTGTGTATTGGGACATGAAAGGCAAGGATTTTATGACGTGATGACCGAGTGAGGATGTACGCCAAATATTGATTCAAAGAAAAACATAAGGATACGTTAAAACTCGCTCCCTTGCCTACGAACTGCCCTCAAATTACTAAGTCGACAATTATTTATTTTGCAATTACAATTTGTGCAAACAAAAATCTTTTTTTGACCATGAAGACCTCGACCCTCAATCATAAGAATGTCCATAAAGACCGCCAGCAAGCGCATAGATTCGTGAACTTTTCTCTTGTGCTGATCGTCTTGATTTCTTTGTCTTCGACTGCTTTCAGCAGCACTACAACACACCCACTCAGGGCAGATCCCAAAGTAACAACGGGCAATCTTGAGAATGGTTTGACCTACTACATTCAACGCAATGCTAAACCAGAGAAGCATGTTGAATTACGTCTTGTTGTAAAAGCCGGTTCTGTCGATGAAGACGAAGATCAAAAAGGAGCGGCACATTTTGTCGAACACTTGGCCTTTGATGGAAGCAAGAATTTTCCAAACAAGACGCTTGTAGATAGCTTAAGAAGTATCGGCGTCGAGTTTGGCAATGATCTCAACGCTTCAACCTTTCACAATCGCACCATTTACAAACTTCCCATCCCAAACAACACCCAAGAAGACTTAAGGATTGCATTCACCGTACTGAAAGATTGGATGCAAGACTTAAGCTTCCCAGAGTCAGAAATCGATAAAGAAAGAGCCGTCTTGAAGGAAGAAACGCGGCTACGTAGAAATGGGGCTGAGCGTCGAATCTTTGACCGCCTTTTACCCCACATGTTAGGCCATTCAAAGTACATCAAACATGAGCCGAGCGCAGCATTTGAATCGATCGACAATATCACTCCAGCCGAACTAATGCGTTACTACCGTCAATGGTACCGTCCAGACAATATGGCGATCATTATCGTCGGCGACATCGAAGTCAAACAGGCTTTGAATCTAGTTCGAGATCATTTCAAAGATATCCCCAAACCTCGTTCAGCTCTTAACAGACGCAAGCCGTTGACAGTAGGCTTCAAACAGAACACTGCATTCGCATTTCAAGATGATGAGCTAACCCAAGAAAAATTCCTTTTATTTGGTGCCCCCAACGAATACACGAGGACAACAACCGAGGAAGATCTTCGCGACAATTTGGTCTTCGACATATTTCAGCAAATGATAAACAAACGCCTGACTTCACTCGTTAGAAAAAGCGATCCGCCATTTGCAGGTTCTGTATTTTCAGACTTTGACTATTTACCGAATCATAGCTGGAGATATCTCGCCGTTGTTCCCAACCATAAAGGTCCTTGGTCAGCTCTTCAATCTTTGTGGCGCGAAGTGGTGCGAATCAATCAATTCGGTTTCACTCAAGCTGAACTCGATTATCAAAAAAAGAACACTGCTGCCGACCTCAAAAAACAGTTGGGCGAAATAGCAAATATCGAATCACCGACTATCGTTGAAAATATGATCGAGTCATATTTGTATGGTGATACCCTGCTCTCAGCTTCGCAACTATTGAAATACCAGGCTCAAATTTTGACTTCAATTACGCTCAATGATTTCAAAAGCAGGGCTAAAAAATTTTTTAACGAACAATCAAAGCTTACAACGGCATTTCTTCAAAATACAAAAGACGAGGCGAGCAAACTTGATTCGACTTCGATTCTTCAGAGATCAAAAGAATTTCGTAATTCAAAACAGCAACTTCAACGCTGGGTACAAGAAACTTCCCGCACCAAACTGATGGAACGCCCCCCCATTCCTGGGTACATCGTAGAAGAAACAGGCCCCGATGAATTTGCGATCAGTAAATTCAAACTTTCTAATGGTATTGAAGTCTGGCATAAAGAAACAGAATTCAAGGCGAATGAAGTGAAATTTCTGATGCGCAAACAAGGCGGCACAGCACTAGCATCAGACGATCATTACTTTTCGGCGAGGTATGCAGCATCAATGCTTTACTCACTCGGCCTAGCCGACTTAGATCAAACGCAAGTGACTGAAGTACTCGCTGGCAAACAATACCAACTTGATGTAACAACGGGAGACTATGACCTTACCTTCGCGGCCACCTCGACAACAGGTGACTTAGAAGCTGCTCTACAAGAGCTATATTTACGCATTACTTCGCCACACGCCGATCAGACACTCTTCAACGCTGGCATGAAAAATCTCGAGAAACAAATAGCCGACTACCAAGTATCTCCTGAGATTCAATTTTACAACCTGCAAAACAAAATCATTTTTGGCGATCATCCACGAACACCAAGATTATTGTCCGCTGATGAACTTAGAAAATTCTCGCTGGATCAAATGCTTCACGACTACAAAATCAACGTCGACAATTTCAACGGAGCCAAAGCGACATTCGTTGGAAATATCAAACGTAAAAAACTCAAGGAACTAATTGTCACTTACCTTGCGACTCTTCCTTCCAAGAGTACACCTCCTGACATGGGGAAGACACACCTCGAACCTCGCAAGGGCGAGTACATCGAAGAAATAGAAATTGGTTATGACAATCGTGCATTAGTCAACATCAGCCTATTTGGCGATTCAACATATAGTCGACTCAGTCGTACCCAGTTTTATATGCTGAACGATGTGCTTAAGATTCGGATAAACAAAATATTGAGGGAAAAACTGGGTTTAATTTACTCTGAATCAATTGATCCTGACTTTACGAGAAAACCTAAGGAGGGCTTTTGGATCAATATTGTTTTGCCGTGTGCTCCGGAAAATGCCAACAAAGTCGTAGACGCCATTCGCCATGAGCTCAAGAATTTGCGAGAGGAATTGATACTCGAAGAGGAAATCTCGCAGGTCAAGAAAAAATATCAGGCGGAACATGACACGAATATAAAGAGTAATTCAGAATGGGCTGACAGGACGCTGGAAGCAGCGGAATACAACACCTCGGTCGCTGAGTTCATTTATGCACCCAATCGTTTTTTGTCAGTTACGCCGACTCAGCTACGCGACGCCGCACGACAGTATTACAGCCTAGAGAATATGATCACACTGATTCGCCGACCAAAACCGACACTCAGCAAGGAAGCCAAGACAACAGGAAGTCATCCGTAGAAAATTCCAAGTTATGCCGCTTATCCACGATCCACCTTACCCTCAGACGAAATTTTTCCTAGCGAGGACTAAGTCACAGACTTGAATTTCAAGCTTCACGACGCGTTCGACGACTGACAACAGCGTTAACAAACCTCATAAAAAAAGGAGCGAGGTTATCGCTCCTTTTTCTATCAAATGTCGAACACACTTACTTCATTCTCACCCGCGCTTCGACACGACCTTGAACATTGGTTGTTCCTGGCTCGAAACTTGGCTCAAACTTTCGCCCCCTTCCATATGCAGGACTGGAAGCGGAGATGTCCACATTACGGTAGCGACCAGCACTTTCCAAACCATCAAAGTCGATCGATTCGATCAAGAAATCTGCCGACCTCTTTCCCATAATTTGCGCTACGACATGCATGCGTTCAAACAAATTCTGATAAGCCGCATCGAGGCGATCTTTCTCAGCTCGTTTATGTGCTGCCTCTGAAAGCTCAAAGCCTAAACTATCTAACTCCATTTTCTGCTGAAATTCACTGATGAGTTTCGGTAAAATCTCCAAGGTCGTGGTCCGCATATTCACACTCTGTCTTACACGCCAGCCAATTCTTTGACTTTTCATAGTCTTCTTGTTCGGTGCAATTTGCGTTTCCACTTCTTCCTCGACCGCCTCCACCGAATAAGCAGGAGTTGTAACTTCTACTTCTTTGTAATCAGTTCTCAATTGATCGAGCACAAGCTTGGCTCTCTTGTTCACAGCTGAAGCGGCGACCTCTTTGTCCTTCGCTTCTTCAGTAATGCTAAACCAAGCCACTGCACGATCATTCTTGATTTTCAAACTTGATGTACCCGCTATCAACAAACGCGAATCTTTCCCCAACTCTTGCGCAACAGCGAAATTCATCGAGCAAAGCAAAGCCAAAAACGTTACAAACACACGCATCAAGATCTCCTTGTTTTTTAATTTCAGAACACTAGCGCTCAGCAAGCGAACTCTTACTCCGCGTCTTTCGGCTTCGCCGATTCACGACGATTGAACCCAGCCACCATGTCAAAACGGAATAAACGGCATTCCAAGGCACCGTTGAAGAATGGCGTCTTGCGTGATTCTTTGAGGCGCAAGAGTTTTGGCAAACTTAAATCAGCAGTGAAGAGGAACACACTCCAACCTGCGAAGCGTTGTTTCAAGGTGCCGCTAAACGCTGCGAAGAATTCTTTGGCGAGTTCATCAGGTTCGAAACGATGATCGCCGCGTACACCGATACGCTCGCCGTAGGGTGGATTGGTAATGAGCACGCCCGGTTCAGTGCATGGCACTTTGATTTCTTGTGCTTCGATCTGCTTCAATGGCACTTCAAACGTGATACCCGCTTTGCGCAAATTATTGCGTGTCATAACCACCATATCGCCGGAAATATCACTGCCGAAAATTGTTGGTTCTGCAGGAATCGGATTGGGCTTCGCAGCGTTTCTGATTTGCTGCCACACAGACTCGTCAAAATCAGCAAACTTCTCGAAAGCAAATTCGCGTTGCATGCCTGGTGGAATACCCGCCAACATCTGAGCCGCTTCAACCAAAATCGTGCCTGATCCACACATAGGATCAATCAAAGGTGTGCCCGGTTTCCATCCCGTGGTACGCAGCAAACCTGCGGCCAGATTTTCACGCAATGGCGCATCACCCGTTTCTGCGCGCCAGCCGCGTTTAAACAAAGACTCACCTGAGGTATCGAGGTAAATCGTGTAATTGTGTGCATCCAAAAAGCCAACGATGCGCATGTCGGGCGTTCGTGTATCCACCGACGGACGTTGGGTAAACTGATCACGGAAACGGTCGCAGACAGCGTCTTTAATTTTGAGCGTGATGAACTCTAGACTCTTGAGCGGCGACTTAACGGCAGTAACGTCAACGCGAATCGTGTGGTGGTAAGTGAACCAATCTTCCCACGGCTGTTCTAGCGTGAGATCATAAATATCATTTTCGTTTTTGTAGCCACGCTGCGCCATACGCAGCAAAACGCGAGAGGCAATACGCGAATGTAAATTGATGCGGTAGACGTCCGCTAACTCACCAGAGCAATGTACACCGCCTGGTACTTGGTTATGGACTTTCAGAGTTGCGGAACCTGTGTTGATCGCGATCTCGGCGATTTCTTCAGCCAGCGCTGTTTCGAGCCCGCGTGGGCATGGGCAAAAATAAGAGTATTTCATGGAGAACCTTTTTTCCATCATGATTGTTAAACTCTACTAACACCGCGTTAGCAGAGGTACTACTAAAAACCTATTTCAACAAGGCGCAAATACTGCTGTCGCACTCAAGACCTCAAAACGGCTTCACGACTACCAAGATCACCGCCACGATCATCATGATCACGGGAATCTCATTAAAGACACGGAACCATTTGTGACTACGTTGATTGCGACCATTTTCAAACTTCTTGAGAATGCTGCCGCACGCATGGTGATAACCGATCAGTAAAATCACAATCGCTAGTTTTGCATGCATCCAGCCACTGTCTGGGCCACGTCCGACGCCATAGCCCATCCACATCCAAATTCCTAAGCCCAAAGCAGGCACCGCCAAGATCGTCATAAAGCGATACAACTTACGCGCCATCAAAAGCAAACGCTCAATACTCGCTGGCTGCGTTTCCATCGCGAGGTTGACGAAGATCCGTGGCAGATAAAACAAGCCGGCAAACCACGAGGCAATGAAGACGATATGTAGCGCTTTGATATACAAATACATGGATAACCTTCAGTTCACATTCAAAAAAACTCGCCTCATTCGGGCCCGCAACTTCGCATGATTTAGCGACGTACTTCGCCGTGACCAAATACCACGTATTTCAAGGAAGTCAGGCCTTCTAAGCCGACTGGGCCACGCGCATGAAGTTTATCATTAGAAATCCCAATTTCTGCGCCGAGGCCATATTCAAATCCATCAGCAAAGCGGGTCGAAGCATTCACCATGACAGAAGCAGAATCAACTTCACGCAAGAATGCCATGGCGCGGCTATAGTCTTCGGTAATGATGGACTCCGTGTGCTTCGAGGAATAATGATTGATATGCGCGATCGCTTCGTCCATACCGCCAACCACCTTGACCGCCAAGATCGGCGCGAGGTACTCAGTACTCCAATCGCTTTCATCCGCCTTCGCCAAATACGGATAATCTTGCAGGATTGCATGAGCCGTACTATCGCAGCGTAATTGGACTTTTTCCTTCAGATACTCAACTGCCAGCAGAGGCAAAATTTGGTCCGCAATACGTTCAGCGACCAACAAAGTCTCCATGGTATTGCAAGTACCATAGCGATGACATTTGGCATTGAACCCGATGGCGATCGCCTTCTCAAGATCAGCTCTATCATCGATATAGACGTGGCAAATGCCATCGAGATGCTTAATCATTGGCACAGTCGCTTCGCGCATCAAGCGTTCGATCAAGCCTTTGCCACCGCGCGGCACAATCACGTCCACGTATTCAGGCATGGTGATCAAAGCGCCAACGGCTGCTCTGTCGGTCGTATCGACCACCTGCACTGCTTGCTCAGGCAATCCCGCGCCTGCCAACCCTTCTTTCACCAACTGCGCCAAAGCCCGATTGCAATTAATCGCTTCTGAGCCGCCACGCAAAATCGTGGCATTACCACTCTTGATGCAAAGTCCTGCGGCATCGACCGTCACGTTTGGGCGTGCTTCATAGATAATGCCAATCACACCCAAAGGCACGCGCATCTGTCCAACTTGAATCCCCGAAGGACGATACTTCATATTCGAAATCTCGCCGATGGGGTCGGGCAATGCTGCGATTTGCTCGAGGCCGAGCGCCATGGTTTCGATCGCTTTGTCGCTCAGTGTCAAACGATCTAGCATGGCTGCTTCCATACCTGCCGCTTTTGCTGCGCTTAAATCCAATTCATTTGCCGCACGTAAGGCCGGTGCTTCGCGGCGAATCGCTGTGGCGATTGCCAGCAAGGCCTTGTTCTTGGTCGCCGTATCGGCCTTGGCCATGGCACGCGAAGCGGCGCGGGCTTGTTGACCTAGGGTTTTGATGTAAGTGGCGATGTCGCCAGTGTTCATTTCTGTACTCATTTTTTCGAATATGTATTCATTACAAGTTGGCGCTAAGCTTCACAAAATTGCTTAGTTGGGATGCAGCGCTAGGCGCTCAGCGTAGCAATAGGTCGATATTGCGAGCATGAGCAACAACGCGTTGCGCCCAAATAAGCGATTTGGCGAAGCGTTAATTTGCTTTAGCGACTCGCAATCCCAACTGCAACAATGCATCCCATGCATCGCCGCCGAATTTGGGGGCGCGCAAGCCTTTTACCATTTTGTCGATCTGTGCAGCATCTTGTAGCGCTGCTTGTAGTGTCGGCAAACTGACGCGCCTCAAGGCGGGCTCCATCAGTTTTTCGCGCGGCCCCCAGATACGATATTCCTTGAGAAGTGCGCCAAGTGGGCGTCCTTGTGCGACGCCTGATTTTAATTTGAGTAAGGTTCGTAATTCTTCCGCCATCGCCCACAATACAAGCGGCAAGGCTTCGCCCTCGCCTTTGAGGCCGTCCAACATGCGGACCAAGCGTGCGACGTCTCCCGTCAGCATGGCTTCGTTGAGCTTGAACACATCGTAACGCGCGACATTCAACACGGCATCATGAATCACTTCAAAACTGAGCTTACCTTGCGGATGCAATAAGCCCAACTTTTGTATCTCTTGATGCGCAGCGAGCAAATTACCCTCGACGCGGTCAGCGATAAACTCCAAGCTTTGTCGATCTGCACTTTGGCCTTGTGCGCCAAGGCGCTGACCTATCCAATTCGGTAAAGCCGCGCGTTCGATTAAGGGAATGTCGATATACACGGCAGCTTGTTGCAACATGCCTACCCACGCGGCTTTCTGCGTCGCCCAATCGAGCTTGGGTAAGGTAATCAGCGTGATGTTATCGGGCGACAGATCTTTCACATACTCTTGCAACGCGGCGCCACCGTCTTTGCCGGGCTTTCCACTAGGAATGCGCACGTCGATAAATTTTTTATCGCCAAACAAAGACTGCGATTGATTCGCCGCTAGCAGTTCGCCCCATTTGAAATAGCGCTCAACCGTTAAGACTTCGCGCTCAAGGAAGCCTTGTTCACGTGCGACCTTACGAATCTTGTCTGCAGTTTCTTGCACCAATAAATGCTCATCGCTTGAGATGACATAGATCGCCGCCAAACCTTTGGCGAGATGGGCATCAATGGCATCGTAACGCAGTTGCATGGGGGCTCTTAATGTGAACGAACAAAACTCGCTAGTGTTCTATGGCGCAGGCGCATCCATACGGATCACCGCCAAACGACGCATAATTTGTTGCACGATTTCTGATTGCATATCGCGATAAAGCAAAGCTTCTTCCGCTTCTTTCGCGAGGACTTCGTTTTCTTTAAAACTGAGATTACGCTTCAAGCTAATCGTCGTCGGTGCCAACACCTCACGACCAGCCTTGTCTCGCACCTTAAACTTCAGGTTGTAAATCAGATTAAATTCACGCACGCGACCTTGGCTATTCAAAGACAAAATCGCTTTGTCGCGCGTTTCGCCGAGCACATCGAGCACCACATCTGCTTGCGTCGCTTCATTACTGATTTCTGTTTTACCGTTAGCGCGCAAATGACGTTTCAGTTCACCGCCGAGTGCCGAATTATCAGGAAGACCAACGTAAATACTTTGAAACGGAAAACTCACTGCACCACGCAAGGCAAAACCGCAAGCACTCAAGCTTGCTAACACTACGAGAGTCAATACCGTTTTCAAGAGGCCTTGAAGTTTCATGCACGTTTTCCTAGCGATTCAAAATCTATTCAATTCTTTGCTCATCATCATGCTCCATGAACATGCATGATGATGAGGTTTCCGAAGTTCGCTGACTTTCATTAAACGATTAGCAAACCTCGATTACAACTTGGACCACATTAGGCAACAATATTGACCAACTTGCCCGGCACGATGATGATCTTCTTCGGCGTACCTTCGATGAAACGAGCAGCGCTTTCGTTCGACACAGCTGCCGCTTCAATGGTCGCTTTATCAGCGTCTTTAGCAACCTTGATACTGCCGCGCAGTTTGCCGTTAACTTGTACCATCAATTCGATTTCATCTTGCACCAAGGCGGCTTCATCAACTTGTGGCCATGGCGCGTCAATGATGCCACCCAAATCTACCGCATAGCCTAAGTCGTTCCACAAAGCGTGGGTGATGTGTGGGCAAACTGGATACAAAGCGCGCAACAAGATACCGAAAGCTTCGCGCAAGGCTTGTGCAGAGCCCTCTGCTTCGGACTTGAAGGATTCAATCGTATTCAACAATTTCATCGCACCAGAGACGACCGTGTTGTACTGCAAACGATCGTAGTCGCCATCAATTTGCTTCAAGGTGCTGTGCACTTCAAAACGCAAAGCTTTCACATCGGCTGCATAGTTGCTGCTTGGTGTCGCACCAGCGGCAATCGTTGGTGCAAATTTCAAGGCAGTGGCCCACAAACGACGTAAATAGCGCGATGCGCCTTCGACACCACTGCTGCTCCATGCGGCGCTTTGATCTGGTGGACCGGCAAACATCGTAAACAAGCGCGCCGTGTCAGCACCAAATTGGCTGATGATGTCTTTTGGTTCAACCACATTATTCTTGGATTTCGACATCTTCTCGATGCCACCCATTTGCACTGGCTGACCATCACTCTTCAAGCTGGCGGAAATCGGACGGCCTTTTTCATCGTGCTTGACTTCGACTTCATTCGGATAGAACCACGTCTTCTTACCGCTCTCATCTTCGCGGTAGAAGGATTCATTCAACAACATCCCTTGCGTGAACAAATTCTTGAACGGCTCATCGATTTTCACTAAGCCCATGTCGCGCATTGCTTTGGTCCAGAAACGCGCATACAGCAAGTGCAAGACCGCGTGTTCAACACCGCCGATGTACTGATCCATCGCCATCCAATAGTCATTGCGCTCATCGACCATGGTCTTCGCATCTGGGCAGGTATAACGCATGAAGTACCAACTGGAATCAACGAAAGTATCCATGGTGTCGGTTTCACGATGTGCAGGCTTGCCGCATTTCGGGCAAGGCACATTCAAGAAACCAGCATGGGTTTTCAATGGATTGCCCGAACCATCTGGAATACATTCGGTTGGCAAGACCACGGGCAAATCTTCGTAAGGCACTGGTACATCGCCACAATCATCGCAATGGATAATAGGAATTGGTGTGCCCCAATAACGTTGACGAGAAATACCCCAGTCGCGCAAACGCCAGGTGGTTTTCTTTTCGCCTACACCTTTGGCCGCCAAATCAGCCGCGACCGCATCGACGGCAGCTTTGTAATTCAAACCATCATATTTACCTGAATTGACGGTCACGCATTTTTGCTTATCGCCATACCACTCGGCCCATGCGTCCGTGGTGAAGCTTTCGCCTTCCACAGCAACCACCTGTTTGATCGCGATACCGTACTTCTTCGCAAAAGCGAAATCACGTTCATCATGAGCTGGTACGCCCATCACAGCGCCGTCGCCGTAAGTCATCAAGACATAGTTACCAACCCACACTTCGACCTGTTCGCCAGTCAAAGGATGGGTAACAAATAATCCAGTTGGCACGCCTTCTTTTTCTTTGGTCGCCAATTCTGCTTCAGTGGTGCCACCGGCTTTGCACTCTTCAATGAAGGCCGCTAATTTGGTGTTATTTTTTGCAGCCACAGTCGCTAAGGGATGCTCAGCGGCGACCGCGCAGAACGTCACGCCCATGATTGTGTCGGGACGGGTCGTGAAGACATACATCTTGCCGTCTTGCACCAAAGCGCCAGACTCATCTTTGATGTCATGGCTAAACGCAAAACGCACACCTTCGCTTTTACCAATCCAGTTGCGCTGCATAGTACGCACTTGATCTGGCCAGCCATCGAGTTGGTCGATGCTGGACAATAATTCTTCCGCATACTGCGTGATGCCGAAGTAGTAGCCTGGAATCTCACGCTTTTCGACGATGGCGCCTGAACGCCAACCGCGGCCATCAATCACCTGCTCATTCGCCAACACGGTTTGGTCAATCGGATCCCAGTTCACAATTTGGGTTTTCTTGTAAGCGATGCCTTTTTCCAGCATCTTCAAGAACAACCATTGGTTCCAACGATAGTATTCAGGATCGCAAGTCGCCACTTCACGTGACCAATCAAATGCCAAGCCCAGCGGCTGCATTTGCGATTTCATGTCTTCGATGTTGGCGTAAGTCCATTCAGCAGGCGATTTCTTATACGCGATCGCTGCATTCTCAGCAGGCAAACCAAACGCGTCCCAGCCCATGGGCATCAAGACGTTGTAACCCTTCATGCGCAACTGGCGCGCCAACATGTCGTTGATGGTGTAGTTACGCACATGGCCCATATGCAATTTGCCAGATGGGTAAGGCAGCATCGAACAGGCGTAGTACTTTCCTTTCGGGAAGCGAGGATCATTTTCTACGGTTTTGAACGCATTGCTTGCGCTCCAATGTTGCTGGGCACTTTGTTCAACTTCAGCTGGGCTATATTTTTCTTGCATGACGTTCTACTGATGATTTACAAATGATTGATGAATGTACGAAGACAATGAAGCACAAGTGCTCTTGCCCTTTTTGTTTCTTGAATTAACGAATTTGCGCGCGATGCCATAGGCTCACGACTTCGACTTGTTTCCTGATCTCATCACTAGGGCTTCAGAAACGAAATTCGATCTTACTCAAGCACAGGACGAGGATAAATCCGAAGGAAAATTGCCTATCAAGTCTAGAACCTAGGATTATACGAGGAAAGCGTACTTAGCCGCCAGAAAAGCACGGCAAAACGCGGGAAAATCTTAGAAAAAAACGCTTAAAAACCCTGACTAAGCACTTGTGTCGTGGAAAGGACTAAATTATCAAATGACCAGCATCCTCATTGCGCCGTCGAAAGATGCTGAAATTGCAGCATGGATCTGCGCCATGTCGTCTGATGCAGTGGAAATGAACTCACCGAATCAAGGACGCTCAACTATTTGGCTGCGGCGTTCGGCTTCGTTTGCTTTAATTGTTCTTGCTGAGGCGAAGTAGCAAAGCCGACCTTCGTCAAACCCAAAGTTTGTGCGTTCGCCATCACTTTAGCGATTACTTCGAAACGCGTATCCTTGTCAGCGCGCAAAACGATTTCCGGTTGCGCGGGCAGTTTCGCCGCTTGGGCAAGTCGCTGTTCGACACCATTGAGGTCGATCAATTCCGCATCCCAATACAACTTACCATCTGCAGCGAATGAGATATTCACCATATTCGGTTGCTTCAGCAAGACTTCAGCATTGGCTTTCGGGAGATCCAGCTTCACCGCATGGTTTAACAATGGCGCTGCGATGATAAAGATCACCAATAAGACCAGCATCACGTCCACCATCGGGGTGACGTTGATTTCAGACATGGTATGCAGGGGCTTACCAGATCGACCACCTATTCCATTGAACTGTCCAAAAGCCATGATGATTCCTTAGCCTTGTTGACTTAGGTGCGCATGCAAATCATAAGCAAAACCATCAAGTTCCGCCAAGGTAATACGATTGATGCGGTTGAATGCGTTGTAGGCTAAGACTGCTGGAATCGCGACCATCAAACCTAAGCCAGTCATAACCAGGGCCTCACCGACTGGCCCAGCAACCAAATCAATCTGAATCGCGGCACTCCCCGAAACTGCTGTCAAAGCGTGATAAATTCCCCAAACCGTACCAAGCAAACCAACAAATGGAGCCGTTGCGCCAACCGATGCCAGCAGCGTTAAGCCCGACTCGAGACGCACGGTCACTTGGTTCATTTCTTGGCGCAAGATGCGCGTCAGAATTTCGGCCTTCGAGGTTTTATGCATCATAGTACTGGCGCGACGGTCTGTCTTGGCCGCTTCCACACCTGCTTTGACCATTGAAGTAAAAACATTTTCGACATCGACCAACTCTAAGGTCATCACCGCATCTTCCATTGTCGCAGCATCCCAAAAACGTTGCACATCTGGAGCAGAACGGCGAATGCGCCAAAATACCCATGACTTAGCGAAGATCGTGAACCAACTCACAAACGACATAGCAATCAAGAGAAACGCGACGATGCGTCCTAATTCGTCTAATTGTGCCCAATATTGAGAAATCGATACTGGCATGTCAGTCCTTTTGTGCTTTTATGAAGAGTAGGTTGAACGAATTTTTAGATAAACTTTTAGACCGTAGAGAAGCTGATTTCGGCAATCAAGGTATCAGAATCTTGCTAGCAACGTTCGAGAAGCAGGAACAGAATCGCTGCTCAGATTAACGCAAGCCCAACACGTCGTACATATCGTAAAGGCCAGTCTTCTTGTCAGCCAAGAAGCGTGCCGCACGCAAACTGCCATGCGCATAGGTCACACGACTTGAAGACTTGTGCGTGATTTCAACACGTTCGCCAATGCCAGCGAACAAGACAGTGTGATCACCAACGATGTCACCGCCGCGAATCGTCGCGAAACCGATTGAGGATGGATCGCGTTCGCCGGTGACACCTTCACGCGCGAAGACGCCCACTTCTTTCAAGTCGCGACCAATCGCATCAGCTATCACCTCCCCCATCTTCAAGGCAGTACCTGATGGAGCATCGACTTTGTGACGGTGATGCGCCTCAATAATTTCAATGTCGTAACCATGCGAAAAACTCTTCGCCGCCAGCTCCAATAATTTCATTGTGACGTTGACACCAACACTCATATTTGGCGCGAACACGATCGCTGTTTTCTCAGCGGCTTTGGCGATTGCTGCTTTGCCGGCATCATCGAAACCGGTGGTACCGATGATCATTTTGATGCCATGCGCAGCACAGTACTCCACATGATGAAGCGTACCTTCTGGGCGAGTAAAATCAATAAAGTACTCTGCTTGCGCCAAACCTTTTGCAAGATCAGACTCAATACTGACGCCTGTCACTTTACCAAGACTTACACCAGGATCTGTTCCTAGCGCTGGCGATTGCGCAATATCTAATGCACCTACCAAGCTCGCATCATCGGCCGCGAGAATTGTTTCGACCAACATTTTACCCATGCGGCCAGACGCGCCAGCCACCGCGATTTTCATTGCAGCCATGTTTAACTCTTATTTTTTCTTTTGTGGTTCAGTCGGCGTCATGTTTTCATTACGCGTTGCAATTGCTGCGGTAGTGATTTGCGCCAAATACTCTTTTTCGGTCGGTAAAGGACCACGCTCAAACTTTTCAACGGTATTGTTTTTGAAGTGAATCGCAAGCTTACTCGTGATCACTTCACCATTCGGTTTTTGCAAGCGAAATGGATAATCCCAGCGATCTTCATGAAACATATCCGTCAACAAAGCTGTTCCTAAAATAAAGCGAACCTGCTCTCGCGTCATTCCCTCTTTTAGCTGACTTGCCATCTCCTCTGAGACAAAGTTACCTTGTTGAATTGTGATTCGATAGGGAGAGAGAATTCCAAAAAACTGAGACAAACCTGAAGGCTTTATCACTTGCGTTCCAGTATTTGCGTCAGCTGATTCCGCCTGCTTCGGCGCACTGGCGCAGGCGCTCAGCAACAGCGGTAGGCCAACAATACTCAAGAGAAAAGATTTTTTAACACTCAACAATGGCATGAACAACCTCAGTTTTAATGGTACTACTGTCGAAACTGCATAGATCAGGATAAGATAACGGAAATCCAATCTAAGCGGAATAAGCTGATAAAGCCGATATCATAAAGCACTTCGCCTCTTTTTGACTGAAAACATGACAAATAACTCTCCAGACCTCAAAGCCAGCGGCCTGAAAGCGACCCTTCCACGTCTGAAAATCCTCGAGATTTTCCAAAATAGCCGCGTCCGCCATCTCACCGCAGAGGACGTCTATAAAATCTTGTTGACAGAAAATATGGATGTTGGCTTGGCGACGGTGTACCGGGTCCTTACTCAATTCGAGCAGGCTGGTCTTTTACATCGCAATCATTTTGAGAGCGGTAAAGCGGTTTTCGAACTGAATGAAGGTTCACACCATGACCACTTGGTGTGTTTGGATTGTGGAAAAGTTGAAGAGTTTTTCGATGAACAAATTGAAAAACGTCAGCATGATATTGCCAGTGAGCGCGGCTTCAAGATCGCCGAACATGCACTTGCTTTATATGGCAATTGCACCAAGGAAAATTGCGAACATCGAAAATCCAAATAGCCTCAACGAAAAAACGCCATGGCTTGCTATGGGCAAGCCGTGGCGATCATAGCGCTCGTGTGGACTACCCTGCTTGTTGATTCGCCGCTGCTTGCGCCGCAGCCTGTGCCCGAGCTGCACGCACTTTGACAGCAACACTTTGTATCGTATCGAGCACCTTCTTGGCGTTAAACGGTTTAATGATATAGCCGCTAATGCCACCTTTCACCGCCTCGGAGACGGTATCTTGATCTTTGTTCGCAGTCACCATCAAGATCATCACGTCTGGCATCACCATCCTAATGCTCCTGAGCGCCTCGATGCCGCTGACCTTGGGCATCACGACATCGAGCAAAATAATGTCGGGCTTGAGACGTGTCGCCATTTCTAGCGCACTATCACCATCCAATGCCTCACCGACCACGTTATACACTTCGTGGCGCAAAATCACGCGCAAGGTTTCACGCGTCATATCGTTATCGTCAACGATGAGTACCGAGATATCCTTGTTTTCTGCCATATTCTTTTACCAGTTTTTGATTTCCGAAAAAGCACTACGAGCAAACAACCAAACTTCAATGATTGAGGGCGTTCGACAGCAATTTTGCGGTGATATCGACAATCGGGATCACACGTTCATAGGCCATTCGCGTCGGCCCGATAACGCCCAAAGTACCTACTACCTTGCCATTCACTTCATACGGCGCTGTAACTACACTCATTTCTTCCATAGGCACCAATTGCGATTCGCCGCCTATGAATATTCTCACACCAGAGGCATTGCAGGAAACATCCAATAGTTGCATTAAACCACTTTTTTGTTCGAATAGATCAAACATTCGTCGTAAAGACGTCATATTCGATGACAATTCACTCACATTCAGTAGATTTTTCTCACCAGAGATGACCATATCTTCATTATTTTCCGCCATCGCTTCACTACCCGCATCAACCGCCGCGCACATCAGGCGATTCATGTCACTTTGCAAAGTTCGCATTTCATGATGAATGCTCATACGCGCTTGCTCGAAGCTCTGCCCGGCAAAATGTTGATTAAGGTAGTTAGCGGCTTGCACCAACTGTGCTGGCGAATAGTCGACATCAGTCAACAGCAAACGATTATGCACCTCATCATTCGGAGCCACCACGACTAAGAGAATCCGCCGCTCAGACAAACGCAAGAACTCGACTTGTTTGAAAATCGACTCTTGTCGGGCACTCATCACTACGCCTGCAAACTGCGAAAGCGAGGACAAAACTTGCGCCGCATTGGCGATGATTTTTTGAGGAGAACCCGTGATGATCGACGACTGCGCGCTCTGGCCAAGCGCATTTTGCAGCAGGCTTTCGTCGATTTCTTGCACCGTCAACAGCTGATCAACAAATACCCGATAACCACGTGGGGTCGGAATCCGCCCAGCCGAAGTGTGTGGACTGGCGACAAAACCCATCTCCTCAAGGTCAGACATCACATTGCGAATGGTCGCAGGCGATAACTCTAAGCCTGAAATTTTTGACAACTCACGCGATCCAACCGGCTGACCATCCGCGATATAGCGTTCAACCAAGGCCTTCAATAGTGTTTGTGCGCGTTTATCTAAATGCATAATTCGAAGAATTGCTCGTTTTCTAATGAAGCGATGTCTTGTTCACTCTGAGGACTGCGCCGCTTCCAATCCACCGCTAAGACATCATATTGTCACATCAACTGTGATTTCAACTGATGTAAATCATGCACAATCAAATCAGGTACAACATGTGCATGAGCAGTCTGTTTCAAATCTATTCTATACCGATTCATCCACGCTGCGCGCATTCCAATCGCTTGGGCTCCTTCCACATCCAAACGCAAATCATCGCCGACGTATAAAACTTGTTCTGGAGCGAGCCGCAAACGATCAAGAGCCTGCTGAAAAATACGCGGGTCTGGCTTGGCACATCCCACTTCATGTGCGGCCAAAGAAAACTGAAAATAATGTGACAAACCTATCGCATTCAAATTCGCAAAACCATTCGAAATCGTCGCCAATGGCAAGTTCGTATGCAAAGCGGCGAGCCCTTCTTTGACCTCGTCGAATAAGGAAACTTGATTGCGAGCGTGAGCAAAGACCTGCATGCCCGCATCAGCAAGCGCGAGGTCCGCATCATATTCATTCAAGATTTCAGAAAGTGCCGCATGACGCAGAGCCCACAAGTCATAGGAGAATCGTGGATCGCGCGGTACCAATGCCATACGACGTTCGCGCAGGCTTTCAACCGTCTCAGCTTGGGCTATGCTCGGCACACGTTCAATTAACCATGCGTACAGCGTTTGTTCAGCCGCCGCGATTAAAGGTCGCAAAGGCCACAATGTGTCATCGAGATCAAATATGATGGCCTTAATTTCAGTCATAGTTTGCGGCTTAGTTTGCATAATTTGGGGTCTTTAAAAATTGAGTATCACCACGGGCTATCACAAAGCATCTTGCTCCGCTTTCCAATCAAATAGTCCTTGTTTCGCGCCGCACAGGGTATGCAAATATTGACGGTAAAGCGGTCCTATACAACGTCCAATAGTGGTACCAACGTCACGTAAAAATCCCACGGGATAATGCGATTGGTATAAGGGCGTCATCCACTTACTTGCCATCTGATAGTAGGCCATATGGCGTCGACGGCGTTCCGTAAAGGCTGCAAACGCAGTCGTTAGATCAGATTGCTTTGCCATACAATCGGCAAGAACAGCGGCATCAATCAAAGCCATGTTCGCCCCCTGCCCTAACTGCGGACTCATGGCATGCGCCGCATCCCCGAGGATCACAACGCGTTGATGATGATAGGCTTTTAGCCTCACGTCAGCATACTCCGCAATTGCAATGTGCGTTGCTGGAGCGTTCTCGATCACGGCGCTTTGCTGTTGCCGCAGACGCTCTGAAACCTCTGGCCAAATCGCATCAATGCAACGACACAAGCCTTCTAGCCCCTCCTCTTGATACTGCTTGAATTCGCTACGTGGCAAGCTCCAGAACAAGGAGTAACACTGCGCCTTGGTGCGTGGATTCAAACCAGTTGGCAACATGCCCATCATGACTGCAGCGCCGCGATAACGTTGCATCAAAATTTCAGGATAAGGCCAATCATGAATATCGAGTACCGTCCAAAAAGCACCCCAAGGATAAGGTCGATAGCTTTGAGAAATCGGCAGCAAAGTGCGTAGGTGTGAACGTGTTCCATTCGCGATCAAGAGTGCATCGAAACTCAATACGCGCACATTGTCAGTGAGATCTTTAAGATCAGCGATTTGGCTTGTGCCATTTGAGTTGAGATCACGCAAGCTGAGGTGTACCGCACGAGGATCTTGGTTGAAGCTTTCTACCTCTACTCCAAGTTCGATCGGAATACCAAGCTCGCGCGCTGCTTGCCAAAGTACGCCATGTAGACTTGCGCGGTGAATTCCCAGCCCATACCAATCGGGTCGGAGATCTTGATAATGCAAATCCAAGCTTCGCCAAGAACCTGAATAGCCTTGCAGACTATGCACGCGATGGGCCAATGCTTCAACGCGATCGAGCAGCCCAAGTCGCGCCAATTGTGTTTGTCCACTCGGCTGCAGAAGAATACCTGCACCTACCGGAGTCGGATCAATCACATGCTCAAAGATGCGAACTTGGTGTCCTTGCCGATGCAGATGGATAGCCGCTGCTAAACCACCGATTCCCGCACCTGCAATCGCTATTTTTTTCATAAATCCGGCCTTCGGCTGTTACGCCTATTTTTCTTGGTTGACGCCATGCATGCAACATGATCGTACTCGTTAGCACATTCCTTGGGGTATTATAAAGCGATCAATCACCTTCCATCTATTCTCAATAGACCATACGTAAAAATAGGCAAACCCGCACCAATCCAGAAAGCCGAAACAAGCAGAATTCTGACCTCCACGACTTTAAAAACCAATTTCACCATGAGTTTGAACAAAAATTTTTCTGTCATTCGCGCCGAGCTTCAACACCTTGATGCCCTCGCGCCCTTGTTTGACGCCTATCGCGTGTTTTATGAGCAGCCATCTGATCTTGACTTGGCGCGGCACTTTCTTCACGCGCGACTGTCCACGAATCAATCCGTCGTTTTTCTCGCGATCGAGCATGATTCGGAAGGAGAACATACCGTGCTCGAGGAAAATCCTAAGACAGAACAAGGCCTCGGGTTTGTGCAGTTATATCCTAGTTTTTCTTCGGTATCGGCACAGCGACTCTGGATTTTGAATGACCTTTATGTCGCCAGTTCCGCTCGTCGCAGCGGTGTCGCGCAAGCATTGATGGAGGCGGCACGCAGCTTTGCCGCGCAAGACGGTGCCAAAGGATTATTCCTCGAAACCGCACACGACAATCTCCCAGCCCAAGCCTTGTATGAGTCGCTAGGTTACCGACGCAACACGGAATACTATTATTTTCTGCCGACGTGCACAGACTAGTGCCAAAAGCATGAAAGCTGCTAGCTTCCACTAGAAAATAGTGTAATCTTGAGCCTTCACGACCAAATTCGACGACGATGACAAGTTCTAGCAAAACCATTGCACTGATCGGGAAATACAACGCTATCGGCATGGGCGAGTCGCTCAATGAGTTAGCGGCTTTCCTCGCGGATGCCGGTCACAGCATTGTTTTTGATAATGATTCGGCGCAGAACTTAGATTTGATGGCGCACAATTCTCTTTCCGTGCCTGATATTGGTCGTCAAGCCGATGTTGCGATTGTACTCGGTGGTGACGGCACCATGCTTGGCATTGCTCGTCAATTAGCGCCCTATGATGTGCCACTGATCGGCATTAATCAAGGTCGATTAGGGTTTATTACCGACATCCCGCGCGATCAGATGATACGCGCCGTTAGCGAAATTTTGGATGGCAGACATATCGCCGAGCAGCGCTGCCTCTTACAAGCCATCGTCGTGCGTGATGGCGAACAGATTTTTAGCGGTGTCGCCTTCAATGACATCGTACTGTCGCGCGGCGCTGGCTCCGGCATGATAGAACTACGAGTCGACGTCGATGATCACTTCATGTACAACCAGCGCTCCGACGGTTTGATCGTCTCCACGCCTACCGGTTCTACCGCCTACGCGCTGTCAGCGGGGGGACCGATTCTGCATCCAGCTTTAGGCGGGATAGCCATGGTGCCAATCGCTCCGCATGCACTCTCGAATCGCCCTATCGTCTTGCCCGAAACCAGCGTGGTCAAGGTCGAAATGGTCGGCGGGCGCGACGCTAGTGTGAATTTTGATATGCAGTCTTTTGCCAATCTCAATCACCGAGATCAGATCATTATCAGCCGCTCTGCTCACAAGATCACCTTCCTTCATCCAGAAACCTGGAACTACTATCACACCTTGCGTGAAAAACTACATTGGAATGAATATCCTTCGGTCGAAGGTGCATTGAACTGAAACTGAGGTGGGCATGTACTTTGCCCCACGAATACAGGCACTGCCACTGCACCAGCCTGCTAAGCCTGAGTTAAAATAGCGCATCGGTGGTATCGGCGAACAAGCGCCGAATCGGCCACTCCAAAAAACCAAAAATTCTTGGATTTTTAAAACACCATTATGCTACGCACTTTAGCCATTCGTGACTTCGTCATTGTCGACCATATCGAGCTTGAATTTTCGGCGGGCTTTACCGTTTTCACAGGCGAAACCGGTGCCGGCAAATCGATACTGATTGATGCCCTCGCCCTCGCACTCGGTGGCCGCGGCGATGCCAGCATGGTGCGTGAAGGAGCACAAAAGGCCGATATCAGCGCCGAATTCAGCCTCACCCCAGAAGCGAATGCATGGTTGCAGGCCAATGATTTGACGAACGACGAAGGCAATCTCATCGTGCGCCGTGTGATCGACAATGCCGGCCGCTCTAAAGCCTATATCAATGGCATCACCGCAAGCGCCACTCAATTGCGCGAACTCGGTGAATTCTTGGTCGACATTCATGGGCAACATGCACATCAATCATTGCTCAAGAGTGACGCGCAACGGGCGCTACTTGATCAGCAAGGTGGCCTCCAAACACAAAGCGCTGAAGTTGGAAAACGCTATAAGCATTGGCGCAATCTCGCCAAGCAACGTGAAGAATTCGAGCACAATGCTAAAAATATTCTCCAAGAGCGCGAGCGCCTTGAGTGGCAAGTCGGCGAACTCGACAAGCTACAATTACGTGCTGGCGAGTGGGAGGAAATCAACCTCGAGCATAGCCGTTTAGCGCATGCTGCAAGTCTGCTCGAAGGCGCGCAAGAAGCAGCAAATGTGATCAGCGAAGATGATCACCCCTTAATCTCACAAGTTTCAGCCTTACTACAAAAACTCAGCAAGCTTGAAGAGTATGATAGTCAACTCAAACCAATCACCGAGGCCTTAGACTCTGCTCGCATTAATCTGCAAGAATGTTCGTATGCTTTGAATGATTATCTGGGCCGCGTTGAACTTGATCCTGCACGTTTGCGTGCCGTCGAAGATCGCGTCGAAAGCTTACACAGCACCGCCCGTCGCTTCCATGTCGCGCCAGAACAATTGCTCGAAGAATTACAGCGCCTACAAAGCCAACTCAATCAACTTGCAGGGGCCTCAGATATCGAAGGCCTTAAACGACAAGAGCAAGCGGCTTACCAGGAATACCTTAGCGCCGCACAAGCCCTGAGCGCCAAACGCCAAATTGTGGCACGCGATCTCGGCAATGCTGTCAGTACGGCAATGCAGGACTTAAGCATGGCTGGCGGTCGTTTTGTGGTCGAACTACAAGCCTGCGAGGCAAGTAGCAGTGGCTTAGAGCAAATTGAGTTCATGGTGGCTGGCCATACAGGAGTGCAAGCCCGACCGCTGGCGAAAGTGGCTTCGGGTGGTGAACTAGCGCGCATCTCTCTAGCGATTTCTGTGATCGCATCGAGCGCCACTGCAACCCCAACGCTGATCTTCGACGAAGTTGACAGCGGTATTGGCGGTGCTGTCGCTGAAGTGGTTGGACGCCTGCTCAAACGCCTAGGTCAAGATCATCAAGTTTTGTGTGTCACGCATTTACCGCAAGTTGCCAGCCAAGCCAATCAACATTTTGAAGTCAGCAAAACGCAAGACGATGGCAAAACTGTTTCGCACATCACACCACTCGACAACAAACAACGGGTGGAAGAAATTGCCCGTATGCTCGGTGGTGTGGAAATCACGGCCACGACCCGCAAACATGCGCGTGAGTTGCTGGCACTGTGATGAAATGACGGGGCATTGAAGACCCCATCATTTTTACATTTGAACACTTAGAACCGATAGGTCAATCGATATGGCATTTGTCAAAGAACTAGTCTACGCACACGGCAAGATCGTAAAAACTGCTGTAGTTTTGATCAATCTGGGTAC
>CAYWNE010000016.1:39777-45535 GCA_964459555.1 uncultured Burkholderiaceae bacterium | reverse complement strand
ATCCAAGGCACCGGACATACCGTTACATGAAGTACATGCGTACGCCACCACACCGAACCCCAAGGCTTCCAAGTCTTGCATCAGGCCAGCTTCTTCGAGGTACAAAGTGACAGCTTTGGAGCCTGGCGCCAATGAAGATTTGACCCATGGTTTGCGCGTCAAACCGAGGCGATGCGCATTGCGCGCCAACAAACCTGCGGCGATCACGTTGCGTGGATTCGATGTGTTCGTGCAGCTCGTGATCGCCGCGATAATCACTGCGCCATCAGGCATTTGACCGGGCACATTGTCCCACGCTGCGGCTATACCTTTGGCAGCCAAATCAGTTGTCGCAACACGAGCATGCGGATTGGATGGACCGGCCATATTGCGCACGACGGTCGACAAATCAAATTGCAAGACACGTTCATATTCGGCGTTCTTCAAACTATCCGACCACAAGCCTGCCGCCTTCGCATAAGTCTCGACCAAAGCGACCTGTGCTTCATCGCGACCGGTCAATTTCAAATAGTCTATCGTTTGTTGATCGATACTGAACATCGCCGCGGTCGCACCATACTCTGGCGCCATATTCGAAATCGTCGCGCGGTCACCAAGCGTCAGTGCCGCCGCACCTGCGCCGTTGAATTCGAGGTAAGCACCAACGACCTTGGACTTACTCAAAAATTCAGTCAGTGCCAAGACGATGTCCGTCGCGGCATCGCCGGGCTGTGGCTTACCGCTCAATTCAACACCAATGATGTCGGGCAAGCGCATCCAAGAAGCGCGGCCGAGCATGACGTTCTCCGCCTCCAGACCACCGACGCCAATCGCAATCACACCGAGTGCATCGACATGCGGTGTGTGACTATCTGTACCAACCAAGGTATCAGGGAAAGCGACACCATTTTGATTGTGAATGACAGGCGACATGCGTTCCAAATTGATTTGGTGCATGATGCCATTGCCTGGAGGGATGACGTCAACGTTTTTAAACGCCAACTTGGTCCAATTGATAAAATGGAAGCGATCTTCATTGCGACGATCTTCAATCGCACGATTCTTCTCGAACGCTTGTGGATCAAAGCCTCCGCATTCGACAGCTAATGAGTGATCAACGATCAACTGCACTGGCACTACAGGATTCACCTTGGCAGGATCACCACCTTGATCAGCAATCGCATCGCGCAAACCGGCCAAGTCGACCAAAGCTGTTTGGCCCAAAATATCGTGGCACACCACCCGTGCAGGGAACCACGGAAAATCCAACTCGCGCTTACGTTCAATCAATTGCTTCAAAGAATTCGTCAAAGTCGCGGGATCGCAACGGCGCACCAAGTTCTCAGCTAAGACGCGTGAGGTGTACGGCAATTTATCATAAGCACCAGCTTCAATCGCCTCCACCGCTTCGCGGGCATCGAAATAATCGAGAGAAGTGCCGGGGAGTGATTTTCTGTAGTTTGTATTCATAGGAAATTCCATTGTTCTGTTTTGAACTTTTTTAATTCAACAATCCGTACTTTGTGCACTCTAAGAAATCTTCGTCAATGCATAAAGAATTAGGTAGAGGTTGCAGCTTTGGATCGTTTAGAGAATCCGTAGTCGGGATGCAGCGCTAGGCAGCAATACTCGCAAATTTGGCATATTGCTGTGTTTGCCGCCTAGCGATGCGCCCGAATACGGGTTTTAAAAATGATCCAAAATTTACTTGCGGTCTTTTAATGCCACAAACGCCAAATCTTCCGGCCCCACATAATTCGCACTCGGACGAATAATCTTGTTATCGATACGTTGTTCGATGATGTGTGCCGACCAACCGGAAGTACGTGCGATCACAAACAATGGTGTGAACATCGCTGTTGGTACGCCCATCACGTGATAAGACACGGCAGAGAACCAATCCAAGTTCGGGAACATTTTTTTGATATCCCACATCACTGTTTCTAAACGTTCAGCGATGTCATACATCTTGGTCGAGCCTGCTTCGACCGACAAAGTGCGCGCTACTTCTTTAATGACTTTATTGCGCGGATCAGAAACGGTATAAACCGGGTGACCGAAACCAATTACCACTTCTTTGTTTTCCACACGACGTTTGATATCCGCTTCTGCTTCATCTGGATTGTCATAACGTTTTTGAATTTCGAAAGCAACTTCGTTCGCGCCGCCGTGTTTTGGACCACGCAAGGCACCAATCGCACCCGTGATCGCAGAGTGAATATCGGAACCTGTACCCGCAATCACGCGACTAGTGAAGGTTGAAGCATTGAATTCATGTTCCGCGTACAAAATCAGGGAAGTATGCATTGCACGTACCCAAGAGGCCTTTGGTTTTTCGCCGTGCAAGAGATGCAGGAAATGACCGCCGATGGAATCATCATCGGTTTCAACATCGATACGTTTCCCGTTGTGGCTGAAGTGGTACCAGTACAAGAGCATGGAGCCAAACGAAGCCATTAAACGATCGGCGATATCGCGGGCACCAGGAATATTGTGATCATCTTTCTCAGGCAATGTGCAACCCAAAACCGACACGCCAGTACGCATCACGTCCATAGGATGGGAAGATGCAGGCAAAGCTTCCAAGGCCAATTTCAAATTCGCTGGCAAGCCGCGCAAAGATTTCAACTTCGCTTTGTAAGCAGCCAATGCAGCCGCGTTCGGCAATTTGCCATGCACCAACAAATAAGCGATTTCTTCAAATTCGCAGTTATCAGCAACGTCCAAAATATCGTAGCCACGGTAATGCAAGTCATTACCTGTCTTACCAACGCTACACAGCGCGGTGTTACCTGCGGCAACGCCAGACAATGCAACGGATTTTTTTGGTTTGAATGTTGGGTTTTCTTGTGTGGTCATGTTGATTCTCCGATTATTTCAAGGTATCTCTTGCAGGTTATTTTGCTTTTTGCTGCGCAAACAAGGCATCTAACTTCTGTTCAAAGTCGTGGTAGTTGATGCGCTCGTACAGCTCCATACGTGTTTGCATGGTGTCGACGACATTCTTTTGTGTGCCATCACGACGAATTGCGGTGTAGACGTTTTCTGCAGCTTTGTTCATGGCGCGGAAAGCGCTCAATGGGTAGAGCACCAAACCGACATCGGCCGATGCCAATTCTTCTACTGTGTACAAAGGTGTGGAACCAAATTCTGTGATGTTGGCGAGGATAGGCACTTTCACCGCATTGGCGAATTGTTTGTACATATCGAGCTGAGTAATCGCTTCAGGAAAGATCATGTCCGCCCCCGCTTCCACGCAAGCCAAGGCGCGATCAATCGCGGCTTCCAAGCCTTCGACAGCGAGTGCGTCGGTACGCGCCATAATCACGAAGTTCTCATCGGTACGCGCATCAACAGCTGCTTTCACACGATCAACCATTTCTTGTTTGCTGACGATTTCTTTGCCTGGACGATGACCACAGCGTTTTGCGCCGACTTGGTCTTCGATATGCATTGCTGCTGCGCCAAACTTGATCATCGACTTCACAGTGCGCGCCACATTGAATGCCGACGAACCAAAGCCAGTATCGACGTCAACCAGCAAAGGCAAATCGCAGACATCGGTAATGCGACGTACATCAGTTAAGACGTCGTCCAAATTAGAAATGCCAAGATCTGGCAAGCCAAGCGAGCCAGCGGCAACACCGCCACCCGACAAATAGATCGCTTTAAAACCAGCGCGTTTCGCTAACAGAGCGTGGTTTGCGTTGATGGCGCCAACCACTTGTAATGGAGATTCTTCTTGCATCGCCTTACGGAAGGCTGCACCTGCGGAATATTGAGACATTTTGGTTTCCTTTTGAATGGGATGCTGCTGCTATTGCAAAGCGCGTGCCAGACAGTCAGTTTCTCTTTCGCGTGAAAATAAAGATTAAAGAAATCATTGAGTTAGTGACTACTGAACCATTTAGACGCTAATCAACAAGGGAGCGATGTTTCAGATTTCCCTTGCAGGTGAAACATATTTGAAACATAATTTGAAACAGCAATGAAACAGCGATGAAACATCGATAGCACACCAATCAAGCTACAGAGCTGTGGGAAATAAACAGAAAACAATAAGCAATGAATAAGCGCATCCATCCACCTCGCGATCACAGTAGAGACAACCAAGACAAACCTGTCATTTGGACGGTGTCGATTTCGCGCCTGTTCGATTTATTCCGCGACATCATGGTGGAGTACGATGCCACCGCAGAAATCGAGCCTATTCATCTAGGCTTTGAAGAAGCGGTACAAAGCCTACGCGAGCGTTTGCAAACGGAACGTTGCGACGCCGTGATTGCGGCCGGTTCGAATGGCGCTTATTTAAAGAATCGACTCCCTGTTCCAGTCGTGATCGCCAAGGCCAGTGGCTACGATGTGATGCAAGCCTTGGCGAGGGCACGCAAAATCAGTCCTTCGATTGCCATCGTCACCTACCAAGAAACCATGCAAGAGTTAGCCGACTTCAAAATCACTTTTGGTTTCGAAGTGGAGCAAAGAACTTATGTCACGGAAGAAGATGCCAAGGCACAGATCAGCGAATTGAAAGCCATGGGCATACAAGCCATCGTTGGCGCCGGTTTGATTACCGATCTCGCCGAAGAAGCGGGTCTCACTGGCATCTTCATGTATTCCGCCAGTTCGATCCGCCAAGCGTTCGACGACGCCATTGAAATCGCCCGCCTCACCCAATTGGAAAGTTCACGCGGTCGGCAACAACATAGCGGTGAATTGCGCGCACGCCACAGCATCAAAGACTTACGCGGTGAATCGACCTTGATGCAAAACGTTAGGCAGAACATCAGCTTGTTCGCGCGCTCACCAGCAACCGTTTTGATCCAAGGCGAAACCGGTACTGGCAAAGAGTTAGCCGCACAAGCGATACATCGCGAAAGCGCCCGCGCACGCCAAGCCTTCGTCGCTGTCAATTGCGGCGCCATTGCAGAGTCCTTGCTGGAATCTGAATTATTCGGCTACGAAGAAGGTGCTTTTACTGGCTCACGTCGCGGCGGTCATGCGGGCCTATTTGAAGCGGCACATCGGGGCACTCTGTTTCTCGATGAGATTGGTGAGATGCCGCTCAGTTTGCAAACCCGCTTATTAAGAGTTTTGGAGGAACGCGAGGTCGTGCGTGTCGGTGGTGTCCGACCTATTCCGGTTGATGTCCGTATTATCTCGGCTACGCACTGTGACCTTGCGCAACGCATACAAGAAGGTCGCTTCCGCGCCGACTTGTTTTATCGTCTTGCTGTGTTACGCCTCCACCTCCCAGCGCTAAGGGAACGCCCTGAGGACGTGGTCGACCTAGCACAATGGTGTTTGAAACATGCGAGTGCGACGCTGGGCAGTCGCCCACATCCCAATCTGCACGAAGAAATGCTACGTTGCCAATCTGTGCTACAAGAATACTCTTGGCCTGGCAACGTACGCGAATTGCGTAATGCGATGGAGCGTGTGGCTTTGTCACTCTCTGTCAATCCTTTGCAAGCCGTAACGCCGGCTTTGCTCAGAAATCTGGTACCAGAACTGAACGATAGTAAGTCATCAACTCCGATCTTAATGTTTCAAGAATCTCAAGCTGCACCGCAACTAAGTGCGGCCACAAAAACCGCAACGTGGCCAGAGGAGCAGACACAAATTGAAGCCCTCTTAATGCGGTATCAAAACAACAAAGAAATGGTAGCGAAACATTTAGGTATCAGTCGAACCACACTTTGGCGTAAGCTACGTAACAAAAAATAACATTTCATCTCAAACGAAACATCTGATCTAACAGAGTTTTCAAACGCGACTA
>CAYWNE010000016.1:0-39677 GCA_964459555.1 uncultured Burkholderiaceae bacterium | reverse complement strand
AAATCTTAAGTAAGTTGCCGAATTTGCGCATGGTCATTTTTTCCGCGAATATTCAAGAAGCCTTTCAAGAACGCGCAAAGAATATGGGTGCTTTGTTTGTAGCCAAACCGGTCACAGAAAAATCTATCGCAGAAGCCTTACGTTACTTTACGGAGACCGCGTGAATCATTTATCTGAACTTCATTTAGACGCATTAGTCGAGGTCTTCAACGTCGGCGCGGGTCGCGCTGCCGCCAGCCTCAGCGAGATCGTCGGTGATGAAGTGAGGCTATCAGTGCCGTCCATAGAAATCAAGAAAACGGCAGAAGTTGATTCAACCATGCTGACTTTTAATAGCAGCAAGTTCGGCGTCGTCAGCCAAAACTTTTCGGGACCATTTGATGCCCAAGCACTTTTGCTCTTCACTGAAAGTCACGCGCTCGAAATCGTACGCGATATGATGGGTTCGCAAATGGGCATTGAAGAGATCGCCGAGTTTGAGCAAGAGGCAATGTGCGAACTCGGCAATATCATTCTGAATGCCTGCCTATCGGCGATGGCTGATATGCTCAAAATTTCATTGGATAGCTCGTTACCAAACTACAAGATAGCCTCGCTTGACGACATCTTCAAAAGCCTCAATCAAGCCGAAGACCAACCTTATGTCTTGTTACTACACATAGATCTAGCGATAGAAAAACGGCACTCTGAAGGACACCTCATTTTCTTGTTGAGCTCAATGTCACTGCGCAATCTTGTTGAGCAAATTGAACGTTTCTTGGGGACGATAGAATGAACGGCATCGAACTCTATCAGAACGCTATCTTCGACTCGATCAACATGGGGATTTTTGTGGTCGATAGCGGCGGCAAAGTTCTAATGTGGAACGATTGGTTGTCAAAACACGCGAGGGTAACTGCCGACCAGGCACTAGGCAAAAGTGTTGAGCAAGCATTTTTACAAGTGCCAAGCCCAGCTTTTATGGCTGCGTTAAGGAATACTTTGCAGTACGGCTTGCCTGCGGTACTCTCCAACGCGTTGCATCGTGCTCCACTAGCTTTGTATCCTAGTGACGACCATGACACTAACCAAACGATACATCAGTCAATTACTGTTACCGCCTTAAATTTGCATGAAGGGTATCGCTGTGCTTTGATTCAAGTGAGCGACTCTAGCACTTCTATTAGACGAGAAAAGATGCTGCGTTCTCATTCAGAAGTTCTAAGGAAAGATGCCACCACCGATATACTTACCGGACTCTATAACCGGCGCTTCTTTGACGAGCATTACAAAATAGCGATAGGTCAGGCCATACGTCAGAAATGGCCAATGTCTATCTTTATGGTGGACATCGATTACTTTAAACAGTACAACGATTACTACGGACACCCCGCCGGAGACAAAGTCTTAATCGCTGTGGCACAAGCGCTCAAATCACAACTAGCTCGTTCTTCAGACATGCTTGCGCGCTATGGAGGCGAAGAATTTATTTTAGTTCTACCTAATATGCAGGCTGAGAACGGCATGCAATTTGCGCAAAAATTGATTAATACGGTCAATGCGTTGAACCTTCCCCACTTGAAGTCTAAAGCCGCCAAGAACGTCACAATCAGCATTGGACTGAGCACCTATGACCCCAGCAAGCACCGTGAAGTCACAGCGCTAATTGATGCTGCAGATACGGCCCTGTATAAAGCCAAACAACAAGGCCGCAATCGTGCATCTTACCTTGCATTAGATACTCTAATTTCTCATCGCGTGGGAGCGACACTCGAGTAAGGAAGTTGGGCATCGAATATCAAAGCTAATGGTATCCTTTTAAGACACGCGGCAATTCCCCACTGCGCATACCCTTCTCCATTGCACGATCGATCTTATTAATAGCGTCCTCGTACTTTCCCTTAGCACTCGCAAAATGCACGGTATCGTAGAACATCGGCTTATCGGAAACGTCAAAACGACGGTGGCGCAATTCAGGATCGCTAGCTTCAGGAATCAGAACTTTATTGACGTAATCTTCTACTTGTTTGCTTGTCTCCATATTGCGCACAGGCCACAGCATTAAATCACTTCGCTTCGCGACAATTTTTTTGAATCGAGCTGCTGTCGAAGCTGAGTCTTCTTCCACTGTAAAGATTTTTCCTCGCGCCTGATCGAATTCAAGACCGTGACTAAAACCGCGACCAATACTAATCACTTTGCCACTTAGATCTTCTACATTCTTAAAGTGTGGTTTAGGTTCACCATAAGTGATGGCCCAGACTTTTTCTGTAATCAAAGCTTGAGAGAAATGATAAAGCTTCATTCTCTCGACTGATTTCGAAAAGCCATAGATTATTCCTTCGCCATTGAGGGTCTCAACTTGCGCTCGCTTCCAAGGCAAAATAATTGGTTCAAATTTCAGGCCTGTTTCACGCTCAAAAAAACGAATGATTTGATGAACCTTTTCCTCAACCGGGATTTGTCTGCCTTTCGCATCAAGATTTTCCTGCAAGAAAAGGCGTATCGGCGGACTTTTGGACTTCACTGCAACGCCTTCCGCCGCAGTATTCATCGAGCAAAACAAAAAAAACAAAAAACAAAAAATTTTTACAAACATAGTAGTACCTGATTTCGAGCAGTCGCGAGTATCGCAGTCCAAAATTATTTCTGCAAGAAAACTTTTGTAATCTTTTCTGAATTCATTAATACGATATAAATCTTTTCTGTCTTTTCTTGTACATCAGATCACTTTTCATGTCATTTGCACAAACCCTTTAGAAAATCTGTGAAATATTTTTCAACGCTTCTATTTTTGTAGTGAAAATGCCCATAACCGGACAATCTCGATGGGAAATCTGTAAGGGATGGGCTTGTTCCCGCTACAATCAAGCGCAGTCAATTTTGGAGAACCTCATGTCAGCTCGCCGTCCTTTGTCCATCATCGCTGCCATCCTTTTCGGACTGTGTAGCCATCAATCGCAGGCACAACAAACTGTCATCGATTGCGGAAAATTACTCGATGTCAAAGCGGGCGTTTGGCGCGAGAAAATGAGCGTGGTGCTCGACCACAAGCTCATCAAATCGATATTACCCAGCGATCGTGTTGATGCCAGTGTGAAAGCCGAAAATCGCATTGATCTGAGTGGCTATTATTGCTTACCAGGTTTGATCGACATGCATGTTCACTTGAGCGATGAAACCAAACCACAAGTCGAACAATTTCGGGCAGCCTTAACACTAGATGCGGCTGACATCGCTTTCCGTTCCATCAAGTATGCGGAACGTACGCTGTTAGCAGGATTCACAACTGTTCGCGACTTAGGTGCCAGTGATGGTCTTAGTATTTCGCTCAAACGAGCGATCGACAATGGTGATGTGATGGGGCCACGGATGTACACCGCGGGCAAATCAATTGCTAGCACTGGTGGTCACGCCGATCCTAGCAATGGACTCAATCGTAAATTCCGCAATGCACTCGGCAAACCGGGGCCAGAAGATGGCGTCATCAACGGCGTCGAAAGCGCACGTGAGGCGATTCGTAGTCGCTACCAAGAGGGGTCTGACTTAATCAAAATCACCGCTACCGCAGGCGTACTGAGTCAAGCTTCAAGCGCTGATAACGCGCAATTCAGTGACGAAGAGCTGCAAGCATTGATCTCGACCGCGAAAGACTATGGCTTCCGCGTTGCCGCTCATGCCCACGGCAATGAGGGTATCAAGCGTGCCTTGCGGGCCGGCGTCGATTCGATTGAACATGGTACCTACATGGATGATGAGGCGATCGCGCTTTTCAAACAAAAAGGCGCATGGTATGTCCCGACAATTTCAGCTGGTAAATTCGTTGCCGACAAAGCCAAGATTGAGAACTATTATTCACCACTGGTGCAGCCAAAAGCGGCGGCCATTGGTCCGCGCATCCAATCGACCTTTGCCCGCGCTTACAAAGCAGGTGTCAAGATTGCTTTTGGTACCGACGCTGGGGTCTTTCCTCATGGTGAGAATGGCAAAGAGTTTGGCTACATGGTGGAGGCAGGCATGACGCCGATAGCGGCGATCCGTAGCGCAACACTCAATGCCGCTGAACTCCTCAATCAATCACACTTTTTAGGGAGTCTGGAAGCAGGATATGCGGCGGACATGATCGCGGTCAAAGCAGATCCATTGAAGGATGTTAAGGTGTTGGAGCACGTGGCCTTCGTCATGAAAGAGGGCAAGCTCATCAAAGCGGCAAGCAATTAGCGCAAGCACCTTCGAGACAAACTATCTTAAATCGACACAGCTAAGAAAAACGACCAGAGACTATTTGCAATACCATGTTACCACTGCCTATTCCGAACACACCCTTACCACCGATTCCGGCCATTGCGCCTAAACTGCCTTACGAGAAACTCGAACATGGCAAGAACTACTGGATCGTCGATGATGTTTTACCCAATGCCGAAGAAATCGCCGAACGCTGCTTTTCGCGAGAACAATGGGAATACGGCAGACCCTACCAACCCGAGAGTTGGCCGGGGATGCGTTTTCATGGCGCACTCAATTCACAAGAACTCGCTCACGTCGAAGCCATCGTAAAAAAACTAGTCGGTAAAGATCGTTTGTGGACCGAACAACCAGCAGGGGGATTGCGACTCGATTGCAACGTGGCGCAACTTGTCGGTGAAGGTGAAACCGTGCCGCATCCCCATACCGATAGTCGAAATTTATGCCGCTATGCTTGCGTGATTTATTTGAGCCCACGTCCAGCGCCGAATTCAGGCACAAGCTTCTGCCGCTTACGTTATCCCAACGGCGCGATCGGTGGCAATATTGTGGAAGCGCCTCACAATAATCTCGTCGACGCCTTAAAAGTCAAATCTTTACCGATTCAAGCTTGGTACGAAGATATGCGAGTTGAAAATGTCTTCAACCGCATGATCCTCTATAAGGCGAACTTAGTTCATTGTGGTACCGGATACTTCGGCAAGGAGTTACGTGAGAAACGACTCACAACTGTATTTTTCTGGATGACAGAGGACTAGCTCATCTTAACTAAGAGTTTGGTTCTAATGCTCTCAATTAGATAGTGAATGACAAGCTCGTCATATTACCGGCAGGATCAGCCACGCCGATAAGGCTAATGGTATCGCCAATTGCTACTGACGTCCCTGTTCCTAACGTCAAAGTAAGATGAATGCCATCGCTACTCCAAACCGCTGTCGCGCCCGTCCCAAGTGTATGTGAGTTACTAACATTGATACTGCCAATGCCAACCGCTTTATCTGTAGCTTCACTGATCGTAAAGACATAGGTGTCTGTTGCACTTATGGTGCCACTACTATCGACATCGGTATAGGCCGGCAAACCTGAAGCGGATGGCATCGAGGTTTCTAAAACGGTCGTTAGGCTTCCACCGGCTAGACCAACATTCCCGGCCACATCAATAACCTGAGCCGAAATTGTCTTGGTTCCATCAGCGCCCCACCCAGCGCCGGACGGAATCGTCACTGTGGCAAAATGAGCGGAAATCTCTGGTGCAGTCAAGGCATGCAATACTGGTACGGCGAAAGAACTTCCCCCTAATAGTATTTCGACGCTATCGTTGGCGACAGCATTTGTACCTGTTAGATCTACTGTGACTTGAACTCCTGCACTCTTTTCAGTGGAGTTAATGCCATTCGCTGCTATCGGCACGCTAATCACGTTGCTAGGCGCTAAAGGTGCTGTCGTATCTAAGTTGACCGTGACAGCACCGCCTGCTGCACTGGCATTGCCTGAACTATCGGTCAGTTGCATGGTGAGAATATGAGAGCCATCAGCTCCCCAGCCAGCGGCATTGGGTACCGTAAAATTGAAGTTACCTGCAGTAACTTCGAGTGATGTCAGAACATGCGTCACTGGTGATGCGAAAGGACTGCCATCGATAAGAAGCTGCGCCGTATCCCCGGCAACGGCGAAGGTTCCAGCGAGATAACCAGTAACCAGCACTCCAGCACTTTTTTCACTGGCGCTGATACCTGCTACGGCACTTGGCACATACAAAGCGGAAACGGGAGCATTAGGCGCAGTTGTATCCAAAATAGTGATACTAATAGAGCCACCAGAGCTTCCAATATTTCCAGCAACGTCAATGAATCTTGCAGTCAAGGTTTTGGCCCCATCAGCCCCCCACCCGCTGCCAGGTCCAACCGTCAAAGTGATTGAGCCTGATGCGATTTCAGGTGCTGTTAGGACGTGAGTAATCGGCGTCGTGAAGGGATTGTTATTGAGCAGAACTTCAACCGTATCACCAGCCTGCACATTGGTTCCAGTTAGACTTACCGAAACATCAACACCTGCACTCTTTTCGGCCGCTGTAACGCCGCCGCCTCCATTTGCGGGCACACTCAATGGTGACGATGGTGCGTTCGGAGCAACCGTGTCTAAGTTGAGCGTAAGTCCACCGCCAGCAACGCCTGCATTCCCTGCAAAGTCAATCACCCGTGCACTGATGACTTTACTTCCATCGCTCCCCCAACCTGCCGCACTTGGAATCGTCATGTTGACCAAACCTGCAGTAATCTGACTTGAATTGAGCGTAACACTAACACCTGATGAAAACGATGCCCCATCGACTAACAACTCCAGCTTATCACCAACAACCGCACCAGTCCCTGTCAAGTCGACCAAGACTCCCAGTCCTGCGCTCCTTTCGCTTGCGCTCACGCCATTTGATGCTGCTGGAATCGACAATGAATTTGTAGGTGAATTCGGGGCAACCGTATCGAGCGAGACGGTCACTGAGCCGCCCGCACTACCCGCGTTACCAAGTACATCAGTGAAAAAGACCGACAGAGTTTTATTGCCGTCCGATCCCCATCCTGCACTTGCGGGTATCGTTACTGAAGCGAGCTTTGCAGTCACCTGCGCTGAAGATAAAACCTGACGTACTGGCGTTGAAAATGAAATTCCATTTATCAGCACCTCTAAAGTATCACCAGCGATAGCGTTGGTACCATTGAGGTCCACGTTGACGATGACTCCCGCCGATAGTTCTGCGCCATTGATGCCATTGCTCGCCGATGGCACCGCCATGGGAGTTGCCGTAACTCCTGGAGGTGTACCGTCAAGATTGACAGTAGTCGCGCCGCCCGCGACACCCGGATTACCAGCAGTGTCGACAAAGCGTGCGCTCAATACTTTATTGCCGTCGGCGCCCCAACCGTCCGCCGTACCAATCGTCAACGACACGCTGTGGGTCACGAGATCAGTGAGTGTCAATTGATGTGTTACCGGCGTACTAAACGGTGATCCTCCAATCAGGATCTCAAGAGTGTCGCCTACGGTGGCTAGTGTCCCCGTCAGGTCAACATTTACCGCAACACCAGCGGTACGCTCAGCAGGACTGATTCCACCTCCGGCATTCGCTGGGACTTGAAGTTGCACCGTGGGTCCTGCTGGGGCGCTGGTATCAAGATTCACGCTCAAGGCCGCGCTTGCGGTCCCAAGGTTACCAGCAGCATCAACCACCCTTGCCGATAAAAGCTTTAATCCATCAGCACCCCAACTTGCGGTTCCAGGTATCAAAACATTTGATAGATGATTGGAGATATCGGATGCATTCAAAGTTTGCATTACCGCGGTCGGAAAAGATGCAGAGCCAATCAAAATCTCAACTTTGTCACCAGCGACGGCACCTGTGCCGGTCAGATCGACCAAGACGCTAACTCCCGCTATTTTTTCTGCCGAATTAATACTGTTCGTCGCGGCAGGGACAATAATTGGGTTAGATGGGGCTGTCGGAACCGCTGTATCCAAAACCAAAGAAAGAGCCCCCCCTGCTTGCCCTTGATTGCCGGCTGAATCCGTGATCATTGCCGACAATACTTTGTTACCATCGGCTCCCCATCCCGCTGTTGAAGGAATGCTTATGGTCGCTGTTTTTGCGGTCACCTGAGCACTCGACAGCACCAGAGAAACCGGATTCGTAAAAGCGACGCCCCCTAACAATAAAGTTAGTGTATCACCCGCAACCGCTCCCGTACCAGTTAAAGCAACATTAACGTCGACCCCAGCTAAGACCTCACTGGCGTTTAGACCATTCAAAGCCGCTGGGACAGTCAGCACTAGATTCTGCGACGAGGGAGCTGAACTATCCAAAGTTACTTTCAGGTTCCCGCCAGCCAATCCGATTGCGCCACTCGTATCAACAATACGCACTGAGATGGTCTTGTCGCCATCAACCAGACCCCAAGCAGTATCGCCTCCTGCAATCGTCACGGTCACCGTTCCAGCTAAAATCTCCGGCGCCGTTAGTGCGTGCAAAGTAGAGTTCGTAAATGGCTTGCCATCAATTAGCAACTCCACCGCATCGCCCACTTGTACATTTGTGTTACTCAAATTAATCGTGACATTGACACCCGCGGCTTTCTCTCCGGGATTAATGCCGCCTGCAGCAGCCGGTATGACGAGCGCATTAGAAACGGCCGAAGGAGCGAGCACATTCACCGTCGCTTTGCCACCTGCTATGCCTAAATTTCCAGACGTGTCGACAAATCTAGCACTAAGCTCCTTACTGCCATTGCTGCCCCAACCATCTGAACTGCCGATGCTAAGAGTTACGAGATGAGCAGAAATTTCACCGGCAGTAAGCACATGTCTTACCGGTGTTGAAAATGAATTTCCACCAATTAAAATTTCAACAGAATCACCTGCCGCAGCCCCGGTGCCAGTTAAGTCAACCGTCACTGCAACACCAGCCCCCCGCTCGGCCGGAGTCAATCCACCACCGGCGTTTGCCGGGATGGACAATGTCGTGGATGGAGCCGAGGGTGCCGTTGTGTCTAGAACGACAGTTACGGCGTCACTGCTTACGCCGACATTTCCAGCAAGATCAAGCACCCGCGCAGCGATTTGTTTGCTTCCATCACTCCCCCATACCGCTGCAGGAATAGTAAGGTTAACACTTCCAGCTAATAGATCCGCTGTTTGAATCGACTGAATCACAGGTGTCGAAAAAGACGCACCATTCAATAGGACTTCAAGTTTATCTCCGACCACCACCCCTGAACCGGTTATATCCACAACTACGGAAACGCCAGCGGTTTTCTCGGCGCTATTGATGTTTGAAGTAGCCGCTGCAATAACGGGCACTGTGTTCAATTTAGCTGGCGCAGTTTTGTCAACGGTAACGACGAAGGGGGTACTCGGTGAACCAATATTTCCCGCGCTATCCCTGATACTCACAGCCAAGGCCTTATTGCCATCGATTCCCCAATTCACCGTACTCGGAATCTTTACTGTTGCGGACTTCGCAGAAACTTGGCTCGCACTTAGAACGATGCTTACAGCAGGAACGAAGGCAACGCCATCAAGAAGTACTGACAATGTATCTCCTGCACTAGCATTGGCGCCATTTAAATTCACAACTACATCAACACCCGCGGCGATTTCACTTGCGCTTAGACCATTGGTGGCAGCAGGTACCGAAATCGAGAGAGTTTGCGAATTTGGCGGCACGCTGTCCACTGTCACTTTCAGATCTCCGCCCGCTGTCCCTGTATTCCCCGCGGCGTCGACCAATCGTGCGCTAATAAGATGATCACCGTCGACTGTCCCCCAAGCGCTATCGCCTCCAACTATAGTCAAAATCGACTTGCCTGCAGTAATGTCTGCATCGGTAATTAAGTGCATGGTCGAATTTGCGAACGGCTTTCCGTCGATTAAAAGCTCAATGCTATCGCCAGCGACCGCAGAAGTACCTGCAAGACTGGCTTGAACAATAATATTCGCTGCCTTTTCTGTAGGGCTGATTCCCCCAACGGCTGCATCGATGATGAGCGTATTTTTATAGGCAGCAGGCGCTGTGGTATCCAAACTTACAGTCAAATTTCCACCAATTCCGCCAACGTTGCCTGCCACATCTGTCAATCGAGCCGCGAACACTTTCGTACCATCAGCACCCAGATTCGATGCGACTGGGATCGTGAGCTTGACGCTACCAGAGCTGATGTCCGCATTCGTTAGTGTCGCGCTAGCTGTCGGGCTCAATACTGCACCATCGAGCAAGATCTCAAGCTTATCACCGGCTTTTGCTCCGGTCGAACTAAGGTCAACAACCACTTCAACTCCAGCCGCCTTTTCTGCGGCACTAATACCGTTCGCTGCTGCAGCAATTACCAGAGAATTGGTTGGTGCTTTGGGCGCTGTTTGATCAAGGTTCACGATGAGATCGCCACCTGCTAGGCCTACACCACCTTTGCCATCCTTCACAAATACGGTCAATAGTTTTAATCCATCGAAACCCCAATTACTTGTCGCTGGAACTATTAATGTTAGTTTCTTTGCTGTGATGTCGGCTGCGACCAGTGTCTTGGTGACAGGTGTGGGAAATGAATTTTGATCGATCAACAACTCAATAACATTGCCCGCAGCCGCATTCGTACCTGTCAGGTCAACCACGACCGTCACGCCCGCTTTCACCTCTGCTGCACTCAAACCATTGGCCGCCGCCGCGATTGACAATGAATTAAGCGGAGCGCCTAAGCCTATCCCAGTAACGCTAGAATTCATTGCGCTTTCAGCGGTTGTGACAGTGGCTGAATCAGCATTCACAGTCGCCATAATCGACTTTAAATATGCAGGCGTAAAATCAGCGCGTTGGAAATTTTGTTGACCGACTGCGAACTCTGCAACTGCCAAACGGTTAACGATATATGCCTTACCTGGTGTTCCATCTGGAGTCGACAAACCAGTGTTGATCATATCCATCACCAGATTGCCGCGATTTTGACCATTGGTAAGTTTCTTTGACCAATAGTTTAGGCCTTCGACGTCTGGGGCCTTACCAAAAACGTTGACATAGATGAGCGTAACGAAAGCATCATTTGACAGTCCTTCCGGATAGATTTGCTTAACAATATCCAAACTAAAGACTGTTTCCAAGACGCTATCAAAGCTTTTTCCTGCGGAAAGCTGAGCCATCCAATACTCAAGCCCACTCTTTTCCGGGGCGCGAATAAACGCTGCCAAATAAAGCTTGATAAGATCAGATTGGTAAGACGTGCCAGCCATACAAGTATCCAGGGTAATCTTGCGAGTGAAAAGTTTTGCCTTTATCGTAAACGGCATGGCATAGAACTTCTTTACCCGCTTCGACAAAAATCCATACGATTACATGGAGCTCACCACCAAGAGTAATCGTTCTCTAGAATGGAGGAAACTTCGCGATTCAATCCTCCTAACAACGCCAATTTTGTATGGCTAATCAACTTTTTGACTACAAAGTGATCTCGTTAAAATCGAAATCACTATCGCAATACTCAAAAAACATGAAATCAATCCTCCTATTACCAGTTTTTATCGTCATGTTACTGACAGCTTGTGGCGGAAAGGGCAGTTCAAATAGCTCGACCACCACCACAACACCTAGCTTAGTCAGTATGAGTATTGCCCCCTCCAACAGCACTGTTGCCTTGGGCTCGACCCAACAGTTCACCGCTACCGGCAGTTACTCGGACGGTACAAGCGCAGCCATCAGCAAAGACATCAGTTGGTCTAGCACAGGTAGCAACGCCAGCATCATTGCAAGCACAGGACTAGCAACCGCCAATTTGATGGGAACTGAAACCATCACAGCGACTGTGGGCAAAATCACTGCCTCGACTAAGTTATTCATTCAAGGTCCCTATGTCGGGGCTGCCGGCGGTGGTAGTCACAGTGTCATCGTAAAATCAAACGGTACGATCTTTGGCGCCGGTCTCAATCGAAACGGACAATTAGGTGACACAAGTTCGATCGACCGCCCTGCATTGACACAGATCGGTACACTTGCAACGTGGGCGACTGTGAGTGCAGGAGAATTTCACACTTTGGCAATCAAAACCGATGGCACACTTTGGGCTTGGGGCTTCAACCAAAATGGCCAACTTGGAGACGGTAGCTTCGTTGATAAAAATACCCCAACAAAAATTTCCACCGATAGTTGGATTGCAGTTTCCGCTGGTAAGTCTCATTCCCTAGGTGTAAAAAAAGACGGCACTCTTTGGGCTTGGGGGCGCAACTTCAATTCTCAATTGGGCGACGGAACTACCATCGATCGTGTAACGCCAGTACAAATTGGTACTGTCAAAACTTGGACCTCAGTCGCAGCGGGTGGAAGTCATTCTCTTGGCCGCAGGTCCGACGGCACAGTTTGGGGCTGGGGCAATAATACGAGCGGTCAAGTTGGTGTTGGTACGACCTTTACTGTCGCAAGCCCAACTCAAATTGGGAGTTCGACATGGGTTTCGTTGGCAGCGGGAAGCAACTTTTCTACTGCAATTCGCGCAGATGGAACTTTGTTTAGTTGGGGGGCCAATGAATCAGGTCAGCTCGGCAACGGCGCACTTTCAGACCGCCTCAATCCTAGTCAAATAGGAAGTTCGAGTACATGGGCTCTGGTCGCCTCAGGAGATAAGCATTCCATTGCCTTAAGAACTGACGGCACACTCTGGTCTTGGGGGAGCAATAATGACGGGCAGCTGGGAATAGGCTCCACACAAAGCCAGATTAATCCAATCCAGATCGGAGACTCGAAATCTTGGAAGTCGATCGCGGTCGGTGCGTCGCACAGCATCGCAATTCGAGCAGATAACACTCTCTGGGTTTGGGGCCGCAACCTCGAAGGTCAGCTTGGCGACGGCAAGCGGGTCAATCTAAACACCCCGACCAATCTTCCTTGATAAAGTATTTAACGACCTCTATCCCTTCAAACAGTCATCAAATACTTCGACTAGTTGTTTATATTGAATTGCTGCTGCACGTCTGGTTGTGAACGAAACAACGATTTATCAGACTTCGAACAGCAATTGCCGGTAGTCTCGCGCGCAGACGCTTTTTTACGTGTTAAATTCCGCTAGAATCACTTATTAATGTGCTAGACGGTAGACGGGAATCCCCATTTTGTACGTAAGAACACCAATTCAATTTGTTGTGCTCAGCTTCTTGAGTATTTACTTCGCGGCTTTTGCATATAGTCAGGGCACGAAGGCGGTGGCCGTCCCTACACCAAACAATGGTGTACTCACGGTCCTGATGGCTGAACAGCGTGGCGATCGGGATCAAGTGCTTCCTCTCACAAAAAACATGATTCAACTCTTCAACTTTATCGAGGAAGCGACAAAACTTAAGGTTGAGGTTAAGCGCTATCCTTGGCGGCGCGTCTTACATAATGCTGAAAACGGTGAGGGTTTCGTCTTTGGAATTTATAAGAACCCGGAGCGGCTTCATGTCTTCGCTTTCTCTGAGCCCGTATATTCGGACAAAGTTTGGCTAATGAGCCGCTGCGAAGACCATCTAACTTACAATTCGATTCAAGATCTCAAGGGAAAAACCATAGGCATCGTTCAAGGTTCGAGCGCTGGTGAAGAGTTCGATAGTCAAGTCAATGTGCTGTTCCGCGCTGAGTACAATACAAGCAGTTTAGCCGGACGATTTTCCAAGCTCTATCAAAAGCGTATGGATGCCTTCCTTCTCTACGACCCTCGCAGCAATTTGCGCGAAATGCAAAAAGAATTCAATCAAATTTACGCCGCTGATATCGACGAATATCGCAAAAAGAAAACCGAAGTTTTTTGCATCGTTCCCAAGCCGATCAACATCATTGATGCCCACTTTGCGATGAGCATCAAAGGCGATCGCTCGCTGCTTGAAAAGCTCGACAAGGCCTTAATCCAAGCACGCAAGTCGGGTGAGCTAGAACGTATCTTCTCTAAGTAATTCGCTAATTCTGTTTTTCAATCTTCGACCGCTATGACGAACCATCAAGCTGGCATACTGGCCCCGATTCCCGCACACGCTGAATATCTTTACTTCGAACTCAAAGCTGACATTGGTAACAATGACTTACAGAGCTGCCTGTTGCAGCTTGCGAACCTGTGCGATGGTGAACGTATCGTGCTGGGTTTAAGCTGGCGGCTTTGCCAAAGATTTCAAGCCAAGATCCCAGGCTTAAAAGAGTTTTCAATAGCAAGCCCTGTTGCCGAGCACAGCACCAGCAACAGCAACGCTGCCTTGTGGTGCTGGCTACGGGCCGAAGATCGTGGTCAGCTATTTCATTTACAACGTCAGATTCTTACCGCCACTGCCAGCTGTTTCACTCTCCACTCACACATTCCGGCTTTCTGTCATCAAGGTGGACGCGACCTCACTGGCTACGAAGATGGCACGGAAAATCCAGTTGACCAAGCCGCGCTCGAAACCGCCTTTGTGCAGAATGGTGGACTCGATCTGGATGGATCGAGTTTCGTCGTGACCCAACAATGGCAACATCGCTTCCAAGTTTTTGAAGCGATGAGTAACACTGCGCAAGATCATACAATTGGCCGGCGCCGCACAGACAATGAGGAACTCGAGGAGGCTCCTGAAAGTGCCCATGTCAAACGCACGGCACAAGAGGATTTCGAACCCGAAGCCTTCGTCTTGCGCCGTTCCATGCCTTGGGTCGCGGAAGGAGAAGCCGGTTTGATGTTTGTTGCTTTCGCCACGAGCTTCGAAGCCTTCGAAGCACAATTTCGTCGCATGTTAGGAAATGATGATGGCATCGTTGATGCTCTGTTCACGATCTCACAACCGCTCAATACCCATTATTTTTGGTGCCCACCCTCGGAGTCCGGACAACTCAAGCTCGAGGCTTTGTTCAGGATCAATGCGAATCAATGATGCCTGGCTCTAGAGCATCATGTATTGGCATCGATCTCGTTGAGCTTGCGTGTGCACTCCAAGTGGCGGGCATTGATCGTCGTACACAATTAATCAGTGGCATTCAACAACACAGATCCATCAGCCCCCCAATGAACCTTCGTAATACCAGGTTCTTCCTCTTCCAATCTGCGTAACGCCACTTCCTGCGGCGTGAGATCCCCTTTTTCAAGCCGCCGCTCATCAGCCAAGCGATGTTCCTCTAGCATCTCATCATGACGTCGACAGGCGAGATTATAGGCTTCTTGTAAATCTTCCACATCCCACGGCTTAGGGATGTAGCGCAAAGCCTCTGCTTGATTAATCGCCGCCAATAGGGTCCCAGGATCGAGTGCCGCGCTTAGCATCATACGTATGCAGCTAGGCTGTATGCGCTTTACTTCCACCAAGAAATCGACACCATTCATATCAGGCATATGAAAGTCACTGATAATCAAATCAAATGCCTTCTCCGCGACGCGATTTAACGCTTCGTAGGGGTCAGTAAACACCTCCATCTGCAGTGGCTCACGGCTGGTAATTTGCCGAAAATTCCTGAGCAATGCGTTGAGCACGGCGGGATCGTCATCGAGCAATAGAATTCGGCGCATGATCATCTCCTAATTTTTGCGTATAAGGGTGCTTTCATTGATAATGCAAAGACACGCAATCGTTCAACCATATGTTCATCAATGACAAAGTCAGCCGGCAGTATTAGCAGACCTTCACGTGTCACCAAGTCACTGGCCAGCACCATGCCCGATGACAATTTGCGAAAGTCGATATCTTCTGTGCGCGCTTCTTCGGCCTTTCCACTAATTACAAACTCAAAAGCTGCGACGACCACCGGATCATAGGCACCACCAGCACTCTGTTTTATACGGAACAAAGCCTCTTCACTACTCAAATGCTTCTGCTGCAAAGCTGCATGCTGCAGACCGTCGTAATCGCCAGCGACACAAATAATTCGAGCGCCAAGCGGAATTTCTTCCGCCTGCAATTTATGTGGAAATCCGCGACCATCGAAACGCTCGTGTTGGCTTCGAATCATGGTGACGGCTTCTTGCAGATCCACTAAGGGCATCAATAATTGTTCAGCACGCCCGATGTGTCGCGCAAATTCTCCCAACTCTTGCGCGCTCATCATTTGACGCGGAGTTCGCAAGAGATCATCACTTAAACTCAGTTTGCCGATATCTGCCAACAAAGCAGCAATAAAGATCTCTTGCACAATACGCCCGTCAAGTTTCATATGCCGTGCAATACGACGTGCCAAGTCTGCAACGCGCCTACTGCGTCCGGCTAACTGGCCTCCACGCATCTCGACCACGCTTGCAAAAACCTTGATCGAAGTGAGGAAGTTATTTTTTAGCTTCTCGTTTGCGCCAAGGAGTTGTTCGTGCGTTTTGCGTAAATCACTAGTTCTTTCCAAAACCTTCTGTTCCAAGCTTGCATTGAGATCGCGTAATTCTTCGTTTTGTCGTTGTGTCAGAGCTTCAAGCCTTTGCTTTTCTCGCTGCAATTGCTGGCGTTCAAGCGCTTGTCTGATGATGAGGAGAATGTCATTCTCATCCCAAGGTTTCGTAATATAGCGATAAATCTCCCCCTGATTAATTGCTTCGATAATCGATTGCACTTCGGAATAACCGGTTAATAATAGGCGTATAGTTTCGGGCCAGCGCAAGCGCACTTGCTGCAAAAATTCGGCGCCATTCATTTCAGGCATTCGCATATCGGATATCACCAAGTCGACGGGCTCGCGCGCCAGAACTTCGAGTCCTTCGCGCCCGCCATTCGCCAGCACCACGTGATAGCCATGGGGACGCAATAATCGCCTTAACGACGACAAAATATTCGGTTCATCATCAACACACAGAATCCGAATCTTTTCGTCGTTCACGGTCTTTATGTCGAGATCACCAAGCGTTGGGCTTAACATGTCCGACATCATGCGTGCGCTAGGCAAAGGAGAATTCATATGCCCTCCCCTTCTTCTTGAAAAGTGTGCAAGATGCTCAATAGCTCTTGAAAACCCTCTTTCGCTTTCGCATCGATTTTGAAGAGTGCCTCTTCAGTGAGTTCAAGTCGACTCCACAAGAGTCGCTCTTCCTTCAGACTTTGCATACCTTGGGCGACATTGACATTGTGCTTATTAAGCATATTGGCAGCGATGACCAACATCGTTAAATCGCTTGTCTCGTGCGTCAAAGGACTATGATGGAACCGCACCGCATCCTGGACCTCGGTGGGAAAATGCCAATGAGCTAAAATGCGCCCCCCCAGTTCCGCATGATTGAACGATCCAAGATCCTTACCACCAAACATACGTAAATCTTGCACCGCTTCTTCGGAGCTAAACACTGCTTCAGTCGAGGCAGGATAGTCGACCACTACCGCAAGTTTGCCAATGTCGTGCAACAAGCCTACGGTAAAAGCTGTGTCACTTTGTATGGAAACGTGGTTCGCCAATAACTGACAATAAATCGCGGTCTCTAATGCATGCTCGAAAAAATGTCGAAGACTGCTCATTGAGCCTGACCATTTCTGCATTTGCGTCGTCAGCAACGTGGCGATAGCAAGCGACCTCACCGTACGCAATCCTAAAATCATTAAGGCATCGTGAATGCTTGCAACGTGGTAAGCCAAACCATAAAAAGAAGAATTCGCAATCCGCAGCATCTTCGTCGTGAGGCTCAGGTCACGCGAAATCGTAAGAATAATCGTGCGTTGAGTGGCGTTCTCATCGTCTAAAGTTCGCAACACCTCGTTGAGCGCCTCTGGTAGTGCAGGCAAACGCTGTAGGTGGGTAAATACATGAGCCTCGACCATGGCATTCATGATGACTCCCTATGCTCGGAACGAGGTAAGAACATCAACATGACCCCCGCTGAAGGCGATAGTTTTCCCATCCGTTTCCAAGCAACGCGGTAGTTTCTTTCGCCGACGATAATATCGTGCTGACCACTGTCCTGCCTCATTTGCAAATGGTGTGCTAACTCAAGGTCGAGGTCACTTAACTCTTGTTCATAGAGATCAAGGCCTGGCCACAATTTACGCAAGGCGGCTTCATTACAAAATGCCACATGTTGATCATCGCTGACGCCGATAATAGGAAATGGAAGCTGATGCAGGATTTCATCTATCACTTGAATATTGATCCGATCCAATTCCAGTTGATGCGCCTGCAGTTTCGATAAATCAGATAGCTGACGGTTCATCTTGGCAAGGTCATTATTGCGATGTTGGATTTCATCGTTAAGCCGCTGATTTTCATCAATCATCGCTTTAAATTGAAAGGCATCGGCAATATTTTGTCGCAAGATCTCATCTTCCCAAGGCTTACTCAAAAATTTGTAAATCGCACCCTCGTTGACGGCTTCCGTGATGTAACGAATTTCTGAATATCCCGACAAAATAATCCTTACAGTATCTGGATATAAACGCTTGGCTTCGCGCAAAAATTCCACACCTGTCATTTCAGGCATACGCTGATCTGAAATAATGACATCAATCTTTTGCTGCTCAAGAACTCGCAAACCTTCGGCACCGCTCTCGCAGGTAAAAATCTGATAGCCATCACGTCGCAATAGACGTTTCAACGATGACAGAATATTGGCCTCGTCATCGACTAATAGCAGACTCTTGGTATTTTGGGGGCGATTCAACAATTCGGACAGTATTGGTGGAACTGCCATCCATTCCAACAGGGTGTCGCTAGGCATAGGGCGCGCATAAAAATAACCTTGGATTTGGTCGCATTGCAAACTATGGAGAAACCGCAATTGGGCTTCATTCTCGACGCCTTCAGCAATCACCGTGAGTCCCAAACTATGTGCCATCGCGATCACTGCTTTCGTAATTGCGACATCACCCGTATTTTCGGGCAGTTCTGCCACGAAACTTTGATCAACCTTAACGAAGTCAAAGGGGAGTTGCCGTAAATAAGACAAAGCAGAATATCCTGTGCCAAAATCGTCAAGCGCCAAAGAAAAACCATGCGCCTTCAATGTCAGCAAGTTCGATTTCAAAGTTTCTTCGTCGTTCACAAAAACGCTTTCAGTGAGCTCCAAACTAAAATCCTTACCTTGCAAACGATAATGCGCAACCGCATCAATCAGAAATTGTGTGAACTGCGGTTCGGAAAACTGATGAGGCGAAACATTCACAGCGATCGGAGGTATCTCCAGATTCATTTGACGCCATCCATATAATGCGTCGCAAGCTAATAAAAATATCGTTTTACCCAACTCCATGATCTGCCCGGTCTCTTCTGCAAGAGGGATAAACTCGCCAGGTGGAACTAAACCTCGAACTGGATGTTGCCATCGCACGAGAGCCTCCAAGCCCGCCAATTTTTGATTAAACAAATCATATTTGGGTTGGAAGTACAAACAAATTTGCTGGTGCTCTATGGCGTAGGCCAATTCATTCGCCAAGACACTCTGTTGATCGCGAATCAATTCTGAATTGCTCAGAGTATGTTCACTCCTACCACGCAATCTTTGCAGTGAGAGCGATAAGGAAGGGCGTTGTTGAACAGGAACTCTCACAGTCTGCTGTGTAGGTTCATCCTCCTCGATTTGTTTGATTGCATCGACCTTAGAGACCATAGCGAATAATTCAAAAGCCGAACCCATTTCAAACAAAGCCAAGTCCATCAACAAGGACAGCAAATCATTCTGCGCAAAACGATGATAAACATCGGCATCCGCAATCACTGACAAGCTCGTATAGAGATAAGATTCAAGACTAGACAAATACCATCCAGAATCGAAGGCGAAACGTCCTTGCGTCTCCAGAACCTTAGATGTATCGTGATGCAGAAAACACTGCCGCGGCTCTAGGAGTGCATCAAACATTTGTTGGCGTCGTTCCGACATGGTCTGTCTGCATGCTGCACTCAATTGCAAGACCTCGCCTATACCAAGTTCAAACACTGTTTCATGAGCGAGGCAAAATTCGGTTTTCAACTCTGGCAAACAGCCTGCAACTTCTTCAAGAATTTCTATATGCTGCTGGCTTAGTCGAAGATGACACATCTTATCGGTTAGCAAACGAGGCTCTTCTAACAGCCACATATGCTGCGCCTGAGGACAACGTAATGCGGTCTGTAACATGATTACTCCCTATTCACCTTCGATCAATATCCAACACAAACAATGTCACTAGCTAACCTGTTCATGGTCGGGATCGATCGGCAAACGCAAAATAAATTCTGTACCCTTACCCAGTTCACTCTTCACTTCAATTTTCCCTCGGTGCTTCTTGATAATCCCGTAAGACAAAGAGAGGCCGAGTCCAGTGCCTGTACCTATCGGTTTAGTCGTAAAAAACGGTTCAAAAATACGGTTGAGCGTTTCTGATGACATGCCACTTCCAGTATCACTAATGGAAATCCATACTTGTCTATCTTGGCATCCCGTCGCAATCGTAATCTGGCCTTTGTCACTGATCGCATGTGAAGCATTAACCAATAAATTCATTACAACTTGATTGATTTGCGAAATAACACAGCGTACCGGAGGCAGGGATTGATAGTTCTTGACGATCTTGGCTTTGTATTTAATTTCGTTATAAACAATATTGAGGGTACTCTCTATACCTTGAAGCAGATCCGCTTCTTGCCAATCAGTTTCACCAACATGAGAGAAATCCTTGAGTGATTGCACAATATCTTTAACGCGTTTCAAGCCATCAAGAGACTCGCGAAATAAATCCTCGATATCGCTTTCTAAAAACTCTAAATCCGCCTGTTCACGAATCCTTTGTTTCTGCGCCTCATCCGCCGCGGGAATCAAAGCTTGGAACTGATTCAGCGCATCGAACATTGTTTGGGTATAACTTTGCAGCGATACCATATTGGAGTTCACAAAACCAATGGGATTATTAATTTCATGGGCGATACCCGCCGCCAGCTGACCGATTGAAGCCATTTTCTCCGATTGCAAGAGCTGGTCTTGCGCTTCTTGCAAGCGCTGTATCAGTAATTTTTGCTCTTCACCTTTTCTGTACAACGACTCTTCCATCGCACGTCGTTCACTAATATCAGTCAAAGAACCTATAACCTCTACAGGATTGCCGTCCTCATCGCGGATCAAACGTAACATATCGTGCATCCAAATATAGTTACCTTGACTGTCACGAAAACGATACTCATAGGTGCGTTCACCCTCGACAAATAACATCGATAGACTAGAAAAAATAGCTGGCACATCCTCTGGATGAATATGCTCAAACCAAAAATTGGCATCAGTCACCATCAGCGCGGGGTCGTAACCAAGAATACGACGCGCATTACTACTGACGAAGGTCATTTTGAAGTCGCCCGTTGGCACACTGCTGTAAATAATTGCCGGGGTATTCTCAACGAGGTAGCGCAAACGTTCGTGCGAAGCGACGCCACTACGCGCAGAGTGGGGCTGAGTTGCGATGGCATGTCCTGACGCATACGAATCATTGGTGAACTCCGCAGCCAGCGCTGGGTCGAAGTATTCCATTTGTGCATGCATGATGCCTCCTTGGCGTATGAGCCAGCGGGTGAGCCGATAACGATGTAGTTCTTTTCGCTACTTCTCATCCGCACACGCCTGCGTTTACATCCTATGCCACGGGAACATATTTACAAGCGACAAAGTTTTAAACAATGTTAATTGCATGCTGATAGTCGTAGCGCTTTATCTATGTGCGGACCAAGAGATAGTCCAGTCTTGAACATCTCCGACACGTGGTTACTTGAACTCAGCAATCGCACTACAATAAAAAAACCCACTAGCCGGAGACTAGTGGGCGAAGAGTTAACTTGTGCTTATTTCGATCTGCCGAAACAAAACTGACTGGGTCTCGCTAGAACTCGAACGCAAGATGAGCGTCAACCATCGCTTCTGAGCGCCGCAATAGGATCGAGCGTCGAGGCTTGCTTTGCAGGGAATACACCGAACACCAAACCGACGGCGACACACATTGCCACCGCTGTGATCAGGCTCAATGGAGACCAAGCGACCGACCAACCTGCTAAAGCCGCAATACTGTAGGCAGCAACCACGCCAAGCGCTAAGCCTAACAAGGCACCACTGACTGCGATCACGAGAGCTTCGGCTAAGAACTGTTCGACCACATCACGCCTACGTGCACCAAGCGCGCGTTTGAGTCCAATTTCACGGCGCCGCTCCAGAACATTGGCGAGCATGATGTTCATGATGCCGATACCGCCGACCAGCAAAGACACTGCCGCAATCGAGCTCATGACGATAGTGAAGATTTTTTGAGTCTGCTGATTTTGACGATACAAACCCATTGGCACAATCAAATTCGTATCATCGGCACCAGCGTGGCGCTCCTGAATCAAAGTTTGCAGTACGCGTGCTGCCGTATCTGGCGCGACTTTTCCATCGAGTTGCAAACTAATTCCATCCACTTCATCTTCGATAGGCGAAAAGAAAAAACGTGCACGACCACTTTCCCAAGGTACGAAAAGGCGCTCATCATCAAGACCCAATTTCACCCCTTCGAATTCACTCTTCCCAGCACTACGGTCAGCCAGAACCCCAATCACTTCAAGCCATGTATGATTGAGCTTGATCCGTTCACCGACGGGATCGATATCACCGAACAGAGTCTTCGCTAAGCGCGCACCAATCACACAGACTGGAGCTAAAGTCTCGCCATCTTCTTCCTCAAACCAGCGCCCTTTGGTGACCACGAGGCCGCCGTGGGAAGCGTAACTGGTGGAGACAGCAAAAGCGCGTCCCTGAACGATGCTGGTCTGATACACCAATTGATCGGCTTTGATTTCCTTCTTCAGTGCAACTGACTGCGCACCGGGCACCACGGCCATGGCGGCGGCGGCATCGGCTGCCGAAAGCCCAAGAGACCTCGTACGGATTTCTTTCAATTTATCGGTAGGGATTGTTTTGCTCTCAACGATCACATTGTTCAAGCCAAGCTCCGCAACCAGGCGCAGGGCTTCGCGCTTGCTCCCCTCTCCCACCGCTAACATGGCGACGATGGCCGCCACACCGAAAATCATGCCCAATAAAGTCAAGCCAGTGCGTAGTTTGCGGCGTTTCAGCTCTACCACCGCTTCCAGAATTAAAGCGCGATTCATGCTTTACCTTCTTTCTGTTTTTCTTTGGTATTCAGGTTTGGCTTCGGCTCAGAATTCGATTTCTTCTCCTCTTTATCCGCGTCTTTCGCACGGGGCGTCAGCACAATCTCCTCGCCGACCTTCAGGCCATTTTTCACTTCGGTGCGCACGGGGCCGCGCAAACCTAATTCAAGCTTGCGCTTTTCAGCCTTAGCATCGTGGCCAACATACACATAGTACTCGCTACCATCTTGCACCAAAGCGATATTGGGCACCGAAATTACCTTAGGCAAATTGACTAACTCAACTTTGGCAGAAACTGCTTGTCCCGGTTTCAGTCCATATTGCTTAATCATGGCCTGATCAATCACAACTTCAAAATCAGAGTATTTCACGGGTGACTCTCGGCTCAGAGTGCTCGCCGTTTTGCCGACTTTACTGACGACCAGATCGAGCTCGGTGCCCGTGCCCGATAAACGCACTTTGACTTTCTGTCCTTCTTTCAAACCAAAGGCCGCGCCTTCTGCGATCGAAAAGCGCGCAACCTGTTTTTCAATATCCGGCAAAGAACCAAATTCATCGCCGGCCCAGAGTCGCCCCCCAACTTGCGGTACACTGCCATCCCAACGCGCTTTCAGAATGAAGACACCTTGATGCGGAGCCAACAACTCCAGTGACTCCAAGCTCTTACGCTTCTGGGTAATCTTTAAATTGATACTTTCTTTTTGTGAACCAATCACCGCTTCCTCAGCGTTTTGCCGCAACCCGAGTTGTCCCCGTTTCCAATTGAGATAGCCCTGTTTATCGGTCAAAAAACCAACGTCGATCAACTTATCCAAGATACTATTTTGCGCAAAGATTTTGAGGTCAGCATTGGCATAGCGCTGGCTCAAATTCAAGTCGGTATCGACCTTGGCACTTTCAGATCCTAATTCAGCTCGCCCCAGATTAATCTGCGCTTGTACCGCAGCCTCACTCAACTCTTTGCGAAGCAAATCGGTCTCGGCCTGCGACAGCTGCACTCTCGATTCTGCCGCGTCGAACTTCGCGATCACTTGGCCTTTTTCAACCACACTACCATTTGGCACCATGCTCAACAAATTGCGTTGATCCCAGCCGTCACCGGGTACACTCAAAGAGGTACTCGCTGCAGCTTTGATCTCGCCGTCGGCAGACAACTCTTCGCGCCAAGGGCCTTGGCTCACTTTTTCGACAGGTAATCGATCACCATCTGCATCCGAACTACAAGCATTCAGGCCAAGAAGCAGTATGGAAATGACACTCAGCTTCCACTTCATTATCGTGCTCCTTTATTGCTTGCAGGCGTGGTCAGGCTGGTGGCCCCCGCTTGGGTATCAAGTTGCACTTGAACTGCAGTGCCGGGTTTCACCGACTTCGGCAAAGTCTCAAACTCGAGCTCGATATCGCGCACCACGATCGGCTGCGTGGTTGACTTACCATGAAACACCGGTCCAAATGCCGTGATCTTGGCATCCACCACAGTGTTCGCCCCGGGCACTGTGACTTTCGCTTTTTGTCCCAAACGGATTAATGAAACCTGTCCTTCAGGGACCTTAGCGGCGACATACAACTTATCGGGATCAGCAAGATTGGCAACGGCAATACTCATAAAAACGCGGCTACCGACGGCGAATTTTTCGCCATTAAAGCCGCTCAGATGCACCACAGTGCCGGCCCGTGGCGCAGTCACTGTTAAACCCTTGATGCCTTTCTCTAACACATCGATGGTCCGCTGCAACTGCGCCACTTCTGTTTTCATACCCAACATTTCCTGTTCCTTGGCACGCTTCTGAGCGTCGCGTTGACGAACTGCGAGTAGCGCCAATTGAGAGAACTGTTCTCTCTCAACCACTAATTTATCGTAGTCGACACGCTTGACGAGTTCGCGAGGCAATGAGGCCTTACGCGCGGCTTTTTCAGCATTGCTCTTGGCTTCACTCACCACCAACTCCGCCGCGCGCAAAGCTTCGGCTTGGTCAAGTTTTAGTTTTTCCATCGCCCGTAACTTTTCTTTCAAAGTACTACGATGCGTATCGAGTCGTGTGCCTACTTCATTTGCCTCAAATACAGCAACCGGTTGGCCTTCTTTTAACTGAGTCCCCTCTGGTGCCAGCATTACCAAATTGTATTCCCACACTTGCTGAATCGAGGGCGGCGCAACGGCATACGATTGGCGCGACAAGACATCACCTTCTAAAGTGATCTGCGCTGGTGGCTCCTTCATTATATTTTTTCTTGGTTGCACCTGACTTGGATCTACCGCTTCGATCGCTGCACTCATACCATGCTGTAAAGGCAAACTCTGTGTATCGATTAATTTGATATCTGTCTTGAAGTAGCGCCCTTTGCCCCATGCAGCGCGTGCCTCGGGTGCCCCGCTTATGCTTTCAATCATGCCTTTCACGGTAGTCCCTGGAATCGCATCAAAGCGAACGCTCACTGCTTGACCAGTTTTAATAAACGAACGATCCGCTTCCAAAACATACGCGACCACGCTCAACTGGCCAGTGCCCATGATATGCCCTGCAACAGATCCAATATGCCCCATACCACCCTCATCGAGTCGCTTGCCGGACCAGCGATCGTAGCCATGAACAATCACGCCATCGCGTGGCGCTTTGACCTCGGCTTGTGATATCTGTGCACGCGAGAATGCGACTTGAATTTCAGATTTACGTACAGCCAAAACGCCGTCTTCAATCTTGCGTTTGATCGCCTCTGTCGCATTTACCAAAGCCTTTTCTTTGACCTCTAGGTCTTTAGTTGCACGTTCGAGCTCACCCTGATATTTATCATAGTCCAAGGCTGCGATCTGTCCCTTAGGTAGGGCGGCATCGACCTTCGCTTTAGCCAATGCGGCTTTCGCCATCAACAGCGCACGCTCGGCCTCAATTTGCCGCACCTCGAGTTCGGCCACTTCACGTGCGTTGGTCTGACGAGCTTGGGTCATTTCTAACTCAACTCGTTCGAGATCAGTATTGCCTTGTGCGTCGACGCGCAACACAACATCACCAGCTTTTACACGAGCACCTTCAGGCAGGTAATAACGTAGGGTTACGGGGGAAACGTTTGCTGTCGGTACAATAATCGGCACGGAATCAGTTGCCTGCACTTCGCCAGTGAACAAAACTGGTCTCTGCGCTTTCTGCTCACGCACTGCGGTTTGTTTACTGTCTTTGCTGGTCGTTTGAGCGAAGGCTGAGCACATCAAGCTTGCCGCAAAACATCCGCCTAGAGCGGGCAACAGTAGTCTTTGTGTGAATGTCTTAGTGCGAAAAATAGGATTGCTCATTGATTGACCTCTGCCACTCGACCATCCTTCAAATGAATCGTGCGCTGTGCCTGCGCTGCGATATTCGGATCATGCGTCACCAGCACCATGGTTTGGCCCTTGCTATGTAGCTCTGCCAACAAAGCCAAAACATCCGTGGCGCTCTTTGAATCCAGATTACCGGTCGGTTCGTCCGCTAAGAGCAACGCTGGTTGATTCAGCAAAGCACGCACGATGGCTGCGCGTTGCAACTGGCCGCCCGACAATTCACCGGGGAGATGATCGATGCGATGTGATAGTCCGACACGTTCTAATAACTCGCGGGCGCGAGCTTCTGCCTGGGGATCGATCTGAGCGGCGTAGCGTTGAGGTAGCAACACGTTTTCAAGTACGGTCAAACGCGGCAGCAAATGAAAAGATTGGAACACGAAACCAATACGGCGATTGCGCAGATCGGACGAGGCATCATCATCCATACTGGCGATCTCGTCGTTCTCTAAATGATAGGTGCCAGCATCAGGCTTATCGAGCGCGCCTAACACGTTGAGAAGCGTTGACTTGCCGGAGCCGGAGGGTCCCATGATGGCAACAAACTCGCCTTTGGCGATACTAATGTCAACCCCGTCTAAAGCGCGGATCTCATTACCACCTTGCTTATAGGTCTTGCGTATATTGCGAAGTTCGATCATGTGTTCTCGATTGAAACAGTGTAGAAAAGTTTAGCGTGCGAGTATCTTTAGCTTTTCGACAATTGTCAATCGGTTCAGTTCCTAAAATTACAAGAAATTTGCATTACACATTTTTTCTTGTGTTCAGCAGTCTATTTTCCTCACATGTCGATGTAGAACACACATACAGACCACAAAACAAAAAAGCTCGCCGTAGCGAGCTTTTGCCTCAGACGTCAATGCGCTTAGCAAGGCATTTCCGCATTCTTACGTGAGTAATACCACCAAGTGACGATCATGCAGCTAACATAAAAGGCGATGAAGGTGTACAAAGCCATATCTGGTGCGCCTGTAATTTTGATCGAGGTGCCAAAACCTTGTGGAATGAAGAAACCGCCGTAAGCACCAATCGCACCAGAGAAACCAAGCACGGCAGCAGATTCCTTCGCCGCATCAAGACGACTTTGACGCATCGCAGCTTCACCTTTGCCAGCAGCTGCACGTTCACGCTCAGTCTGGAAAATCACAGGAATCATACGGAAAGTCGAACCATTTCCAAGACCAGTAAGAATGAACATGGTGATGAAAGAGTACAAGAACACAGTGAATTGATGCTCGTGCAAAGCGGGCAAAATACCTAACAAGATGGTAGCTGCCATTGCCGCAAAAACCCAGAAGGTGAGACGCGCGCCACCAATTTTATCCGACAAAATGCCACCGATCGGACGCGCTAAAGCACCGGCCAAGGGGCCAAGGAAGGCGAACTTCGCTACTTCTACCTCAGGAAACTGCGCCTTAATCAACATACCGAAAGCCGCAGAGAAGCCAATGAAGGAACCAAAAGTGCCGATGTATAACCAGCACATCAACCAATTGTGTTTGCGTTTAAAAATAATCGCTTGATCAGAAAAAGATGCTTTCGCAGAGGCGATATCATTCATGCCGAACCATGCTGCAATGGTCGCGACCACGATGAACGGCACCCAAATAAAACCAGCGTTCGATAACCAAAACATTTGATCAACATTAGTTTTGGCGTTGTGATACAGATAGCCGTCACCTGAAATCGCGGCTCCGAAAACTGCAGAAGAAATCACCAATGGGGCAACAAACTGCACCACCGAAACACCAAGATTACCAATACCAGCGTTCATACCGGTGGCGTAACCTTTACGCGCTTTAGGAAAGAAGAAACTGATATTCGCCATACTCGAACTAAAGTTACCGCCGCCAAGACCGCACAACAAAGCTAACGCAAGCAAAGTTGAATAGCTGGTAGTCGGGTCTTTCAAGGCAAAGCCCATCCCAATCGCAGGGATCAACAAACTAGCCGTCGAGAGCGCCGTAAAACGACGACCACCAACGATAGGCACGAGGAAGGAATAGAAAATCCGCAGCGTTGCCCCAGATAAAGCTGGCAGTGCGGTTAAGAAAAACAATTGGTCTTTGGTGAACTTGAAACCTGCTTTATCCAGATTCGCCGCGACCACACTCCACAGCATCCAAACCGAGAATGCCAACATGAGGCAGGGAATCGAAATCCACAAATTACGGTTCGCAATGCCACTACCTTCTTTTGCCCAAAAACCTGAGTCTTCGGGCTCCCAACGACTTAATGCTTGTGCCATTTCTTTCTCCTTGGTTGGCAAAATCTGAAGCACCTTTGTTCCGATTCGTACACTACAAGGGTAGAGTAAAAAATAGAGGGCAGGAATTCTTCGATTGGGTGACGTTTGCAGCGCAGAAGTAGTGCTCACCTAGCCGAAAGAACTAGAAGACTTTTCCCTCACCGCCATCAATGAAATGCGGACAAACTGAGCCGTTGCGAACGTGCGCCACGGCCCGAAGCTAATTCTTGTTCATCATAATGCGCTTGAAACCGACGCAATGCATCGTTGCTGTACAAAGTGATGCGCGATGCTCTTACTTGTATCAGGCCTTCTTCACCCAGTTGGTGCAGCATACGGGAAAAGGTTTCTGGTGTGAGATTGAGTAAAGATGCGACTACATTCTTTTTCAGCTCAAGGCGAATCTCCAAAGACTCTTGCGCCTGCGCGGCCTGCAGCAAGTAGTCGATCACTCTATGCATCGCATTATGGCTAGACTGCCGCTCCAAACTTCGAATGAAACCGAGTAAACGATATGACAATCCCGTCATCATCTGGCGTGCAATCGAAGGCGATTGTTCGAGTAACTTAAACAGGGCTTTTTTCGGGATCTTCAGGAACAGCGATGATTCCAAGGTCTCTGCATAAAACGGATAAGTTTCCTCGAGAAAAATCATGGCTTCGCCAAAGCATTGACCTGGGCGTATCAATTCAATCACCTTGTCACTGCCTGCACTCGACGGTATCGCAAGTTTTAATAGCCCGTACACCAAGATGTAACAAGCGTCTGCTTGATCGCCTTTTTGGAATAAGCAGAGACCTTTGTCAAGCTCTACACGATGCACATCGCGCTTCAAGCTCTCAAGCTCAAACGGAGAAATACCCTGAAACAAGGCCTGATTCGCGAGCAATGATTCAATCTTGATTCTATCCATCTCGGTCACCCTAAAAGAACACGCAAAAACGACTTAGACTATGAGACGAAATGAGTTCGTCGTCGCTCATGATCCACTCCGCTAAGCCCAATTTACGGGCATAACAGGCCGCAAGATCATTTGCATCGAGTTTAGGAAGTTTTTGGGGCGACGCCTATACGCCAAACGACGTAGACGAAGGCATCCGTTTAGCGTGGTAGGGGCTACTTATCGAGGCCGTGCTCGACCGCGTACACCGCGATTTGTACACGGCTGGTGAGATTTAACTTCTTCAAGATATTTTGTACATGAATTTTGACGGTGCTTTCAGCCACATCAAGATGACGGGCGATCTCTTTGTTGCTTTCACCGCGTGCCAAGCAAACCATGGTTTCACGTTCGCGTGGGGTCAATTTTTCTTTCTCTGTGCTTGGCGCTTGGTTCTGCCCAGAACGGAATTGCATGACCAACTTCGCCGTCATCGATTCAGCAATCACGGGTTCGCCCGCTGCCGCCTTTTTGATCGCAGTGGTTAAATAATCCGCTTCGATATTTTTGAGAAGATAACCACGCGCCCCGTTGCGCAAAGCAGTGCTCAAATCCTCAGCCTCTTCGGACACCGTCAACATCAACACTGCCGTACTCGGCACGTCTTCCACGATCAACTGCATCGCTTCGAGCCCTGACAGGCCAGGCATATTCAAATCCATTAACACCACGTCGGGCTTGAGCTGCTTGGCACGCTTGACGCCCTCCAAGCCATCCGAGGCTTCGCCGACGATTTCAAACTCAGGATTGCGCTGCAAAATCAAACGTATGCCGCTGCGAAATAGGGTGTGATCATCGACCAATAAAATTTTAATACTCATGCGTCCCCATCCTCGTTAAGCAACCAAGCGTTCTGTGCGCTCTAGTCGCAATAAAATTGTGGTGCCTTGTCCACGTTGGCTTTGAATATCGAACTGCGCCGACAAACGTTGCGCACGCTCTTGCATAATCCGCAGACCAACATGACTATCGCCTTTGCTTTGCACGTCTTCCATCGCAAAACCGCTACCATCATCAGCGACGCGAAGAGAAAAATCACGTTCATTCTCGACCAAGACTTGAACTTGACTTGCTTGCGCATGCTTTCTCACGTTCGACAAAGCTTCTTGCAAAATGAAGAGCACTTGTAGCTGCTGTTCTGGGGCCAAGGGTGCGCCGGTGCCATGAAAATCAATGCTGGCATGCACACCAGTTTGGCGCTGAAACTTCGCGACCACGTTTCGCATTTCGCTTTCCAAATTGCTGTCTTGTAAGCGGGTACGGAAATTGAGCAAGAGCTCACGCACATCTTCGTAGCTCTCTTGAACTCCCGCCTTCAGCAGAGGTGAGATATCAGCGATCTCGCTCAAATCACCACGCGCGAGCGCATCGTCTAACATCTGCACTTGTAGATTCAAGAAGTTCAAACCCTGCGCAATACTGTCGTGCAATCCTTGCGCCAAGAGATTACGCTCTTGTGATACCGCGAATTCTTTTTCTTTGGCGATCAGCCTTTGGTTTTCAATTGCGGCACCTAAGTTCTTGCCCAAGGTTTCAAGCAAACGCCGCTCTTCGCTACTCACCATTCGTTCTTTCACAAAATGCAAAGAAAACGTTCCCAGCACTTGTTCCCGCGCCAAAATCTGAAACACAGCGAGTGAAACATAGCCCTCTTCCACACAGCGATAACGTTTTTGCTGATCGAACAGGCGGAAGTCACGCACCACGATCACTCCTTGCTGAGTCGCCGCGCCGCATAAACAATCATCTTTCTTGATGCAATGCTCCTGCTCAATCATATGATCGGGGACACCTTCATGGACGGTGATGTGCATGTTGTCACTATGCTTATCGAGAATGCGCACAGTTCCGCCATCTGCATGCATACGCTGCATAATTCGATGCAAGAAACCGCGACACAATTCTTCAATTGCATGGGGCCCAGCAAGGAAGCCCTCAATCTCATACAGGGTACTCATCTCATGATTTTGCGCTTGCAACTTCGCGGTCTTTTCAGAGACCCTATCTTCGAGTGTGCGATGCACGCTTTGCACGTGATCGGCCATATGATTAAAGGCTTGCGCCAACACCCCAAATTCATCTTCAGACTCGATCGGCAAACGCACGTCGAGTTCATCTTGACTCATCTTTGCAATACCCGCCCGCATCCGCGCGACCGGGCCTATGATCCACAGATACAGCAAGTACAACAAGGCGACACTGGCCGCCAAAGACATGAAAATCAAGACGGTCTGGCACAGTCTTAGCCACGTCGTCTTTTCCGCTAATTCGACTTCGACTAAGGAAACGAGATTATTAATGCTATCGACAAAGTTAGGTAATTTTTTCAAATAGATTGCTAATGCTTGTTGCTTGGTAGCGCCCTCGTCTATTCGCATGACCGCTTCAAGCTCTGGTCGCATCAAACTCTGCCACACCTCCTTCACTTGCTTGGCTTGCGCACGGATAGGCTCGGTTTGCGGCAAGAATAAAGGTCGTCGCGGATCACCTTGCTGCAGGTCTTGCAGCACACGATCAAATTCTGCGAGCTCGCGTTCCGCCGAAAATTCTGGCATGGGATGTTCGATCACTTGTACCAAACGATAAGAACGCATACGCAAACTACCCGCTTCATTAATCGCCGCGCCGCCGCCCTCTAACTGCCACGACAACAACAAGGTATAAGCGATCGCCGCAAGTGTGAGCAAAAGGCCGATCGCCGTCATCAGCAGAATGCGAAAGGTCAGGCGCTTCCCGAGTGGTATCACCTGCGGCCCTACTCCCTGTTTCGCATTCAAAAGCATATTGACTTCGTCCTTCACGCTAAATTTCTAAGATCGCGGCGCTGATTGCCACTCGGGCTTCTTGATCGATGAGCCGTTCGTGTCCATCGGCATGACTCACGCCCAAAGGGCAAACCATAGGGAGGAACGTATCAGTTCGATCGGAATAGGCTAACAAGGATCCATGGGTCATATCAAAATACCAGCCATGCAAGGCTAATTGGCCCGAATCTACCCTTTCCTTCACCCATGGAAAACTACGCAGATTATTGAGCGACAAAATAATGGCACCCAACTCACAGGCATGATTTTGCACGTCCACACTGCAATGCGAAAGTCGACTGAGAACTTCTTTCTTGACTGGTTCAACAATGCGCATCCAACGCCCAATAAAGTCGATTTTCCAACTCGGCTTATACCCTTGCATCAGCGCTCGTATGCCGCCGCACTTCTCATGTCCCATCACGATAATGCGCTGCACTTGCAACGCCTCAACCGCAAATTGGATCGCTGCGCTGACACCTTGTTGGTTGCCGGTTTCATTACATGGCGGCACCAAGTTGGCCACATTGCGAATCACAAAGATATCGCCTGGATCACAGTCCAGCAGCAGCGCTGGATCAACTCGAGAATCGCAACAGCCGATCAATAGTGTGGTCGGGTTCTGCCCACTACTCAATTTGTCATACAGTTTCTTCTCACCCGAAAAATACTTGGACTGAAACCGCTGAAAACCTTCGATAAATTGATGAATGTTTCTGACTTCCATCGTCTCACCTTACACCTTACTTCTACCAAGCCGCACTCGGCAAAACTCAACCACCCGTCTGCGACATGAATCGTATCACTTGCTGCGGTTTGCTCGTAAACTCATGACGTTCTGGTTTGAGTTCTATCGCCTCTAACAACAGCACTTCCAGCTCTTGATCCGAAATTCCACGTCGCAAGTGCGGACGCAAAGGAAACGCAGCCTCTTGTCCCAAACACATATACAAAGTGCCGTCGACTGCTAATCGTACCCGATTACAATTGGCACAAAAATGTTGGCTGATCGGTGAGATAAAGCCTATCGTTCCAGTGCCATCCGCTGTCTGCCAATACCGCGCTGGGCCACCACCCAATTCTTTGGCGACTGGTCGCAAGTCAAATTCTCGCACCAATTGATCACGAATTGGCCCGAGATCACAATAAGCGCTAGCTTGCCCCGTGCTACCCATTGGCATCGCTTCGATGAATCTCAAGATGAAACCTTCGCGCATGCAAAACGCCGTCATACGGCTCACTTCATGATCATTGATCCCGCGCATCACCACCATATTCAACTTAATCGGTTGAATTCCCACTTGCTTCGCCAGCTGCAAGCCGCGCATCACTTGCTCGAAACTATCGCTGCCCGTGATGCGCTGCACACACGCTCGGTCCAAGCTATCTAAACTGACATTAATGCGACCAACCCCCGCATCAAACAGCGCTTGCGCATGCTTTTCCAATTGCGTGGCGTTGGTCGACAATGAGATGTCTTCGAGCTCGGGATGGCGTACGAGAGCAGCCACCAGATCCGGTAAATTACGCCTTAACAAGGGTTCGCCGCCGGTTAAGCGTACACGTCGAACACCCAGTCTTCCAAATGCCGCCACCACGCGTTCGATCTCGGCGAAACTCAACCAGTTCTCGGGTTCCTCGAAACCACGAAAGCCTTTAGGCATGCAATAACTACAACGCAAATCACATTTATCGGTCACCGAGACACGCAAATAGTCCACATGACGCCCAAATCGATCGCGCAGGCGCCGTTGGTTCGGTAGAGTTTGGTTCTGAGCTATGATATTCGTATCCATGCTGCCATTGTGCGCAGCTTAGGCCGCAACAACAATTAGTCAGCAAGCTAAATCATCTAGTTCTTTTGGGGGATAAATTTTGATTGAGATCAAGTTTTAGCCAAAGCCAAGACCCCATTTTTCAGAATCTGACGAAACTGAAATAGGCACTTCAATAACAAAAGTGCCAGAAATGCCTGCGAAACGGCGAATGCCACACCGCTCGCCATCCGGAAAGCTTCAGGATTAATAGGTAGCGCTAGGGTCAGCGCCAGACTCAATAACAGCAGACGTGCCTGCCACTTCACATACCGCGGCGGCAAGATCTGCTGCATGCTGGGGATGCGTTGTCCCATAGCAATCGCGCGCCTCAAATGCAGAAATACGAGAAACGGAATTATTTTCCCTAGCATGGCGTTGACCGCACAAACGCCGCCACCGACTAAGACGAGAACACCAATCCACCACGGCAGATTTTCCAACCATGTCGACGGTATGCTGGATGGAGCGAGTATGGCCAACAGGCTCAACAGCGCAGCGGCCAAGCAGCTGCAGACACAGAGGAGCCACAAAGGCCAGGCAGGATCAAAGCGTCGTTTCGCGTTCAAAACATAGCGTAAAGAGAATCCGAGCAAGCCACAGATAAAAAAGATTAGGCCCACCAAAATCGCGGTTTGCAAATTATCCGACCACATCACGCTCAGCAACAACAAACCCGCCCAGATCGGCATGGGCGTGAGGCGATGCCAGATCGCTTGTGGTCGTGGACATTGCCAAAACATCGGAAACACCGTGCTAGCGACGCCAAGAATCAAGCAGCCTAACCAGCCGATCAAGGCCCACGCCACATGATGACGTAACACCGACAGCAGATCGACCGTCCACCAGCCGCGTAAGCTGGCGAGTAATCCTAATCCAAACAAGATCAACATCAGCAAGGGTAAAGCAATCCCACGCAGCGTAAGCAAGGTCGCGTCGCGATGCGGCGGTAAACGCATCGCCACACCCGCATCGATGAGCGCGATCACCACCGCGCCAAACAGTATCGCGGCCACGCCGAAAGCGAGATTAAACGAGAAAGCCGCGTGATGATAGAAACCGTGACCTAAGCTGAGTGCGATCGTACTGCAGCCTAAAGCCAAAAATGGTGCGATGTAGCGAGACAACCTCACCGACTGACCGCCGACCACAGGAAACAATTGGAACAAAGCACCGATCATCACAGGTGCCAACATTCCTATGGCGATGAGATGGGTGAGACTTAGTGCTAAAGGAGAAAAGCGATGGGGCAAACCTTCGCTCGGCGCAAAGGCCAACATCAAGCCCGCCACCACGCCGAGCCACGGTGCAGGTAATAGGCAACCGAAGATGATAGACGGGCGCGGCGCCATCTCATAGTTCAGCATCAAGACTCCGCGTTCGTTCGATTAATTCAATCGCTGGGCAAACTGACTACTGGCAAGCTTACCGGAGAGCTTGGAAGGCAAGAGCTCAAGCGGCACAAGAACAAACACCACCACAACCACCGAATCCCAAGACTTTGTTCAGATGCGGAATGCTACCGCCGCACATCGGATACAAAATGTTTTCTTCTTTGACGTTGTGCTGTTGGATGAAGACATTCATGGTCTCCAAGCTCGCTAAGGCCGACGCTGCATCAGCCGCCTCGATCTCGTTCATCAATTGATCGCGCAAGGCACGGATTTCTGTGTGTTCAGAACGCATCACAACCGTGGGGCCATTGGTCATTCCGGTCGCATTTTCAAACGCAGGAAACAAACGCTCTTCTTCAATTCTAAAGTGATCTTCTAGCTGCTCATTGAACAAACGAAAATTGCGTCCAGCGGAGGCAAAATCTTGCTTGTTCAGAGCGACTTCGACACGATTCAGTTGATCATCACATTCTTGGTGTTGTTTCACCAATTTCATCATTGCTTCTGACATAAAGTCTTCCTTTTCACACCTATCGACCGCCTCTAGGTGAACTACTGCACCAAAGGCGTGTCTGCACCATCTAATTCAATCCCGCTAATCTTCGCCTGCCCTACCAAGACCTTTAAATACTGCTGTAACGCGCGATCGTAACTCGCTCTTTGCATGGCATCGGCGATTTGGTTTTTGACCTGCTCAAACGGCATCAATCGACCCGCCACTTTGCGTCCCAACTGCACAATATGCAGGCCGAAACGGCTTTCGACTAAGCGTGGCAACAGACTATGCGCAGCGGCAGCGAAAATCGCTTTTTCAAATTCCGGCACGGTTTCACCACGACTGAGCTGACCTAAATTACCACCCACTTCCGCGGATGGACAGTTCGAATACTTCTTCGCTGCTGCAGCGAATTCACTAGGTTTAAGCGTAAGTTCATCGAGCACCTGTTGCGCGCGTTGACGCAGAGCGTCTAAATCAACATTGGGCGTCACTTGAAACAGAATATGATTGACCTCAACTAACTCGCCGACCAGAAAGCGCGGCTGATGTAAGTCGTAATAGCGGCGGCATTCTTCCTCGGTCGATTCAGGGATGTTTAACTCCCGACTCAATAGACTTTCAATCTTTTGCTCTTCGTCACCTTCGATGCCTAGCTCTTTCGCCTTATCCAGCAGAACGCGACGTAATACCAAAGCTGTCATGGCGCTTCTCACGGGATCACTAGATCCTTGGTGTTGAGGTAGTTCCTGCTCCATCTCAGCATCGCTGAGTTCATAGTTGTTGACGATGACGGGCATGCTTGCCTCCAGTTTCAATTTGTTCGTTACAGATGTTGTGAGTAAGGTCAAAACCCCTCAACGCAGAGACGCAGAGATGCAGAGATGCAGAGGAACGCAGAGAAATCCAACTGGTGGTCTTGATTTACTCCTGTTTTTCTCAGCGTCTCTGCGCCTCGGCGTTGAAGGGTTTTCTTTTTTTCAACTCATAAGCTTAGCGAGGGCGTACCAATTGCCACGCGCGACTCAAATATCCAACCGACGCAAAACCACTCCATACGTGAACCAGGCGTGTGAAAGGGAAAATCACAAACAAGGTCAAGCCCATGAACAAGTGCGCTTTGAACAAGAGCGGCGCACCTTCAATAAAACTCGCTGCGTCGCCACGGAAAGTGACGATATGCTGAGCCCAGGTCATGAGCAATACCATCATGTGACCATCACGATGTTCGAGAGATTCGAAGATGGTGGAGAGGCCCAAGCCCAAGGTAATCAAGATCCACAACAATAGAACTTTATCGCCGGTCTTGGTGACTGCAGCAATGCGTGGTTCTGTCAAACGACGGTGCAATAAAATCAGCAAACCGAACATACACAGGCTACCGAAGGTGCCGCCCATGACGATCGCGATCATTTGTTTGAACCCGTGACTGACACCCAAAGCATCCCACACGCTCACAGGCGTCAACAGACCAACAAGATGACCGAAAAACAAACCAAGCACACCGATATGGAAGCAAATATTTCCTAGCCGCAGATTGCCGGTCTTCAGCATCTGCGAGGAATCACTCTTCCACGTATATTGTTCACGCTCGAAACGCACCAAACTACCCAGTAAGAAAATCGCTAATGCGATGTAGGGGTAGATACCATATAAAAACTGATGTAAGTAGTCCATCATAAACTCCTAAATGAATGTCGCCTTGATTCCAGCATCGTCTACGACAAGTATTTCTAATCCTGATTTTGTCGTTCCTGCGCAAGCAGGAATGACGCCCCTAAGACCGCAATTCAGCCCCAGCAGACTTCGCTGGACGCGGATAAAAATTCACTGGCTGTGCACCACCATGTGCGGCACTTGTTGAGCACGACAAGCCCGGTTTCAACAGAGGCTCAACACCATCGACGCCGGGGCCAAAGGTTTCCATCGCATCATCCATATCGCGCACGGGTGGTTCACCCTGCTCCTGCGGCACGACATCGGTGAACGAGGTCAACACCAGTAAAGCGTTGGCATACGGGCTGTCTTTGCGTTGCAAACGAATTCCAATCGCCGCTAAAACATGAATTGCTTCACCGAGCAAGCGTTCGGCAACTTCATCATCAACCAAACTCAAAAATTCCAAGAACAAAGGAACATAGTCCGGCAATTCACTGATCTCAGGTTCAAATCCGAAACGACGATATTCTTCAATCAAATCCACCATAGCTTGACCACGATCTCGGCTCTCGCCATGAATGTGCTCGAACAAATGCAAAGCGACGGATGGTGTACGGTCAAAGGTACCGACATAGTTCTCTTGCACTTCAATCAAACTATGCGACTGCAGATAGTCGAGCAAAGGCTGCAAGGCTTGCAGACTTTCCACATCGTCTGCTAAAGCAGTTCGAATTTCAGGCAAGGCCTCAATCAAATCCGCTTGCGGGTAGCTCAACAGTGCCGACAAGATGCGATAAATTTGCATATACATTCCTCTTTAGGTAATCGCATTATTCGGTAGTGGATAGTTTTTTTCGTGACTTCGGCATATCCACAAAAATCACACTACCCTGCGGCTTCTTACCAAACAAAGAACCATCGGAGGTGCCGCCTGAGCAACCATTGCCAAACGTGAAGCCACAACTGCCTTTTTCGTTGAAGCTGTCTTCCACCATTTCTTTATGTGAAGAAGGAATCACGAATCGGTCTTCGTAGTTGGCAATCGCCATGGTTTGATACATGTCCTCGACTTGCGCCGCTGTTAGACCGACTTGCTTCAATACCGCCTGATCGAGTTCGCCATGCACGACTTCAGAACGTTTGTAAGCACGCATCGCCAACATTTTTTCGAGCGCTTGCAAGACCGGCTCTTCTTTGCCTGCCGTCAGTAAGTTCGCCAAGTAACGTACAGGAATACGCAAGGACTTTACGTCAGGAATAATGCCATTCATACCCATGTGACCTGCTTCTGCTGCTTTTTGAATTGGCGACAGAGGCGGTACATACCAAACCATAGGCAAAGTGCGATATTCAGGATGCAATGGGAATGCAATCTTCCATTCCATCGCCATTTTGTACACTGGCGATTTTTGCGCAGACTCAATCCAACTTTCCGGAATGCCGTGCTTACGCGCTTCGGCGATCACCGCCGGATCATGCGGATCTAAGAAACAATCCAATTGCGCTTGATACAAATCTTGCTCGTTGGCGACTGAAGCAGCGGCTTCGATCTTATCGGCATCGTACAAGAGCACACCGAGGTAACGAATACGGCCTACACAAGTTTCGGAGCACACAGTTGGTTGGCCTGCTTCGATACGGGGGAAGCAGAACGTGCATTTCTCGGCTTTGCCTGAGCTCCAGTTGTAGTAAATCTTTTTATAAGGACAACCGGAGATGCACATGCGCCAACCGCGACACTTGTCTTGATCGACCAACACAATACCGTCGTCTTCACGTTTGTAGATCGAGCCAGATGGGCAGGACGCGACGCAAGCTGGGTTCAAGCAGTGTTCACACAAACGTGGCAAGTACATCATAAAGGTCGATTCAAAGGTGCTGTACATTTCTTTCTGTACGCCTTCGAATAACTGATCACGGCTACGTGAACTGAACTCGCCACCAAGATCATCTTCCCAGTTCGGGCCCCACTCGATCTTATCCATCTTCTTACCAGTGATCACCGAGACAGGACGAGCGGTCGGCGGGGTCTGCGACAATGGCGCGTTTTGCAAACGTTCGTAATCGTAAGTGAACGGTTCGTAGTAATCGTCGATTTGTGGCAAGTTCGGGTTAGCAAAAATGTTCGCCAAGATGCGTAATTTACCACCTTGCTTCGGTTCTAATTTGCCGGCCGCATTACGCTGCCAACCGCCCTGCCATTTCTTCTGATTTTCCCATTCCTTCGGATAACCAATCCCTGGCTTCGTTTCGACGTTATT
>CAYWNE010000015.1:0-45655 GCA_964459555.1 uncultured Burkholderiaceae bacterium | reverse complement strand
AATTCCTTCATCATTTCTCAGTTTGCACGAGTGTAAGACATTCGTAAATGTGTAACGCACCAAATCAAACTCGATGAAGGCGATACGAGTTTGATGTGGATTGACCACGGACTCGGTAAGAATCGCTTGGGCGCATCAACCTTTGAACACGTCATGCAGAAGATTGGCGATCAAACCCCTGACGTCGATAGTGCTGAGGACTTGAAAGGCTTCTTCGCGGCGATTCAACAATTGATCAGCGAAGATAAACTACTGGCCTACCATGATCGTTCTGATGGTGGTTTGTATGCAGCTTTGTGTGAAATGGCGTTTGCAGGACGCAGTGGTTTGGCGATTAATCTCGACATCTTGACCATGGATTCTGAGCATGCGGCTGATCAAGGCGATGCGAAAAATTGGGCGACGCAAGTTGCTGAACGTCGCAATGAAATGAGCTTGCGCGCTTTGTTCAACGAGGAACTCGGCGCTGTGATTCAAGTCAAGACCGAACAACGTAGTGAGGTGATGGATATTCTGCGTGCTCATAATCTTGGCGCATGCAGTCACGAAATCGGTAAGCCTAACGCCACTGGCGTCATTTCTATCATGCGCGATGCGAAAGAAGTCTATCGCGAAACGCGTAGCTCCTTGCACCAAATTTGGAGCAAAACCAGCTGGCAAATCGCTCGTATGCGCGATAACCCAGCTTGTGCAGACGCTGAATACGCACGCTTGATCGATGAAACTGATCCAGGCATGCAACCTAGATTAAGTTTCGATCCGCAACAAGATATCGCGGCACCATTTATCGCAACAGGTGCTCGTCCGAAAGTGGCAATCTTGCGCGAGCAAGGCGTGAACTCTCATATCGAAACCGCTTATGTGATGCACAAGGCTGGCTTCACAGCAGTCGACGTGCACATGAGCGATTTGATCGCTGGCCGTGCGAAATTGGCGGACTTCAAGGGCTTGATCGCGGTTGGTGGGTTCTCTTACGGTGACGTGTTGGGTGCTGGTGAAGGTTGGGCGAAAACCATCTTGTTCAATTCCATGATGTCGGATCAATTCTCTGAATTCTTCCATCGCACGGATAGCTTCGGCCTCGGTATTTGTAACGGTTGCCAAATGATGAGTAACTTGAAGGGCATCATTCCTGGCGCCGAGGCATGGCCTAAATTTACGAAGAACAAGTCGGAGCAATTTGAAGGACGCTTCGCCATGGTTGAAATCTTGGAATCTCAATCGATTTTCTTCGAAGGCATGGCTGGTACGCAAACCCCAATCGCCGTCGCGCATGGTGAAGGTTTTGCTGATTTCTCGACCACTGGTGATGTGAAGTCAGCATTGGCTGCGATGCGCTTTGTGGATCATCATGGCCAAGCAACCGAGGCTTATCCATACAATCCAAACGGCTCGCCGAATGGCCTGACATCGGTCACCAATCAAGATGGTCGCTTCACGGTCATGATGCCGCATCCAGAACGTGTGTTCCGTACGGCGGTTCATTCATGGGCACCGAAGGGCTGGGGCGAGGATTCGCCATGGATGCGCATGTTCCGCAACGCGCGCGTTTGGGTGGGCTAATACGATCAAACATTATTGAGACGGGCTTAGGCCTCACATCAAGCTCAAAAACGCAGGAGTACAAACTCCTGCGTTTTTTTTCGCACTCAGGATTAACACAGCAGGTCTACGATGACGTGACATTAATACTTGTCTGAATACATCAATATTTTGTACACGAATCCTAAAATTAATATCGCTGGCGGCGACAGTCTTCGATTTCTACAATCCTCTCAGGTTCAGAACGGTCTTCTTGATGCTCATGCGTTTGGCCTAATTTGAACCTTTTCAAAATGCGATCGGACGTGAAGAAAATTTGCATCTTCATATTCCGCTATCCAAACAAAAATGGGAGAGACAAAATGCAGCACATACGAAGTTCGAAGAGAGGTTTTCTTATTGCCAGTATCCTTGGTACTCTTGGTTTGCTTGCCGCTTGCGGAGGGCAGGGAAGTGAGGCGAATACTCAGGCGTCGAATGCACCAGCGCCACTTGCAGTGAGCTATAACGCCACCGTGCCTCTAGGTGGCAATGCATACATCACGGCTGCACCAGCAAATGCATCGGAAGTGATTGGTGACGGCGGTCTTGGAAATTGGACGAACGCCAACACGGTGACGAGCGTCTATTTTCGCGTTGCGCAAACTGGCACGCTACAGTTAGGTATGGTGGCACGTCTCGCTGGCTCCACTAGTAGCAAAGTCAAAGTCACCGTAAATGGCACGCCATTCACCGTTAACTTAAGCGGTTCAACATCAAAGACCTATGATGTGGGTAGCGTCAATATCGGCGCGCCAGGTTATGTGAAAGTCGATTTGCAAGGTGTAAGCAAGGTTGGTTCTTACTTTGGTGATGTCTCTGGTCTGAAGATAGGCGGTTCAGCGGCAAGTAGCGGCGCACAGTTTGCTAATGATACGGCCAATTTCTACTGGTCACGCCGCGGACCTTCAGTTCACGCGGGCTACACGACACCGGCCAACACGGAATATTTCTACAATGAGATCACCGTGCCCGTTGGCGAAGATAAAATCGGTTCCTACTTTATGTCGAATGGCTTTAATGGTGGCTATGCGGGTATGCAAGTCAAGTCGACCACTGAGCGCTGGATCTTGTTCTCGGTGTGGGATGGCGACAATGGTGCAAAAACGACCCTTGTACGTAAGGGGCCGAATGTAGTCGACAATAGTTTCGGCGGCGAAGGGACTGGCGGTCAGACTTATCTGGTTTACAACTGGCAAGCCGGAAATACCTATAAATTCATCACACGCGGGCAACCGGATGGAGCCGGTAATACGAGTTTTTCTGCGTGGTTCTATACCCCTGAAACTGCGACATGGCGCTTTATCGCCACTTGGAAGCGTCCTGCGACCAATAATTCTTACCTGACTGGAAATCACTCCTTCCTCGAAAACTTCATCGATACCAATGGTTATTTTGGACGTAAGGTTTTACTCGGCAACCAGTGGGCGCGCAGCAATACCGGTGTGTGGACTGAATCAACGCAAATGCGTTTCACCGGTGACGCAACTGCGAGTAATCAACAGCGTATGGACTTCGCTGGTGGTGTCGAGAATGGTCGCTTCTATTTACGTAATGGCGGATTCTTCGCCAACTATGTCCCGATTAATCAAAACTTCAATCGTGTAGCGACCGGCGTAGCACCGACTGTCAATGTGTCGACACTCCCTTAAATTGGATGCTTGAGATAAATCGGATGACCTTGTTTCAGGGTTTATCCGATTTTCTGATTGTTTGCGCTAAGTCATGGCTTTGTCATAAACACTTGCTAGACTCTCGCCATCTGCTATACATGCAACCGATATGCTTGATGGCAGGCAGGTGTGCAAGTTTCGGGACTCCCGACTTGCCACCGACCATTTAAAAGCTCCTCTCTATCTTTTCCTGATTTTCCTCGATCCTCTTCTACGGCCTTATATCAGCTTGCTAGCAAGACTGTTGCAAGTACGGCTTTGCTTTTCCTTAACTTCGAGCTCGAGTCATGACGATTCTGTTGTAGATCGCCTCGGATACCGATGAATGCCTTGCGGAAAGTATTTCTGAACTCGATAATCATCGATTCGATTTTTTATCGCGCTAAACAAAAATCTCACCCACTTGTGATTGGAAGATAAGCTATGTTTTCACGTGTTTTGCAATACCTCTTCTGTACTTTGAGTTTGCTAGGCGTCTCTCTGGCGCACTCTCAAGAGCCCGCTCCAAGCCAGCATCCACTGCAAGATCGTATCTTTGCAAAGGACGGCAAAGAACTCAGTTTGCCTAACTTAGCTGAGCGGATTCAAAGTGCGAGCTATGTGTTTGTTGGAGAAAAGCATGACAATCCTCGCCATCATTTGATTGAACGTGAATTATTAAGAATGCGTTTCGCAATTAAGGATCTGAACCAAGATTCTCGTGCTGTCTTTGAAATGCTCGACGAATCACAGGATCCGCATATAGCAAAGCTACAAGCGCCGATGAGTTTAGAAGAAATGCGATCAACTTTGAATTGGCCCACCAAGGGATGGGACTGGGCCAGCTATGGTCCTTTGTTTTGGGAGTCTGTTCAATATCAGGCACTGAGTTCAGGGAATATTAGTCGTGGCTTGATTTCCAGTATCTATAAAGACGGGAAAAAAGTGTTGGGAGAGATGCCTCGCTTAGCGACAGCCTTGCAGCAAGATGAAAAAGTGCATGCGTACTTGCTGGATCAAATATTTGCCTCGCATTGTGGCATGCAAAGCCGTGAGTCTTTGCAACCTATGTTGCACATTCAATTGGCGAAAGATGCCAGTATGGCGAGTGCCATGGCAGCAACGCCACGGGCGATTTTGATCGCTGGCGGCGAGCACGTACGTGGAGCGACCGCAGTCCCACAGCACCTGAAAAAAATAAAACCTGAGGCGAGTACTTTAATCGTTCAGCTAGTTGAGGTGAAACCTGGCAAGACCAATGCCTCGGATTATTTCGCTACGATTGGGCAGGCAGACATTGTGTGGCTCACCGAGGCGACGCCAGAGAAAGACTATTGCGCTGATGTGAAGGGGCGCGCAGCACAGTAATTTTCTACGCAATGATTTGCGGCAAAGGATAAGCTTTGTTATGCTGCGCGCTGTCCTACGGTGATGTATTGCTAAAACGTCATCGTTTCGCTTCAATTCGCCGCCTTTATGAACCAAACTATTTCTTTGTTGTGGGGCTGGACCACGAGCCCCCTTGAGCTCATTTCCTTTCTCTTGTCTATCGTCACGGTCGCATGCAATATTCGCCAACTTCATTGGGGCTGGTTGTTTGCGATTCTGTCTTCGGGCTTGTATGCCATTGTGTTTTACGATGCCAAGCTTTACGGTGATATGGGCTTGCAGTTTGTGTTCATCAGTGTTTCAGTATGGGGATGGTGGCAATGGCTTCGTGGTGCCAATGCACCTTCACAAACCACCGATGATCGAGGCTTACATCCACAAAAACTCAGCCAGCATCTTCTGCAGCTGAGTGCCGTATTTTTCGCGATTGCCTCGTTGCTTGGCTATTTGTTCCTAAAAAATCTTACAGATAGTGATGTGCCTTTGGTCGATGCGATATTGACGGCCGGCAGCCTGCTAGGACAGATTTTGATCGCCAGAAAATTCATCGAAAACTGGTTGGTTTGGATCTTTGTCGACATCGCCTATGTGGGCTTGTACGTCTACAAGAACTTGCACCTGACGGCGCTGTTATATGCGATTTTTGTCGTCATGGCAGTGATCGGTTATCGACAATGGCTGAAGGATCTTCATGCAAAGGAAGGTGCTTGATGGTTCAAAAAATCGCCATCCTTGGTGCTGAATCTTCTGGTAAGTCGGTGTTGGCGGAAGCGCTCGCTCGTCATTATCATACGCTGTGGGTTCCAGAGTATTTGCGTGAGTTTGTCGATCAGCAGCAACGCGTGCCTCGATCAGAGGAGCAACTACACATCGCACAGACACAAAGAGCAAGAGAGTTCGAAGCCAGTGCTAAGGCCCATCAATATCTGTTTTGCGATACGACGCCATTGATGACAGCGCTCTATAGTCGTCATTATTTTACTGAGCTTGATCCACAATTGGTGGAGTTGGAGCAGCAACATGACTACGCCTTCACAATTGTCACTGCGCCAGACTTTCCATGGACACCCGATGGCTTGCAACGTGAGTCGCCAGCGGTTCGTGATCGTGTGCATCAAGAATTATTGGCTTTACTTGAGGAACGCGAGATCCCGTTTATCTTGGTTGAGGGTGATCTACCAAGTCGTGTCGAGCAAGTGAGTTTTGCGCTCAATTTTCTGGCTTAGATTAAGCGGGGGCGAGGTCTTTGTCGTCGAGGTTGAATCTTGCAACTTGATTGTCCTTGGGGAAAAAAAGAGGCCGGTGAGTTCAATACTCATCGGCCTCAGATTTTGCGGCTTTCGGACGTAAAACAGCGCTAAGCCTAGCTGTTTTCCAACAGACTGCGCAATTGATCCATGCGCGATGGATGGCGCAATTTCTTCATCGCCTTCGCTTCGATTTGACGAATGCGTTCACGCGTGACGTCAAACTGATTGCCAACTTCTTCCAAGGTGTGATCGCTTGCCATTTCCAAACCAAAACGCATACGCAAAACTTTCGCTTCGCGCGGACTTAATGCATCAAGCACTTCTTTCAGTTTGCTCTGTACCGAGGCTTGCATCGCTGCTTGCATAGGAGACAGTGTCACATTGTCTTCAATGAAGTCGCCGAGCTGAGAGTCGCCATCGTCACCAATTGGTACGTCGAGCGAAACAGGTTCTTTGGCGATCTTCAAAATCTCGCGGACTTTAATTTCCGGTAGGTCCATCTTCTCAGCGATCAAGGCTGGATCAGGCTCAACACCATTTTGCTGCAGGCATTGACGCTTGATACGATTGAGTTTGTTGATGGTTTCTATCATATGCACTGGCACACGAATCGTACGTGCTTGGTCAGCGATCGCACGTGAGATCGCTTGGCGGATCCACCAGGTCGCATAGGTTGAGAACTTGTAGCCGCGACGATATTCAAATTTGTCAACTGCTTTTAGCAAGCCAATATTACCTTCTTGGATCAAGTCCAGAAATTGCATGCCGCGGTTGATGTATTTCTTTGCGATCGAGATTACCAAGCGCAAATTGGCCTCGGTCATCGCGGCCTTGGCTTCACGCGTGCGTTTCTCAGCCGAGATCATCTTCTTGTGAATCGCGCGCAAATCGGTCAATGGAATCTTGACTGTTTGTTCGAGTACGATCAAGCGACCTTGCAATTCACGAGCCGCATGAATGTGGCGCTTGAGCACTGCGCCATAGGCTTCCTTCGCTTCGCATTCTTTTTCGAGCCAGTCGCGATTGGTCGCATTTTGCGTGAAGTTTGCAATGAAGTACGCGCGTGGCATACCGCAGCGATCGACCATCAATTCCAGCATACGCTTTTCAGTTTGGCGCAACTCGGTCATTTGTTTGCGCAAAATATCGCACCACTTTTCTGTGATCTTGACGCTGAAACGGATGCTTTCCATCTCAGTTGCAACGGCTTCTTGCGCAGCCTGGTACTTCGGCGATTGGTAAGCATTCTTTTCGATCTGCTCGAACATTTCGTCGAAGCTGGTCTTGATCACTGCAAATTTCTCAAGCGCTGTTTGCTTCATTTGCGCGAGTTGTTCGGCGCTTAAGGAATTGCCGGCCTCGCCGCCACTGCCTTCGTCTTCATCTTCTTCATCGATGTCTTCATCATTGCTTGATTCGAGGTTGACAGCGATATCAGTGTTTTCGGCGACATGAAAACCATCGATGACTTCATCAATGATAATGTCGTCATTGCGAACTTTTTCTGCAGTTGCAAGGACTTCTTTGATGACGGAAGGGCAGGCGGAGATCGCCTGCAACATGTCCTTCAGACCAGATTCAATGCGTTTTGCAATTTCGATCTCGCCTGAACGGGTTAACAATTCTGCCGTCCCCATTTCACGCATATACATGCGAACTGGGTCAGTAGTGCGACCAAAATCAGAGTCGACGGTGGACAAGGCCACCGCCGCGGTTGCTTCGGCGTCATCGTCGCTAATGTTCGAAACGACGTTGTCCGACAATAAGAGCATGGTCGCATCGGGCGCTTGGTCGTAAACCGCAATGCCAAGATCATTGAGCATGCTAATGATACTTTGGATGGTTTCTGGATCATCGACGTTTTCTGGAAGATGGTCGTTGATTTCTGCATGGGTTAGATAGCTACGATCCTTACCCAGCTGTATCAGCTTCGTCAGGCGTTGACGGTACTCTTCCAACTGCTCTTTACTTGCTTGGCTGCTTGTTGCCTTGCCAGAGCGTACACGAGCGGCGCGTTTGAGCTCCGAAGATTCAACGGCATTGAAGGCGTGAATCTCATCGTTATCGATTTGTGGACTTGAAGGTTTGCGTCCACGACGCGCCGCCTCTTTGGTCGTTGGCAAGGTGTAGTTCGAGACGTCAAATTCTTCTGCCGCCACTAACTTAACGGGAGCAGGTTCCAGTGCCTTAGCGACAGACTTGGTATGCTCTACCGGCGTGACGACGACCTCATCCTTCGTTTCTTTTGTTTTTCGTTTGCTGGCGTTCTTTGTGGCGATAGCCGGCGATGCATCGTTGTCCGTCGTTTCGTTTGGCGTCGCGTTAGCATGTTCCACAGCGACAGCATCAATTGATTCTTGGACGTCGGCGTTTTTCTTCGCACTCACACGTTTTTTCTTGACGATGACCGCTGGTGCGCTCGAAGGCGTGAGCATCTCGAGTTCACCATCTTCATTGGTAATGGCGACTTGCGCTCCGATGTTCTCAATCGCATGATTGTCATCGACCTCTGACCCTATATTTTGGTTTTCTTGAGCGCTGCTGTGTGAGTCATTCGCAGACTCGGTCACGCTATTTACCGCCGCGAGACGTGAACGGCGTTTGGTAACCACAGTCACGGATTGAACTTGAGTGCGGATCATATCTCCCGCATCGAGTGTGGCGGCTTCAGCTAATACTGGAACAGCGAAAGTGCGCTGTTCTGCTTGAATGACTTTGGATTTTGACGCGTTCGTGACTTTTGCAAGTTTCAAGGTTTTGGTTTTTTCTGTAGAGACCGTGTCTGCAGTTTGAATCGTAGAGGTCGAAGTTAAGCTGTTTTTCATGTAACAAATATGAGTACAACAAATGCCTAAAACGGGCGCCGGACTTTATCAACAACGCCAAGGAAATCGATTCATAAAATGACGCAAAAACACTCCCGTCCTGGTCAAACTCCTACCAGAAAGTCTGTCTTCATTGAGCTTTGAAATAAAAAACCCGCGATTGCGGGCATGCTTTGAATTATTTTTTTGCGTAATTTTATGCGAGGTCGGGATTATCCACGGCTTCGCCTTGATTGACAAGCAAAAACCTCGATTTGAAGCAGAATTTTACAGTTCAAGATCGGCTAAAGTGCTGACGTTAAAAAAAGCCTAAGACCTTCCATCTTTTTTTGCCTGCTTCAGTCTTAGAGGTACGATTCGAATTGCGAAGTTTTTCTACCAGTGAGCTTGCTTTTTTGAAGAAAGTTGGAACGAAGTCTCAATCTTTTTGTCGAGATTCATGGGCTGATGGCGTTTTTAGTACAAAACATAGAGTAAATGCATGTCCCTTGCTACAATACGCGTTTCGACAATTTTGTAGCGACTGATCATGATTGACATTCAACTCCTCCGTAAAGATATCGACACCGCGGCAGCTCGCCTCGCAACACGCAAGTTTGTGCTCGATGTGGCGACCTTCAATGGCTTGGAAGCCGAACGTAAGCAAATTCAAAGTCGCACCGAAGAGTTGCAAGGCAAACGTAATTCATTGTCCAAGCAAGTTGGCATGATGAAGGGCAAAGGCGAAGATGCCTCCGCTGTTATGGCTGAAGTGGCTTCGATTGCTGATGAACTCAAAGCTTCAGAAGTTCGCCTTGGTGAAGTACAAGGGGCGATCAGTCAATTCATGTTGACGATTCCTAATCTTCCGGATGAATCGGTTCCCGTCGGTAATGATGAAACGGGTAATGTGGTCGTGCGTACAGTCGGTACGCCACGCAACTTTGATTTCGAAATCAAGGATCACGTTGACGTTGGCGCTGCGCTCGGCTTGGAATTTGACGTTGCGACCAAGCTTACTGGTTCTCGTTTTGCTGTACTGAAGGGCGGAGTCGCACGCTTGCACCGTGCTTTGGCGCAATTCATGCTCGATACGCAAACGATGGTCAATGGTTATACCGAGCATTACACACCTTACATGGTGAACGCTGATTCTATGCGCGGCACTGGTCAGTTACCTAAATTTGAAGAAGATTTGTTTGCGGTAAAAAAAGGCGGACAAGAGGGTGAGGGCGAATCGTTCTATTTGATTCCAACTGCCGAAGTGACGCTGACGAATACTGTGCGTGATGATATTTTGGCCGCTGATGCCTTGCCGATCAAAATGACCGCGCACACACCTTGCTTCCGTTCTGAAGCGGGCAGTTATGGTCGTGATACACGCGGCATGATCCGTCAACATCAATTTGACAAAGTTGAGTTGGTTCAAATCGCACACCCAGAAAAATCGATGGAAGCCCTCGATGAAATGGTTGGCCATGCAGAGATGATTTTGCAAAAATTAGGTTTGCCATATCGTGTCATGGCTTTGTGTACTGGCGATATGGGCTTTGGATCATCCAAAACCTTTGATCTCGAAGTTTGGTTGCCAGCGCAAAATACCTATCGTGAGATTTCTTCGATTTCGAATATGGGTGCTTTCCAAGCTCGCCGTATGCAAGCGCGCTTCCGTAATGCGCAAGGCAAGACAGAATTTGTTCATACTTTGAATGGTTCTGCGCTTGCGGTTGGTCGCACTTTGGTCGCGGTATTGGAAAACTATCAGCAAGCAGATGGCAGCGTGATCATTCCAGAGGTATTACGTTCTTACATGGGCGGTGCTGAGAAACTCGAGGTCAAATAAGTGTAATTTATCGTGGTTGTGTGAGCTTTTCAGTTCGTCTAGAAACATTGCAAATTTTTGGGAAAAAGCCGGTCGTCTGATCGGCTTTTTCTTTATGTGGCGCGTAAGCGCCGATCGACAAATAGGCTGTTGCCAAACGATTTCTTCGCTTGTTTTTTTGCTTCAGCCATGGCCACGGAAACTTGATGGTGGCTTTGGAATGAAGTATGTTCGATGGCAACGGCACCTATCGATAGGCTGATGAGTGCATGAAATACTTTTTTACCCTGTCGATTTTCTGCCAGATAGCCACCGCGCTCACGATCCTCGTGGCTATAGAAAGCAAGTATCGCATTCGCAAATTCTTGCAGCAGAGTGCTGCATTTGCTTTCCCAATCTTCACTCTGAAATAAGATTACGAAGTCATCGCCGCCGATGTGGCCAAGGAAGTCTAACTGCCCATTGATATGCTGACGAAGCAATCGTCCTGTCAATTCTATGACTTCGTCACCTCTTTGATAGCCATAGACGTCATTGAAAGGTTTAAAGTGGTCGAGGTCGCAGTAACAAGCGACAAACGGTTTCTGCGTATCAAGCAGCTGATCAATTTTCTGATTGATTGGAACATTGCCCGGCAATTGTGTCAGTGGATTGGCATGACGCGCCGCATCGATTTGCATCTTTGTGAGCGCACGTAGTAGATCGGCGCCGCTAGCCATTCCTAGATAATTTTCCTCTCGGGTAATCACAAGACCATTCATTAATTGATCCGGGTCCGCTTCTAAAATCGCAATACTGAGTTGCTCGATGCCCGTGTGATGATCGACAATGATTAAGTCTTTTTCCATAAAAACTGTGCAGGCCTTGCGACCATAGAGCTCACGTTGGTAAGGTCGCGCGAAGCGATCCACCATCGTGTGACGGTTAATAATGCCGACTGGTTTGCCGTGGTCGACAATAGGAATGACTTTGAGTTTTTCGTTTTGTAGAAACAGGTTTTCGACTTCGCTACTAAGAGTCTTAGATGATACCGTGATCGGACATTGCATTATTTCAGTGATGCAGCCGGAGCTGGGGCGCGCTGCGGCCTCACTCCTTCGACGCAACTGCGGGGCCAAACTCTGCATGACTTCTGCCGAAATTGTGCATGAAGGAGTGGGGTGGGGGCGGGCGATAAAGTAGCCTTGGCCACATGCGATTCCCAGATCTTCCACGGCTAATAACTCAGCATGTGTTTCTATACCCTCTGCAATCACTTTGGTTGAGGATTGCCGTGCGATGCTTTGGATTGAACGTACAAACTGGGCCTTTACCGGATCTTTGTCTATGCCTTGAACAAAGTGCATATCGATCTTCACATAGTCTGGTTTCAGTTCCGACCACAGACGCAGGCTAGAAAAACCTTCCCCTAAATCGTCGATGGCGATTTGAAAGCCCATAGCTTGATAGTGTCGTACAGCGTCAGCCAAGAGGGCATAATCGTGAGTGGGTTGATACTCGGTGAGTTCAATGACGATTCTGTCTGGAGCAATACCGAGTGCGCCAGCAGTGTTTAATGATTCTTCGAGGCGAGTATCTCTTCTCATTAAACATTCTGGACTTACATTCAGAAATAATTTCCCAGGTAATTTTAGGGCTTGGTGACGCTCGAGAATGACTTCTCGACACAGATGTTCAATCGCTACACTCATGCCGTGATCCGCCGCAGCTTGAAATAACTTGATCGGCGCATGTAGAGGGCTGCCGGAGGGGCCACGGCTCAGAGCTTCAAAACCGAGAATTTGTCCGCTCTGTAGATCCATAATGGCTTGAAAGCGCGGACTGACGGCTTTCGATTCAAGAATATGGATAAGCTCGTTTCGAAGACTGAGTTCTTTCGATGAGTTTGATAGTTCTGACTCAAATGTGTAGAGCGCCGATTTTGGCGTTTTCGTCTTCAACTCTTTTGCCTGTTCGCTCACGCTTTCCATGTTTCACCTTGGCTCGATAAGTTAGCTATGCTTGCCAAGTAAGCATAATTTGTGAATATGACCCAGATGTGTCAAGAGAAAGGGAAGTGCAAAAGAAGCTTTCTTATTTTTTACATTTCTTTACATTCGGTTTACGCCCCTAGATCTCACCTTGATTTCTCTAGAATGTTTACTCTAGTACCCTTATTCCATGAGGGTTTCAGGACGGAAAGGGGATTTACGGCTATATCTACTCAACAAATAAAGTGAAAAGTGTAAGTTCTATCAGTATTTCCAATGCATTCTTGTTAAAACGACAGGCTACCAAACCGATTTGATCTTTGCTACAATGCGCCGCTTGACTACGTTTGATAGTTTGGAAAGATGGCAGAGTGGTCGAATGCACCGGACTCGAAATCCGGCATACGTTTATGACGTATCCAGGGTTCAAATCCCTGTCTTTCCGCCAAGCTTACAAACGGAGGTCAAAATCACCAAAGAGTGAGTGACTTCTTTTTAGTCAAATCGACGGATTTTTGTGTTGTATTAGTCATTTGCTCAAGAAGCGATACCACAGGACTCGCGCATGACTAATGACAGGCTTGCTGTTTAACACAACTTCTGTTCAAAGTAATAAGCAGGTTAGCTGCATCCGTAGCTGATTTGCATAATAAGAAGCGGCCAGGGAGAGTGTTTGGCTCTGGCACGTACAGATAATATGTGCTGTATTTTGTGAAGAGTGAGTAGAACAATGCCAAATCTATTAGATCTAAAATCAGATGATTTTGATTACAATCCAAACAATTTGTTGGATACCTTAATCAAACAGTTGAATTTGAAAAATGATGCCGCTTTATCGCGTGCATTGGAAGTTGCACCTCCGGTGATTAGTAAGATTCGCCATCACCATCTGCCAGTCGGCGCTTCGTTGTTGATTCGCATGCATGAGATTAGTGATCTGAGCATCAAAGAATTGCGCGCTTTAATGGGCGATCGTCGTGAGAAATTCCGCATCGGCGATCAAGTCATTCGTGTTGACTAAGCTTCACCTTAGCTAGGAAGTTATAAGGCAGGGCCATGATGTGAATCATGGCCCTGTTTTTTTTCGACGTGATTACGACATCTGTTGGGTTGAATTAGTTGCACGGAGGAAAAATCTGGCCTATGATGAAACTCGATAGGCACAATATGATGTAGCTTACATACAGGAGGTTTGTCATGTCCATGCAAATTGCCGGAGTTGCGCGTCATATCCAAGATAACAAGTTAAGGCTTTATCCGACCAAGGTGATCAATATTATTGGTGGACCAGGGTGCGATAAATCATTGTTTTCCTCTGCCATTATTTTGAATCTCAATTTGCGTCACAAATCTGTCGAACAGATTCCCGACTATGCTAAGTCTTTGGTGTGGCAAAAAGACTTTGAGGCGTTGAGGAATCAATACCGTGTTGCTCAACGTCAGTTTGAAATGCTGGATCTACTCGATGGGCAGGTGCAGTATTTAGTGACTGAATGTGCCTTGATGCAGGTCTTGTATTACAACGAGACCTATCGTGAAAATATTTGCGATGTTGTAAAAACAAGAGAACATATTTTGGAGTGGTATCACCGACACGACAACATCAATATTCTCGTTGAACGCGGTGACAAGAAATACGTTCATACAGGGCGGTTTCAAAATGAAGATGAAGCACGGCAGATCGATCGAGAACTGAGGCAGACGTTGGAGCGGGAGCAAATACCGTTTGTCTCAATGCCACCTGACATCTCTGTAATCAATAACTTCGCCCGTTCTTTGCCTTGAATTGAACTGCGTATAAGCGAAGCGTAGGAGATCGAGACAAAGATCTACACAAAGTAAAAAGCCATCACGACGTGATGGCTTTTTGTTTTTATTGGTCGGGGCGAGAGGATTCGAACCTCCGACCCCATGCACCCCATGCATGTACGCTACCAGGCTGCGCTACGCCCCGACTCAGAGCGGGCGATTATAGGGCATTTACTGTTTTTTTTCCATCAAAAACGCAAACGATAGGTGCAGTCGATAGTGATTCCTATTCGCTTTGTTCGGAATTGGTGCTTGTATAAGCGCTTAATTCATTTTTCACTCAGAGTGTTGAACTTTTGATTGTCACGGGTGGTCAATTCCGGTGACAATACGGGTCTTACAAAACTTCATAAACGAGCCATCGTGCGCGGTGCTCATATCAACAAATAGAGGGGTAGGTAATTCATATAGTTTGTTCACCTTGAAGTGACTCAGACTGCGTGAATTCCACAAAACACTATGTCTATCAAGATCAGTCAAAATTTCGATGCTGGTGCAATTGAAGTCGTCAGCACCAATGATGTGAACAACATTGAACTCAAGCTGCGCAAAGATTCGCATGCCGACTTTGCACAATGGTTCTATTTCCGCTTGCAAGGCGCCCGTAATCAAGAGGCGACGATTCGTATTTTGAATGCAAGTGAAGCGGCTTATCCTGATGGTTGGGAAGGCTACCGAGCTGTCGCTTCTTATGATCGTGAAAACTGGTTCCGTGTCGAAACTGAATACGACGGTAAGGTCATGACCATCAAGCATACGCCTGATTTCGATAGCGTGTATTACGCTTACTTTGAGCCGTATAGCTGGGAGCGTCATTTGGCCTTGCTCGGCAGTGTTGGACAAAGCGATCAAGTGAGTGTGGTCGATTTGGGTAATACCGTTGATGGCCGCGATTTAAATATGGTAGTGGTCGGTGATCCCAAGGCAGAAAAGAAAGTCTGGATCATTGCGCGTCAACATCCGGGCGAGACCATGGCTGAGTGGTTGGTCGAAGGGACTTTGAACGCCTTGCTCGATCCCGCCAATCCAACCGCACGTGCGATTCTTGATCGCGCCGTGTTGTACGTGGTGCCAAACATGAATCCTGATGGCTCGGTGCGCGGCAACTTACGCACTAATGCAGCGGGCGCTAATTTGAATCGCGAATGGATGACGCCATCTTTGGAAACCAGCCCAGAGGTGTATTACGTCAAGAAGAAAATCGAAGAAGTTGGTTGCGATTTGTTCCTTGATATTCACGGTGATGAAGGCCTTCCTTACGTATTTGTGGCCGGTAGCGAAATGCTCGAAGGCTTTAGCGAAAAGCAAATGCAAGAGCAAAATGCTTTTGTCGAAAGCTTCTGCGCTGCGAGTCCTGATTTCCAAACCAAGTTCGGCTACGAAGCTAGCAAGTACAATGAAGACCTCCTCAAGTTGGCGTCGAAGTACATTGGTCATACCTACAAATGTGTTTCACTGACCTTGGAATTGCCGTTCAAAGACAATGCCAATATGCCGGATCTCGAAGTGGGTTGGGACGGTATGCGTAGTATGAAATTGGGCGAAGCGATGTTGCAGCCTATTCTCCATTCCTTGAAAGGCTAAGGCTCTCACATGGGGCTTGAGATTGAGCGCAAATTTTTGGTTTGCGCCGATGATTGGATGGGCCTAGCCAATCCAGTCGCGATGCGTCAGGGTTACATAAGCAGTGACCCTGCACGTATCGTCAGGGTCCGCATCGAAGGCGAGCAAGCTTGTTTGACGATCAAAGGAAAGACGCAAGGCATCTCACGTGCTGAATGGGAGTATTCAATTCCTGTGTCTGAGGCAGAGCAGATGTTGACGAACTTGTGCGGTGGTGAGTTGATCGAGAAGAATCGCTATCGCATTAACTACCAAGGCTTTGTGTGGGAAGTTGATGAGTTCTTTGGTCGTAACCAAGGTTTGGTGGTGGCGGAAATCGAGCTGTCTTCAGAAGATCAAGAGTTTCCTCGTCCTAGTTGGATTGGTGAAGAGGTGAGTGAGGATTTTCGCTACGCGAATGCGAGTCTGCTGACGCATCCATATCAGGCGTGGCCTCGGTCTTGAACATACTATGCTGAAAAAGAAAAGGAGTGTTAGCTGGCGCTATCACTCCTTTTTTGTTTGCACAGAGATGTCTTACGTCTCGCGACATTCTTGGGCTCAATGCAAATGCATAGATCCTTCGGGCGGTGCGTCGTCTGGCATTTCAGGGTGGACTAATTCACCTTCAGCGTCGGCATACAGCGGTGCTTGGCAATCATCGCAATATTCCATGCCGAAGATATCTTCGAGGATGGTGATATTGTTGACGCCGCTTTCCGCAAGCAGCGCGGGGATCTCACCGGAGCGATCGGTGGCATCTTGAATCGAGGGACCGATTAAAGCATTGAGTTCATCTTCTTGCTGATAGAGCGGCCAGATCACGCCATAAATGATTTCTGGATGTTGGCGTAGTGTGAATCCGACCCGTAGTTCATCGACTTGATCAGGATAGGTTTCAGGCCCGAAGCGTCCTATGATGGCACCGAGCTCGGAGGCTTCTACATTCAAGGTCTGCGTCAAGTAAAAAACCGCAGAACGGATTGAGATCGGGCGTATCAAAATATCGGCTTCGCGACAAGCCGAGTAATAGGCCTCAGGCAGCAGAAATTCGAAGCCACAACCAGGCAATAAATGCGCAATCTCAGCATGTGCACGCTGTTTCCAAATCAAGAGCGTCGCTTCCTTGGCTTTTGCCACGTCAAATGGTGACGGTGTCATTTGCCATTGGAAGACAGGTGAGTTGACCGGAGCCAAAACCACGCCGAGCAGATAGCGGCTATCTGCAAGGAAGGGTACCGTTTTCGGCAGGTCTTTGCTCAAGCTCGCATTCCTATTTTTGAGAAAGTCTTTCGCCGTATGCTGCATCAGATCATTCACGTCGCAATAGGTTTGCGGGAGTTGATCGATCGAGAAGAGGTTGGGCAATAAGCTGACTTGTACACCTTTGCATAACAATGACTCACGCCAACTCGTCGTTAGCGATCGCAAAATCTCAGCAGGGATGGCGCCCGAGTAGATTTCGAACCGACTCCAAGCGAGAATCGGCGCGGCGATCAAAATCATTTCATATTCAGTGTCGCCATCTTTGATTCTGCCGGAGCTGGCCATCGATTCGATTGATTCAATCAAGATTTCGTAGGCATCGGGCAGATTCGAGAACACATGTTCGGCGGCTGAATCGAGCACGCTTTGGTGGCGAAGTTCGAGATTTTTTTCAACCAGACTATCGAGTAAATTTTGCCAGTCTTGGTCTTCCAAGCGGCTACCCGCTTGAGAAATGGCTTGCGCTAAATTCGCAATGCGGAGTGCGTCGCCAGCCAATTTCTGTATCTTTTTCTTGGGTGTGCGTCGCATACAGGTTTTGTCCTTCCTAATTGTTTTACTGAAGTCGAATCACTCAGCGTTTCATGTACTGCGTTTTTCCAAACAAAATATCGCGGGTCTTGTCATCCGTCAATGCTTTGCGTGAACTTGCTAATACTTGCAGACCACGTTGCACGGCAGGGCGGGCGTTGATGGTGTCAAACCATTTCTTCACATGCGGATAGTCAGTCCAATCAACGCCCTGATTCGCTGCCGAGCGGGTCCATGGGAAGCAGGCAATGTCGGCGATACTATATTCGTCGCCAGCGAGATAACTCGACTGCGTCAAACGTCGCTCTAACACACCATACAATCGATTCGCTTCGTTGGTGTAACGGTTATAGGCATAGTCAATTTTTTCAGGCGCGTAGATGCGGAAATGGTGCGCCTGTCCCAGCATAGGGCCGAGACCACCCATTTGAAACATCAACCACTGCAGACATTCGTATTTCTCGCGATCAGTCCGTCCCAAAAATTGATTGGTTTTACCGGCGAGGTAAACCAAGATGGCACCAGATTCAAACAAGGCGATCGGTTTGCCATCAGGACCATCGGCATCGACGATGGCGGGAATTTTGTTATTCGGCGAAATCGCTAAAAAATCAGATTTGAATTGATCCCCAGCGCTAATGTCGACCGGAATCGCGCGGTAGGCGAGACCACATTCTTCCAACATGATATGAATCTTGTGTCCGTTTGGTGTCGGCCAGGAATACACATCGATCATAGATTTCTCCTTGTCTTATTGAGTCCGTTGGGGATAGGAATAGTCTGCAGATGAGAACGAAGTATTCGATTTGCAATAGCACGGTGTGATTCGGTTGAGCATATTTTTCTAAGTCTGCGATTTTTTTTCATCGTGATTTTGAATCGATATCACACAGATTAGCGACTTCATCTTTCTACCATCTTACTTTTTCCTCGAACGCTTGAGTAAACATTCTGATTGCTGAAGGCGACTCTTTCGTGACTTTTTGAGTCTGCCATATAGCGTCACGTCAGGGTCTGTCGTCGTTCGATATAGGTGACTCAATTGTGCGGGGCAATATAAAAACTTTAAAAAAGTTCTAGACAAAGAGATCTAGATCAAATAATCTAGATCATGTGATCTACTTTAGCTATTTTGATATGTGGGATGTTTCGGAAAAGCTTTTGAGTTGGTCGTCGATACAAAGTAATCGCTATCAGAAATTTTAAAGTCAGTGAAGGAGAAGCACATCGTGGTCACGCAAAAGAAATCCAAAGTGGTGGTGAAGCCAACGCCCGCCGAAATGCAAATGATGCGCGTGCTGTGGGAGATCGGACCATCAACCGCCAAGCAAGTGCATGAGTACGCCGTGCAGGAACGTCCTGATCTCGCCTATGCCTCCGTTTTGCGCTTACTGCAGGTCATGCATGGCAAAGGACAATTGAGTCGTGATGAAAGTCAGCGCGCTCATGTGTACGCAGCGATCGCAGAGCAAGATAGTGTGCAAACTAATCTCATCAAAGACTTGGTGCAAAAGGCTTTTGCTGGTTCCGCGAAAGCCCTAGTTTTGGCCGCGCTGAAAACGCATGTCAGCAAAGAAGAACGGGCAGAAATTCAAAAACTTTTGAATGAAAATAAGGATGCGCCATGAATGAGCTCTTAGCCTCACATCCTTTGCTGACTGCTTTAGGATGGACCTTAATTCACTTTGTTTGGCAGGCCTGTGTGGTTGGCTTTGTGAGTGCAATTTGTCTTGTGATACTACGTTCGGCCAAACCCCAACTTCGGTATGCCGTATTGAATATCGCCATGTTGGGCGCAGTGTTTTGGCCGCTGCAGACCTTCGTCCAACATTGGCAAGCGAATTCAGTGACCATCGGCACGCAGTCAGCTTTCTCGACAGGGGTTGTGGAAACAGTCCTGCCACAAAACCTAGATCGCTTGCAGATTTATGCGCAGGTGATGATGCCGTATTTCTTGGCTGTGTGGTTCCTTGGTGTCAGCGTGTTAGCCTTGCGATTTGTTCTGGGCCTTTGGTGGTTGCGTGGGTATGGCAAAGACACGCGTTCTTTTTTTGATCCCGATCTGCAGCAGCAAGTTAATCGTCTCTGTGCGGCTTTTGCGATGCATAGTAAGGTCGTGGTCAGAATCGTCGATGACTTGACGGGACCCATTACCGTTGGATGTTTCCGTCCACTGATCTTGATCCCAAGTTCCCTATTAACTGGCATGGCACCGACCCAGCTTGAAGCCTTATTGGCGCATGAGTTGGCGCATATTCGACGCTACGATTTTCTGTTGAATCTATTGCAGAACCTCGTTGAAATTATTTTGTTCTTCCATCCCGTTGTGTGGTGGATTTCAAAAAAAATACGCGATGAAAGAGAAAACATCGCTGATGATTTAGCAGTACAAGTGATAGGCGAACCGCGGCGTCTAGCACTTGCCTTACAAGAATTGGAACGTCTCCAATTCATTCAATCTCAACTTGCCCTAGCGGCACATGGAGGAAACCTTATGTTAAGAATCAAACGTCTGGTGCGCCCTGAAACGCATCGTATGCACTGGAAAACCGCGGTCACTACAGTCGGACTTGCAAGCGTCTTTGTCGCCTTGGCGGCGCAGGCGGTGACAGCGACTCCGGTCTCGTTGTCGAAGAGTTTGGGAGAGAAAACAAGTGATGCGAGTGTGGTGGAAATAACCCCGCAAGAGCAAAGGAAGCCGACGGAAAATGATGCCAATAAAGATGCAAAAGCGAACTCGCAAACAGCATTACGAAAGGAGCAAAAAATCGTTAAATCTGAAACATCGTTGAAATCTTCGAACCAAGAAACTGTTTCTGCTTATATTGATTTTTCACGAAACGGTTGTAGGCCTGACTATCCGCGTGCGTCAATGCGCAATGAGGAAACTGGTACTTCGGCTTTGAACATTCGCGTTTCGGATACCGGGAAGATTATAGGCGTGGATATTGTCAAGTCCAGTGGTTTCAGTGGCTTGGATAACGCGGTTGTTGAACGCTTGATGTCAGGCTCATGCAAAGCGAGGCCTGGTTTTAAGGGCACTAAGAAAGTCGAATCCTACGCTCGCGTGGACTACATATGGAAGTTGGACTAAGGCTGCGTCCATACGGCGGGTAATCTTGTGAAGTGACACAGCAAGCACCACAGCAAAACGCATTTGCATTAGTGTGAAATTGAGGAGAAGTGGATTATGCAGAACTTAACTAGCATCATCGATGCGATCGGATGGGCCTTACTTTCAAGCCTGTGGCAGTCGAGCGTGATCGCTATGGTTTTGTTTGTGGTTTTGCGATTGTTTGCGAAGTCGAGGCCTCGCTTCGCCTATGCTTTTTCTTATCTGATGTTGGTGCTGTGTGTTTCGCTTCCCATCGTTTCGGTGCTACAAAGTCTTACGATGACAGTCGATACAGAGGTGAGTTCGAGCGTGACGGTTGCGACTTTTTCTGTGGTCGAAACAGCTCGAGCTGGCTTTAGTGTGAAAGGCTTTGTCGCGTCGTATCTGAAGGAGATAGTCATACTATGGTTCTCGATTGTTTGCCTCCTAGGTCTTCGTTTGATGCTCGGACTAGCCTGGTTGCAGTGTTTGACTGGTATTCAACATCCGCATCAAACCAAGTTGCAAGCACTGGCGGACCAGCTCGCTGCGCGTTTCGAACTGAGCATCGCGGTTGCAGTACGGGTGGTTGATGGCTTGACAGGCCCAGTCACTATGGGTTTTATCAAACCCGTCATTTTGATGCCAGCAGCCATGATCAGCAAGATGGATGTGCAATTGATTGAAGCACTGATCGCGCATGAATTGGCGCACATTAAACGCTTTGATTACCTATTCAATTTCCTGCAAAACTTCATTGAAATCATTTTGTTCTACCATCCAGCGGTATGGTGGATCTCGAAACAAATTCGTAAAGAACGCGAGAACATTGCTGACGATATCGCAGCCAATGTACTGGGTGAACCGCGTCGCCTTGCTCTCGCACTTCAAGAACTGGAGTTGTTCCAGTTCTCTCAAACACAGATTGCTCTCGGAGCAAATGGAGGAGAACTTATGTCTAGAATTTCACGCTTAATTCGCCCACAAAATCAATTATTGGGTTGGAAAGCAATGTTGTCGTCTGTCGCGATTGTCAGTGCGAGTTTGGCCTTGGCTTCTCATGCGAGGAATGTACCGTTGAATCAAAATGATCCGCAGCACGGTAGTTCTGTTGTCGCGATGAAAGCAGTTGATAACAATGCGCAAAGGCCAGCTACCTTGGCACAGCAAGAGATGAATGAAGCAGAGGGTGGTGGTGTAAGGCCGGTGCAATCGGACTCCATGGTGCTTGAATCCAAAGACAGTGCGGGAGCGAACCTTAAGTCACCGGAGAGAAACGATACGAGCAACAGCCATGAGATTGAATTGCCGAATGCCGCGGCGATGCCATTCTTTGAGAAAAAATCAGAGGCAGTCGAAGGCGGTTCGCCTAAATTGATTGACCCAAAGTCAGGAGGAGACGAGGGCAAAGTCTTCGAGTTTAAATCAGCACGTGTCGATCTGAACAACCCTAGTTGCAGCCCAAGTGTGCCAGCGACGACGATTAAAATCATTCCATCAGGCTTAACGATCGTCAAAGCTTTTGTTGGAGAGAAGGGAAATATTTTGAGAGTGAGTACGGTGAAGTCGAGTGGCTTTGTTGAACTCGATGACGCAGTTAAGCACGCTTTGTTGAAAGGAGAGTGTAAAGGTACTCCGGCGATGGTCAACGGTCGAAGTTTCGCTGCCGAGGCTAGTTTGAGTGTGAATTGGGACGAAATTGCTCGTCGTCCATCCGCCTCTTCCGAGAGTCTTACTTTGATGCCCGAAGACAGTCAGACGAGACCAGCCATCGTGCAACTTGGTGCGTCTGAGTGTCCATTGGAATACCCACGAGCATCACAGCGAAATCAGGAGGAAGGCATTACGGAGGCACAGGTGAGTATCAGCGCTGAGGGGAAAATTTTGAATGTAAGGATCTTGCGGTCAAGCGGTTTCCGTGGTCTTGATATAGCGTTGCAGGCGACACTTCAGTCTGGAATCTGTAAAGCGTCTCCTAGTATTGTCAATGGTCAAGCAGTCGCGTCGACGATTGAGTTAGCGCACGTTTGGAAACTGACGAAGACCAATTGATTTGATACATCAAAAATCACAGTAAAGACGAGAGTCGGTGCTAAGTGTCGGCTCTCATACGAGGAGAATGAATGCGCATCCTGACTATCACCTATTGCCAGATTGTAGCGATGTTGACTCTCTTGTCGGTCGCGGGCGTAGCGACGGCGGGGGACTTGCCAACCCACAGATTTATCCATGCTTCTGGCGAAGTTGTACGCTCCTACGCTGCAAACCTTGGTGAGGTCAATTTTGAGTTGACCGAACTGCACCCTGTTCCTGAATCCTGCCTCGAAAGCTTATTGAAAGACAGCGAAGAAGTCATGGCTTTTCTTCAGGAACTTGGTGTGGCAAGCGAGGATATCTATGCGACGCAGATTAAACGTTATATCAGCCCAGTCGAGTATCTTGATACACCTGAGAATCAGAAGAAATATCGATTGATTCGATCGTTTCAAGTCGTCGTCAGAGATTTGGAGAAATGGGATACCTTGATTAAGTATCTTACGCGCAAACCGTATCTCGGAAATTTTACGGTGAATTTTGGTCGCAACGATCTCGCATCACTACAGTCAGAAATGTTGGCACAAGCCATCGAGGAGGCTAAGGTACAGGCGAAAAATATTGCTACTTCGCTCGCTGTAAAGCTCGATATGGTGACTGGCGTTTCTCAATCACCTTTGACGAGCATGTCCAGTGCCCTTGGGCTCACAGGCGTCGCACCGATACGTGATCAAGGCCCCAAGCCGATGATAGTTAACCGCGATCTGTCTGTGCCAGCGCAATTGCGATTTTCGATGCAAGTAAATTTACTGTATAAGATTAAATAAAGCATCATGTGGATTGTCCTTGTTTTGCTGGGTATTGCTTGCAAGGACAATCAAAGTTCCAAAAAAACTGAGATGCGAAGCTTTAGCTTTTGACTCAGTTGTGGAGCTTTAGCTCAGACTAAGTAATTTAATGCGCCGTGCAAACCCGCAAAATTCAAGGCCAATGATGCCTGCTTACGCACGATGGGTTTCGCGCGGAAAGCAACGGAGAGTCCTGAAATACTCATCATCTTGAGATCGTTGGCACCATCTCCCATGACGATCGCTTGTGTTGTTGGAATGCCGAGCTCAGCGCAGACGCGTTCGACGGTGCGTTTCTTTTCATCAGCGTCAACGATGGTGCCGAGGACTTTTCCAGTCAGTTTGCCATCGATGATTTCGAGCTCATTGGCATGCGTGTAGTCAAGTTGCAATGCTTGTTTGAGGCGATTCGTGAAGAAGGTGAAACCACCCGAAACGAGTAGGGTCTTGAGGCCTGCCGATTGTACCGTCCGTAGCATGGTTTCTGCGCCCATTGATAAACGCAGGCGCTCTTCGAAAACGCGGTCAAGGGCGCTGGCATCGAGCCCAGCTAATAATGCCACGCGCCTCTGTAAGCTTTCTTGGAAATCGAGTTCGCCGCGCATCGCTGCTTCGGTGATTTCGGAAACCTGTGGTTTGAGTCCTTGCATATCGGCGATCTCGTCGATGCATTCGATGGTGATCAAGGTCGAATCCATATCCATCGCCACGAGTTTGAAATCCGATAGCTTGCGTTGTTGCGTCTCCCAATAAAGATCGATTTTCGCCTCAAAGCATTGTTGTTCGATCTGCTCGCGCATACCATCGTCAACAGCAATCTGGCGTAGTCGAACGCAGCCATTGGCGAGCTGCTCGGTGATAGTGGCTTTGGTTTGTTGAGCGAATTGATCGATCAGGCTTTGTTGCATGATCAGTGAGCCCGTGGCGTTTTGCAAAACAAGATTTTGAATAGTCATATTGTGTTGCGCGCTCAATGTAGCGCTTTCAATGTGGTTTTGATCTGTGCGACGCGAGCTGCGAGATCTGGCATATTGGCCGTGATCCGTAGTTTGTCTTGACCATTGAGTTTTATATGGCGATTTTTCTGCACTAACTCAATGATGCGCATCGCATCGATCGGTGGTTGCGGTTCAAATTGCAGAGTGGCGGCTTCACCGTGTGCATCAATTTTGACGATGCCTAGCGGTTTGGCGGCGACGCGCAAACGATGGGTTTCCAATAAAGCTTTGACGGGTTCGGGCAGTTTGCCGAAGCGGTCAATCATTTCCTCTTGGAGGTCGTCGATGGCATCTTGCTTGTTGCAGTTTGCCAAGCGTTTGTAGATCGACAAACGCTCGTGTACATCACCACAGAAGTCACTCGGTAAGAGCGCTGGGATATGTAGATTAATTTCAGTTGTGGTCGAGAGTGGGGCGGCAAGATCGGGCTCTTTACCCGCTTTCAATGCGCGTACGGCTTCGTTCAACATGTCGGAATACATTTGGAAGCCGATCTCGTGCATCTCACCGGATTGATTGTCACCGAGTACTTCACCTGCTCCGCGAATTTCAAGATCATGCATGGCTAAATAGAAGCCGCTACCGAGTTCTTCCATTTGTTGAATCGCCTCCAAGCGGCGATTGGCCTGTTTGGTGAGACCTTGCACGTCGTGTACCAACAGATAAGCATAGGCTTGATGATGTGAACGTCCGACACGACCACGCAATTGATGGAGCTGCGCCAAGCCGAATTTATCAGCTCTATGCATGATGATGGTATTCGCACTTGGTACGTCGATACCGGTTTCAATAATTGTGGTACACAGCAAAATGTTATAGCGCTGCGCCACGAAATCGCGCATGACTTTTTCAAGATCGCGCTCATTCATTTGACCATGCCCAACACCGATGCGTGCTTCAGGTAATAAGGCTTCCAACATCGCTTTACGATTCTCGATGGTCTCGACTTCATTGTGCAAGAAGTAGACTTGGCCGCCGCGTTTCAACTCACGTAAGCAAGCTTCTCGGATGACGGAATCGCTTTCGCTGCGGACAAACGTCTTGATGGCGAGGCGTTTCTGTGGCGCTGTAGCAATCACGGAGAAATCACGTAAGCCTTCCAATGCCATGCCTAAAGTTCTTGGGATTGGTGTTGCGGTTAACGTGAGAACGTCAACCTCAGCACGCAAGGCTTTTAGTGTTTCCTTCTGACGCACACCGAAACGATGTTCTTCGTCGATGATCACCAAACCTAAGCGTGAAAACTTAACGTCTTCCGACAAAAGTTTGTGGGTACCAATCACGATATCAACAGTGCCATCCCCCATGCCTTTGATTGCTTGGGTGATTTCTTTGCCAGTACGGAAGCGTGATAGTTCCGCGATACGCACGGGCCAATTGGCGAAGCGGTCGGCAAATGTTTGGGCGTGTTGTTCGGCGAGTAGCGTGGTCGGCGCTAAAATCGCGACTTGTTTGCCACCCATTACCGCAACAAAGGCGGCGCGCAATGCAACTTCTGTTTTACCGAATCCGACGTCACCGCAAATCAGCCTGTCCATCGGTTTGCCGGAGGTCATGTCACTGATGACGGCGTTGATCGCTGCCGCTTGATCTGGCGTTTCATCAAAGCCGAAACTCTCAGCAAAAGCGGCATAGTCGTGTGCTGAATATTCGAAAGCATGGCCAGTACGTAGCGCGCGGCGAGCATATAAATTCAAAAGTTCGGCTGCTGTATCGCGAATCTGTTGTGCGGCTTTGCGCTTGGCCTTTTCCCATTGCCCTGAGCCAAGAGCATGCAGGGGCGCATCATCAGGATTCGCTCCAGAGTAGCGCGAGATGACATGCAGTTGTGCGACCGGAACATAAAGCTTAGTATCTTTCGCATATTCCAAATGCAGGAACTCAGTTTCACCCTCGCCGAGATCCATGCTGATGAGGCCCATGTAACGGCCGATACCATGATTGCTATGCACCACCGGGTCGCCGATTTTCAGTTCCGACAAATCGCGCACCATATGCTCGACTTGGGTCACGGCTTCTTGTTTCTTACGACCTATACGCTTACTAGCACCGGCATACAGTTCTGCCTCGGTGATAAAGGCAAATTCTTGTAGTTGGAAGCCGCTGTGGATTGGGGCGACACCGAGAGTTAATTTGTGTGGTGCACTTAGAAAGTCTTCAAAGTGTTCGACCGTTGCGAGTTCGAGATCGAAATCGCGGAAGTATTGTTGTAGCGTCTCACGGCGACCAGCTGTCTCGGCACAGATCAAGATGCGCTTGTCGGCTTGTAGAAGAAAACTACGCAAATTACTCAGTGGATCATCTGCACGCCGATTGACTGCGATCGGTGGCAGCGGGCTTGAAATCTCGGAAGCACTGCTGTCTTTACTCAAGACCCAGCGTGCTTGGGTTTTGAGTTCAGAGAAGAAATCTTCGTCGCGTAAGAAAATGGTTTCTGGCGCCAGCACTGGGCGTTCGCGATCTGATTTCAGGAAGTTGTAGCGCGAGCGAGTCTCGTTCCAAAAACTGTGGATCGCTGATTCGATGTCGCCTTGCAGGGCGAAGTAACTGTCATTCGGCAGGTACCCGAACAGCGTCGCCGTTTGTTCGAAGAATAAAGGCAAATAGTATTCGATACCAGCGGAGGCGATGCCGTTGCCGATATCTTTGTATATCATGGAACGTGATGGATCGCCCTCGAATTGCTCACGCCAACGTTGGCGGAAGGCGGCACGTCCGGACTCATCCATAGGGAACTCGCGTCCCGGCAATAAACGTACTTCTTTGACCGGGTACAAGGACCGCTGCGTATCGGCATCAAAGGTGCGTATGCTTTCTATCGTGTCGCCAAATAAGTCGATACGATACGGTAGTACCGAACCCATTGGGAACAGATCAATCAGACCGCCACGTACCGAATACTCACCCGGCGACATGACTTGCGATACATGGCTGTAACCCGCAAGCGTCAATTGTGATTTGAGTTTCGCTTCGTTGAGTGTCTCGCCTTGCTTGAAAAAGAAAGTAAAGGCGGCTAAGAAAGAGGGGGGCGCCATCCGCACCAAAGCGGTGCTTGCTGGTACGATTAAAACGTCGCAATTGCCGGCACTGATTTCGTAAAGCGTAGCCAGGCGTTCCGAGACCAAATCTTGATGCGGCGAAAAAGCGTCGTAGGGTAAAGTTTCCCAATCAGGCAATAGATGGCAACGCAAACTCTGTGCGAACCAAGGGATCTCTTGCAGAAGACGCTGAGCGTCGCTAGGACTGGCGACAAAGATCGTTAACAAGCGTCCTTGTTGTTTCAGATGTTGAGCGGCTTGGGCCAGTGCGTAGGCATCACTAGAGCCATGCGTGCTAGGTAAAACAAATCGTTGACCTGCTTTTGCAAGTGCTTTGATATAGTCGTAAGACATGTCCGAAGAAGGTATTGTCCTTCATGTTTGAGTGGGAGAATTCGATCTTTCCATTCAAATTGATGAAGCGATTCGCTTTGATGCACGCGAGACGTGCGTTGGCGGTTAAAATGATTGCCATTATAAACGATGCGCTTCGCACTCGCTCATAGGAGAGCGGGTCGATCTGGTGATGATTGCTATGCGTAGATCGACTATAGTTGCGTAAATTCATATAAAAAATGCACGAAAAAGATTTCAGAACCGACCCTGGCTCGAACACCATGCGATATCACGCTTTGATACCAGCGGCTGGCGTCGGCGCACGTATGGGTATTGCCTATCCCAAGCAGTACATGCAAATGGCCGGCTGCTCGGTGTTACAACATGCCGTGAACGCCTTTCTGCGTTGCCCACAGATTGATACGGTGTTTGTCGTCGTGAGTGCTGACGATGCCTATGTTGACGATCGTTTGCAAACCCATGAGCGACTTCGAGTGCTACGCCGCGGCGGTGCGACGCGCGCAGAGACCGTGAGTAATGGCCTAAGGTTTGCGCTTGAGAGTGCTGGCATATCTCAGCACGATTGGGTCATGGTGCATGACGCAGCTCGACCAGGATTGACGCCTGCTTTAATCGAAAAATTAATTGCTGCGATTTCTGTTGAACAGGTCGGCGGCTTACTTGCGCAGCCTGTGCATGACACGGTCAAACAAGTCATTGATGGTCGTGTACAGACAATTCCTCGCGAGACACTGTGGCTGGCGCAAACACCGCAGATGTTTCGCGCGCATGCTTTGCTCGATGCATTGAATCGCGCTCCAAACGTCACGGATGAAGCCAGCGCCATTGAATTTTGTGGTGGTAATCCTATCTTGGTTGAAGGTGAGGCGCGCAATCGTAAGTTGACGCGCCCTGAAGATGTGGAGTACTTGAGCGCGATCTTGGAACGCGATGTACAACAGCAAAGCTCATGATTCTTTGAACCGTAAATTTGAAGCGTCTGATCTCTAGAGGAAAAATAAGAAAGTAAAAAGTATGAGCGAACTCAATAAAGCAGCAAATTTGCCGCCATTTCGAATTGGCCAGGGCTATGATTGTCACGTATTGATTGAAGGACGCAAATTGATACTCGGTGGCGTCGAGATCCCGCACAAGACTGGCTTGCTAGGTCACTCGGATGCTGATGCCTTATTGCATGCGATAACTGATGCTTTATTGGGTGCTGCGGCGCTCGGTGATATTGGAAAACTTTTCCCAGATACCGATGCTCGCTTTGCCGGTGCTGATTCCCGGGTCTTGTTGCGCGAAGCGATGCGCCAGGTAAAACAAGCTGGCTATTTGCTTGGAAATCTTGACGCAACGATTATTGCTCAACGTCCAAAAATGGCACCTCATATTCCTTTGATGGTCGAACGGATTGCAGAGGATTTGGAAGTGGCAGTGACCCAAGTGAACGTCAAAGCTAAAACGAATGAAGGGCTGGGTTATTTGGGGCGAGAAGAGGGGATTGCAACCGAAGCAGTGGTGTTGCTTTATCGAGCCTGAGTGCTGAATGATTGTTTAGAGTAAAGGAAAATCGCTAGCATCATCGAAAAGTTTGGAAATCGTATCTAAGGCAAAGTTTATAGGAGAAAATTTATGAAGCGCGAAATGCTGAAGGGCTTGCTGAAGCAATTGCATGATGGTTTGCAACATACCGAGAACTTGGATGCGGAAGCCCGTCAACTCTTGCAAAATCTCAATGCTGATATCACTCGAGCGCTCGAAGAAAAGGAGGCGCCAGATGATCCGATGTTTGCAGCCTTAAGTGATAAATCGAAGGAGCTATACGCGAGTTTCGCAGTCAAACATCCGCGCTTAGAACCTGTATTGAGGGAGCTTGGCAGCATGTTAGAAAAGATTGGTGTTTAGGCCGTTTCTAGTCCGTTTAATTCGCAATCAAAAAAAGTACTACAGAAACAAAAAGGCGCCGAGGCGCCTTTTTGTTATGCGGAGAATCCTAATGCTTATTTGATTGTCGCGCTCTTGATCAAGCTTTGTTGGTAAGCCTGTACTTTTTCTTGTACCAAGCTTTCACCAATCTGTTGTTTAACTTCGTCCAGGCTTGGCAATTTCAATGGGCGGACATCGTCTAATTTGATGATGTGGTAACCAACTTCAGTTTTCACGGGTGTTTCAGTGAATTGACCTTTTTTCAAAGTGGCTAAAGCTGCACCGAACGCTGGTGGAACATTGCCTTGAGATACCCAATCCAAGTCACCACCCTTGCCAGCAGAGCCAGTATCTTTTGATTGCTTTGCTAATTCCTCAAATTTTGCACCGGACTTCAATTTCGAGATGATGGCTTTTGCTTCATCTTCTTTTTCAACCAAAATGTGATATGGGTGGTATTCGCTGTCACCATTCTGTGTTTTCCACTTGTCATAAGCAGCTTTGATGTCAGCTTCTGTAACAGGGTTTTTCTCGATATGTGCACGCATCAAGGAACGAATTAAGATTTGTTGGCGAGCCATTTCAATTTGCAACTTCACATCCTCGCTCTTGCCAAAACCTGCTTTTTCGGCCGCTTGCAGTAACACTTCAGTACCAACTAATTGATCTTTGATCATTGCACGAAGCTGTGGCGTATCTTTTTGACCTTGTGCCAAGGCTTGTTTCAAGAATGGTTCAACTTTTGAAGCTGGGATAGCTTTGCCATTAACAGTTGCCAGTGGTGTTTCGGCAGCGAAAGCAGGGAATGCGGTTACTAAGAGTACAACCAGCAAATGAGCGGGTTTAAAAGTCATTATCTGTTCCTAAAATAACAAAGTAAAAAAACAAAATTATCAATACTGTTTTAATAGATTCAATACTGATTGCTACTAATTTTGCGCTTCGTTTGGACTCAATGCTTTGATCACAAGCGCGTGAATTTCGGTGTGCATTAAATCGCCAACGGCATCATACACTAGTCGATGGCGAGAAATGCGATTTAGACCATCAAATTTTTCGCTAATAATTGTAACAGAGTAGTGGCCAGCACCAGAAGCAGCGCCAGCGTGTCCTTTGTGGGCTTCAGAGTCGTCTTGCAGCTGGCAATTTGATGGCGCGAAAGCCTTATTGATACGTTCTTCAATCAGCTTAAAGCGCAGGCTTAGTTTATCACTCATACCTGCGTCTCCTCTTTCGGTTCTACGATATGTTTTGCCATAAGGAAACCTTGGATAAGTAGGAAAACAGGGAGTGCAAAAAACGAGTAAAACTTATAACTTACCCATTCGCTTTGACTGTAGTTCAATGCGACATAAAGGTTTGCGAGGCCCATCAAGCCAAAATACCCGATCCATATTTTGCTCATGAGTGTCCATCCAGTTTCCGACATTTGAATTTCGTCTCCTATCGTCGTTCTAAAAAAGTTCTTTTTGAAGACATACTCGGAGACCAAGAACCCGAGCGCGAATAGCCAGTAGATCAAGGTGATTTTTAACTTAATGAAAAGGTCATTTTGGAAATAGATGGTCAGCCCACCAAATACCGTGATGATGAAAAAGGAAACCCACAGCATAAGATCGACCTTTTTCTTCCGCAGCTTGAGATAGAGCACCTGGGAAATGGAGACGATGATCGCCACCAAAGTTGCTAGCAGAATTGGGGCCATCTTGGCGGAGATCGATCCGCCCGAGGTTGCTGCAGCCATTAGTTGATTGGCTAAAGTCGTTGCAGTCTCAGGGTATTTTTCAGCTCTGTTATAGACGACAAAAAAGAGGACAACTGGAAAGAGATCAAACAATAACTTCATTCTAGGTTTCTTTTAATGGTGTAAACCGCAAAGACGCGGAGTTAATGCAGTAACGTAGTCCGGTTGGTCTTGGGCCATCGGGAAATACGTGTCCTAAATGTGCGTCGCAGATATTACACACAATTTCGGTGCGCGTCATGCCAAATGAGTGGTCGGGTATTTCTCTCACATGGGCTGGGTTCAATGCACGAAAGTAGCTGGGCCAGCCGCAGCCGGAGTCGAATTTTGTATCCGAGGCGAATAAAGGGGTATCGCAGCATACACAATGATAGATGCCTGCCTCGTGGTGATCCCAGTATTTCCCAGTGAAAGCGCGCTCGGTCGCGGCTTGTCGGGTTACTTTGTATTCCATTTCGGACAATTGACTCCGCCATTCGGCGTCGGTTTTGATGATTTTCATGGGAGACCTCAAATAATTGGTGTGATGATTACCTTAGTCGAATTTAGGAGGAACAACTAACAGAAATTTTTGCTGCCCAGTCAGGTGGCAAAGCGGCGTAGCGTGCATTTTCGACTTGTTCATCATACGGCTTACATAGAACACGATGGAGCTGGTCGAGTTTGCTGAAATCATTTTGTTCGGCGGCTTCAATCGCTTCTTGGGCGAGATAGTTTCTTAAAATGTATTTGGGATTGCTAGCCAGCATCAATGCTAGGCGCTCTGGTTCTTGGCTTTGCTCCCATTCTAAACGTGCTTGGTAACGATTTAGCCAAGCGTCGAAGGCTACGCAATCAAGAATTTGATCCCGTAGATGTTCACGTGTGGGAGACGATGGCTCGCTCAACTCACCACTTCCTAGCGTAGAAAGTAAGCGAAAACAATAACTATAATCGCTCGCGCTACCACTCAGTAGGTTCAACCAATCGTCAAATAGTTGTTCGTCATCGTCTCGCGTCTGCGAGAGCCCAAATTTCTTGCTCATCAAGGTCTGATACTGTTGCTCATAACTTGGAATGAAAGCACTGAGGGCGTCCTGCGCGGCATCGATATCATCAATTAAGGGAAGCATTGCTTGCGCGAGCGCATGGCAATTCCAGTGCCCAATTTGCGGTTGCATGTGAAAGGCGTAGCGCCCATGCGTATCGCTATGATTGCAGATCTTCTGTGGTTCATATCCATCCATGAAACCGAAGGGGCCATAGTCTAGTGTCAGTCCTAGAATAGACATATTGTCGGTGTTCATGACGCCATGCATAAAGCCTACAGCCTGCCAGTGCGCCATCAATTTGGCAGTATCGATGACGACTTGTTTGAGCATCGCGTAATAGCGAAGCGGTTCAGATAGCAGCTCAGGAAAGTGTGTGCGCAAACAGTGATCGGCGAGCGTTTTGAGATGCTGGTGTTGGCGGTTGTAGTACCAGTGTTCGAACGAGCCGAAACGTATGAAGCTTGGCGCGACGCGGGTAACAATCGCCGCTTTTTCCGGTTGCTCGCGCATGACATATTGATCCGAGGTGACCAGGCATAATGCTCTGGTGCTTGGAATTCCCAATGCATGCATCGCTTCCGAACATAGATACTCTCGAATCGAAGAACGCAATACAGCACGCCCGTCTCCCATGCGAGAAAACGGTGTCAAGCCAGCGCCCTTGAGTTGAAGCTCCATGCGGCCTAAGTTGCCATTTGGATCGCGCTTATGGCTCACATCACCGAGTAACAAGGCACGTCCATCACCGAGTTGACCGGCCCATACGCCGAATTGATGACCGGAGTAAACAGCAGCGATAGTTTGGCTACCCGGAGCACATTCTTCGCCCGAAAAAATGCGCTTGAATTTATCCGAGTTTTGGTGCGCAGGCGGGAATCCTAGCTCTTCTGCCAGCGAGGCATTGACGGCAACGAGTCTTGAGTTGCTAAGTGGTCGCGCTTGTACCTCTGCGAAAAAATCTTCACCTAGACTTGCGAAGTGATTTTCAAAGCGGGGGAAATCGGAATCAAGAAAGCTTGTGTTTGTCATGGCGGCGCATAGTGTCAAGAGATCACTACACAACTCACTACGCGACCGAATTTTTACTTGCTGATTTGCACGCTCGTCAATGTGCTCAAGCACGAGGGTGCCTCTCAACTCAAACTTCGGCCGCTCGCTACAGTTGCGCAGGAGGCTCGTCAATAGATTTTCGCCGCATTGTGACAGAGATTTGAAATATGCGCTGAAGAGGGCGTTGAAACGCACCGCAATAGATGCGATGGCGTTTCAACTGTGGAGATTTGAATCAGGCTGTCATGCGTTCGACAACTTTGCAGCCGTCGATCAGGAAGGAAAGGCTGACGACTAACACCAGTTCGCCTTCCGCGGAACGTGCAGTACCGTTGATGCCCGGTGTCGAGATGCAAGTGAGTGGCTTGATTACGAGGTCGGAGGTGCCATCAACCGAGTCAACTGAAATGATGTAGGGATTCGGCGCCGCAATCACGATCCCCACTTTTTCTGTGCTCTTCTCGTAGCCGAGCACTTGACCCAATGAACGAATCGGTAGCGGACGACCAAGATCGCGCAACACTGGTTGGCCGCCGACACTTTCGAAGGAGTCGGGTAGTTCGACCACCCGCTGTACCGTCGCCATTGGCAAAGCCAGAGAGGCGCCGGCGCAGCGAACCAACATGGTAGGGACAATCGACAACTCAATCGGCAAGCGAATGATGAAGGTCGTACCTTTGCCCAAATGCGAGTTAATGCGGATGGCGCCACGATGCCGTTCGACAGCCGTCTTTACCACGTCCATACCGACGCCACGACCAGAAACGCTCGAAGCTACTTCTTTGGTTGAGAAGCCCGGTAAGAATACCAGTTGGAAGGCTTCATCGTCTGTGCGCGCTTCATGTGAATTGATTAGGCCTTTCGAAATCGCTTTTTCACGCAAACGATTGGCGTCCATACCCTTGCCATCGTCGGTGACTTCGATCATGACGCTGCTCGATTCTTGCCATGCTTTGAGCAAAATCTTCGCCCGCGGCGGCTTGCTAGTAAGCGCGCGTTCCTCGGGTGATTCGATCCCATGATCCAATGAGTTACGTAGCATATGCACCAGTGGATCGTACAGGCTATCGACGACAACGCGATCAACTTCAGTTTCGGCACCAGAGATTTCAAGATCAACTTCTTTGCCTAGATCTTTGGCCAGCTCGCGAATCAGGCGTGGGAACTTTTGGAATAAACGGCCAACAGGCTGCATACGTGTGGCTAAGGTTGCTCTTTGTAGCTCGGTCGAATAACGTGAGGCGCGATTCAGCGTTTCAGTGAGGGCAGACATTAACGGTGCAGCGTCGCCATCAAACGTGAATTGAGAGAGCTTCTCGAGCAACACCGCCGCTTGGTTCGCCGCTTGTACCGATTCACCAGCAACCTCGAGCAGGACATCGAGTTTGACGGCGTCAATACGAATGCTTTCCTCCTTGAGAGGAGCTGCTTGCTTAACATCATTGGTTGCCAAGGAAGTCTTGACCGCTTCTTGTTCCTGCTTAATCACTGGAGAAATGACTTCTTTCTCCGGCAAAGTTCCTGCTGGTGTCACTGCACGATAATAGTCCTCCCAAGGAACGTCACCAGCCGCAGCATTCGCGCTACTGCTCGGGCTAGTGGCGCTTGGCGATGCTTCAGCCGGTTTGGCTGCAACACTTGGTTCTGCCTTTGCGTTTGTTCCAGGATTTTTTCCTTCAATTGCGTCGTTGAGCGCTTTCTCTAGATGCGCAGGCATAGTCGAGAGTTGCTCTGGTTCAGTGCCGTTTGACAGTGCCGTCAGCTGATCGGAAACAAAGCCACTTGCCTCTAATGCCGTGTCGATTGCAAATGGGGTAACAGGAGATTTACCTGTTCTTAGTGCATCGAATAAATTTTCAGTGAGGTGGCAGGCCGAGACCATTGCGGTCAAGTTCATAAAACCTGCACCGCCTTTAATTGTATGAAAAGATCTAAACACCGCGTTGAGGGTGTTCATATCACCAGGGTTGCGTTGAAGTGAAAGCAGGTGCTCTTCTACGTTGACCGCCAAATCCAATGCTTCAACGACAAATTCTTTGAGCATGTCATCCATTTAGAAGCCCAGACTATCAAGGAGGTTGTCAACATCATCCTGTTCCAAAGCTGCATTGGGAACCGATGGGCCTTCCATTAATTCGATTGCTTTTTCCTTCAATTCGGTTGGCGCGTTATCCAGCAAAATCTGAGCGAGTTCACGTTCAACTGCTTGGGTAATGACGAGCACTTTCTTAATCAATTGTCCGGTCAAGTCTTGGAAGTCTTGCGCCATCATGATATCGAGTAGCCGAGCTTTCTCAGCTTCTGTTGCATGGGAGACGCGATTGGCAAAGTTTTTTGAATCAGCGGACAAGAGTTTGAAGTCGTCGATACTCATTTTGCCTGCGAATAAGGCGTCCCAGCGCTCTTCAATATCTTTAGCGCTCTTCTGCAAACCGTCTTGCTCGGGGATGCCAACATCCGTCGCATTCAATACCTTGTTGGCAGCCTGCTCAGTCAGTGAGGCGACATACTCAAGTCGACCCTGCGCGTCCGCGATTTGAGAAGCTACATCCGAGAGTGAGCGATCATAGCCGAGCTCACGCATCGAATCATGCATCATGCGCACTAGTCCGCCGAGCCGATCAAACATCGGTTTTGAGGCATCAGGCTCTTTGCTCGGTTGGAGTTTATGTGGGTTGGGAGCCTCTTCCATGGCGGGGCTTGGCGTTGCTGCCGCTGGTGCTTGGGCTGAGGAAGCGTGCTGACTCGCCATTTCCTCGAAAAGTGCATCTAGATCATCTGCTGAATCGGTCATAATCCTGGATTCTCCATGTTCACCGTTTGAATGATGCGACTAAATGGTCGATGCTTACCGGGGCAAACCGTGCAGATTTTGTTGTCTTGATTTTATCAGTGTGACGATAAAAAAATTAACTCACGGTAACGCCTCATGCATGGTGTAAGCATAACCCTGAGCAACAAAATTTGTCATCACTTTATTCATTTTTTGGCGAAATTAATTACAAAGCTTGCGGATTTGCAACTATGCGCTTCAAAAACTGCTCTGGGGTCTCAATCGCGAACAAGCCAAGTGCCCGTGTTTTTCGTGCGAGTTTCAGTAGTGCTTTGTCTTTACTGATCAAGACCTCTGATTCAGAGTCGCGGCAGTGCTCTAGAAATTTTTGATCATCTTTGTCTGTGCATACAGGGAGACGAATTGGGCGAATTGGAAATTCGCGTACAGCAATGAATTGGTCAAAACTTGCTACAATCGCGCCGCGATTCTCTTCGGTGACTGGGAGGTGAGGGTAGCGGAGAACGGCTAGCCATTCGTCTCGGCAATCGTTGCGGGTGCTGGCTTTGACGTCCCCGCTTTTCAATGCAGTCATCAGAGCTGCCCATCGAGGATCTCGGAATGCAAAGAGGTCGAGGCAAACATTAGTGTCAATTACGATTTGAAGTGGCATACGCGGCTATAGAGAAAAGATGTGGATTTGTGAAGTTTTGGTGTTTCTATTTTGTTGAGAACTGAAGATGTCATTATTGTTTTTATTGTCGCCAGCGAAGAGCTTGGACTTTGAGTCACCGATCACAATGCGTCAAGCCAGCGAGCCAGAGTTCCTTGAGCACGCGGAGGAGTTGGTTCAAGTTGCCTCGAAACTGAGTCCCATGCAGTTGCGTGAGCTCATGAGTATTTCTGAAGACTTGGCTCAGCTCAATCATGCACGTTTCAAAGAGTGGCGCAAAGAGCACGATCTCGACCTTGGTGCCCGCCCTTGTGTGCTTGCCTTCGATGGCGATGTCTATACAGGGCTGCAAGCGAAAGATTTAGATAAACGGGCGTGGAACTATCTCGAAAAACATTTGCGCATTTTATCTGGTTTGTACGGTGTATTGCGGCCTTTTGATGCAATGCGTCCCTATCGATTGGAGATGGGCACGAAGCTTAAGACCAAGAAAGGCAAAAATCTATATGAATTCTGGGGTGATACGGTCACAGAGGCTTTAAATCGCTATATGGATGAGGCCAAGCTGAAGACAATCGTGAACCTGGCTTCCGAAGAGTATTTTGGCGTGGTCGAACCAAAATTGTTGAAGGCTAAGGTAATCACGCCTGTATTTGAAGACTTTTCAGCAGGTAAATTTAAGATCGTTTCTTTTTTTGCGAAGAAGGCGCGTGGTACGATGATGCGTTACTGTGCGGAGAATAAGCTCAAGCGACCGTCCGATCTAAAAGCATTCAATTTGGATGGATACACATATTGCGACGCTGTTTCAGAGGAGAATCGGTGGGTCTTTCGACGCGCGGTCATAGACAAATGAAGTTTCTGAGGCAGCAATTTGGACGAATAAAAAACGGCTCAAAGAAGAGCCGCTTTTTTTATCAAAGCTCATATCGCAAGCTATGAATCGAGATACTTAACCGTTGAATGCAAATTGAATCACCAGAATTTCCACCAAGATTTTTTCTTGCCACCTTCAGCAAGCAAAGTACTATTCGGGAAGTTTTTGTCGTAGACTCGCTTGGCATCGTCTCGCAATTCTTTCATTCCTAAAGCATCATAAGACTTAATCAAGACCACGAGTGCCTCTTCAATAGCGGGTGCATCTGGATATTCCTTAATTGCAGATTGTGCACGATTTGCTGCTGCTAGATAGGCATTGCGACGATAGTAGTATTTCGCTACGTGCAGGTCATTTTGCGCCAAAGCATTCACCAGATATTTCATGCGTAAAAGCGCGTCGGGGGTGTATTTGCTATTTGGGTATTGAGTAACGAGTTCTTTGAACGCATCGAATGAATCTCTGGTTGCTTTGGGGTCGCGCTCTGTGATGTCTTGGTTGGCAATGAAACTGAGGAAACCCATGTCATCATTGAAATTTACCAGCCCACGAAGATAGTACATGTAGTCGACGTTGGGGTGGTTTGGATGTAGTTTAATAAAGCGGTCGATCGCCGCCAGAGCCTGCGCAGTTTCACCCTGTTTGTAATAGGCGTAAGCAATCTCCAGCTGGGCTTGTTGCGCATAGGTGCCAAATGGGAAACGGGATTCGAGTTTTTCGAATAACTGAATTGATCGCTCAAAACTACCGGATGTGAGTTCTTCTTTCGCTTCAGCGTATAATTTCTCTGCTGGCCAATTTTTACTCTCTTCAACTTTGTCGCCAAACAAACCACAACCAGCCAGTGATAAAGTAAGAACGAGACTGAACAACTTTACAGATTTGATGTGCATAAACGTTTTGTGCATGAGAATAATTGACGGATTATAGCCGATGGCAAAAAATGTGATACCAACAGACGCGCAGATTGTAACCGATAGTTTGCCAGAAGTTGATGATATTGAACTAGATGATGATGTTGAGAAAGATTTTGCTTCGGCGGAGCCCGAAACGATCGAGTTAGTCCTTCCTGACTCGGTTTGTGGTGAGCGCCTGGATAAAGTATTGTCGAAATTGATACCTCAATATTCAAGGGTTCGATTGCAAAAATGGATTGAGGATGGCAACGTTACTGTCGATGGTGCCGCTTCGAAAATTAAGACCACGATGCTCGGTGGCGAGCGTGTCATTGTTCAGCCCCAAATTAATCCAGAAGATTGCGCGTTTAGTGCTGAAGACATTCCACTGTCCATCGTATATGAGGACGACAGTATTTTGGTCTTAAATAAACCAGCCGGGTTGGTGGTACACCCCGCGGCCGGCAATTGGTCGGGCACTTTGTTGAATGGCTTGCTGTTTCATCGCCCGCAATTAGCCTCAATTCCGCGCGCTGGGATCGTACATCGACTCGATAAGGATACCTCAGGCTTGATGGTGGTCGCGAAGAGTTTGACTGCGCAAACAGAGTTGGTGCGTCAGCTCCAAGCACGAACGGTTTCTCGTGAGTATTATGCTTTGGTTTGGGGCCAACCAAACCTCAGCGGTACCATTGACGCGCCCATCGCACGGCATCATCGAGACCGTCTGAAAATGGCCGTATCACAAAGTATGTTTGCCAAACCGGCTGTCACACACTATCACCGGGTAGCGAATGGGAGTTTGGAGAAGTTTGGCGTGAGCTTGGTTAGCTGCAAACTCGAGACTGGGCGGACGCATCAGATTCGTGTCCATATGCAATCTTTAGGATACCCATTGGTGGGCGATAATCTCTACGGCAAACAACATTTGGCGCGCTTTTTCCATCGGCAAGCCTTGCAGGCTTGGCGTTTGGGCTTAAATCATCCTGAGACTGGTGAATATGTTGAGTGGCGTATTCCACTTGAAGTGGATATTGCTGATTTGATCGCACAAGCCGGAATCACTGAAGTCCCAATTTAATCTGCCTCATCTTCAATAATCATCTCTAATGAAGTCGACCTTGTTGAGTACTCAGAACTCCTTTATTTGTCCCGATTGGCCAAGTCTGCCAAAAGGAATGCGGGCACTCTCGACAACCCGACGTGGTGGCGTGAGCCGCGCGCCCTACGATGACGGGCAAGGTGGTGGCGGTCTCAACTTCGGCGAGCGCGTTGGTGATGATCCTGCGGCGGTCGCCCAGAATCGTGCGTCCTTGCAGTCGCAGCTGAATTCTCCTGTCATATTCTTATCACAAATTCATGGCAATATCGTCATTGATGCGGATGAGTGGTATCCAGGTGTCGAAGCAGACGCAATTGTGAGTTCTAAGCCGGGGCAGGTTTGTGCGATTCAAACCGCCGATTGTTTGCCCGTCTTATTTGCTGCAAAAAATGGTGCTGCGATTGGCGCTGCGCATGCCGGATGGCGTGGTTTGGCCCGTGGCGTCTTGCAAAACACAGTACGAGCCATGCGAGCGCGCGGGGCGCAAGAAATTTGTGCGTGGCTAGGTCCGGCGATTGGTCCGGAAAAGTTCGAAGTTGGTGCTGAGGTCAAACTGGCATTTGAGGAAGCGCTCGGGAATGTAAGCGATTGTTTTGTTGAGCAAGCTGGTGGCAAATTTTTGGCTGATCTTTATCGCCTGGCAGGCCGAGCACTGCTGGCAGTTGATGTGAGTGATGTCGCTGGCGGAGGTTTTTGTACTTACACCGATCGCGAGCGGTTTTATTCCTACCGTCGCGATTTAAACACTGGGAGAATGGCGACCTTGATCTGGTGGGAGTAGCTAGACGCTGTTTATTCGTGGTGTTTGCTTTGGTGTTTAGCCCGGATCTGAGGGCGACTTGGTTTCGTCGGCATTCGCCTTCGCTTCCGTCGCGGCTTGTCTTGCTAATGCCTGTCTTTCTGCGTATTCGGCACGTATTTTTCGTTTGCGAGCAGAACTGCTGAGTATATACAAAACGAGCGACAGAGGAATGACACAGTAGCCTATAAACGTCGTGATGCCGGCGATGGCAGAAGATTCAGTGATCGCCATCATTAAGACCACAAAAATCCAAGCGATTGCGATAAGATACAAAAAAGGCATAAGGCGATTAGTTGAAAGTGATGGAAGGTGGTGTCGAAAGAATGGCTGAATCACAGAGTGAATTTGCTTGACCGACATCATATCGATATGCAAAGCTGTTTGATATTTTAACCTGTTGTAGGCAAACCCTAAAATCGGAACCGAAGAATGAGCGATACACCACAAAGCTTGATGATGAATTGGATGCAGCAATGGATGAAGCAAAATCCTATGCAAGATTGGTTGAAGCAAGATGCGCAGAATCTGTTCGGTGCTGATTCGGCGATGTTGAAGACTCTCAAAGACTTTGGTGCTGAAATTGATCCCGTTGTACTGGCGCGTTTGCAGTCTGAATATTTCGTCGAGTTGGGTAATCTCTGGAAGGATTTTTTGTCTTCTAAGCTTCCAGAAATCAAGGATCGTCGATTTTCAGCGGAAGATTGGCATAAACAATCGATGCATGCCTATAACGTCGCCATCTATCTATTGAATGCGCGTTTCCTCGGCTTATTGACCGAAGCCGTACAAGCACCTGAGAAGAAAAAACAAAAAATTCGATTTGCCGTTCAGCAGATGGTTGACGCGATGTCGCCTGCGAATTTTTTAGCGACCAATCCTGAAGCGCAGGCCAAAATTATTGAGACTGGTGGCGAGAGCCTGCGTCAAGGCATTACCTTAATGCTCGAAGATATGCAAAAAGGCCGGATCTCTTTAACCGATGAGTCTGCTTTCGAAGTTGGGCGCAATGTGGCAACAACTGAGGGTACAGTGGTTTTTGAGAATCGATTGTTCCAGTTGATTCAATACAAACCGCTCACAAAGACGGTTCATCAAACGCCGTTGTTGATGATCCCGCCTTGTATCAATAAGTTTTACATTCTTGACCTGCAACCTGAGAATTCTCTGGTGCGTTATGCGATAGAGCAAGGACATACGGTTTTCTTGGTGTCATGGGCGAATCCAGATGCGACGATGGCCGACTTGACTTGGGACGACTACATCGAAGAAGGGGCAATCACTGCGATTGAAACAGTACAAGCGATTTCTAAGCAGTCGAAGATCAATACTTTCGGCTTCTGTGTCGGTGGCACGATCTTGAGCACGGCATTGGCAGTGTTAGCTGATCGCAATGTGCACCCAGCGGCCAGCGTCACACTTTTGACGACCTTGCTTGATTTCAGTAATACCGGTGTCCTTGATGTTTTCGTTGATGAGCTCCAAGTGGCAATGCGTGAGCAAACGATTGGCTCTGGTGTTTTATTGCCAGCACGTGATCTGGCCAGCACTTTCTCTAGTTTGCGCCCAAATGATTTGGTGTGGAATTATGTCCAGTCAAATTATTTGAAAGGCCAGCGCCCACCCGCGTTCGATCTATTGTATTGGAATTCCGATAGTACAAATCTACCTGGCCCTATGTTCTGCTGGTACCTGCGTAACACCTATTTGGAAAACAGTTTGAAGGAACCGGGTAAGTTGACGGTTGCTGGTAATCCCGTGGATCTTGGCAAAATCGACGCGCCGGTTTTTATCTACGGTTCTCGAGAAGATCACATCGTGCCATGGCAAGCGGCTTACGCTTCTTTGTCACTCCTCAATCCGAAAAAGAAAACACGTAATCGCTATGTGCTAGGCGCTTCGGGACATATTGCGGGAGTGATTAATCCGGCGTCCAAAAACAAACGTAGTTATTGGCTTAACGATAAGACTCCGACAGATGCGCAAGCTTGGTTGGATGCAGCGACAGAATGCCCAGGAAGCTGGTGGCCTGAGTGGGCAGAATTTTTATCGGAACATGGTGGCAAAATGGTGAAAGCACCTCTCAAAGCCGGTGCGGTAGGGTATAGTGAGATTGAGGCTGCGCCAGGGCGTTATGTTAAGGTCCGAGCCGACTAGGAAAAATGTAAAGCAGTTTTGGTGGTATTTGCAGTTGAATAAAGTAGTCTGTTTTAAGTAGAAGAACCTCTTTATGAATTGGAGATAAGGTATGTCAAAGCGCATCGCTTATGTAACTGGTGGTATGGGTGGTATCGGAACCTCGATTTGCAAACGTCTGTGCAAAGATGGATTTACGGTCGTTGCTGGTTGTGGTCCAAACTCGCCACGCAAGGATAAATGGTTAGCTGATATGCGCGCCGAAGGATATGACGTTCATGCGTCTGAAGGTAATGTATCCGATTGGGAATCGACCCGTGCAGCATTTGAGAAAGTGCGTGCTGAAATCGGTGAAGTGGATGTTTTGGTCAATAACGCGGGTATTACGCGTGATGGTCAGTTCCGTAAGATGAGTAAAGCAGATTGGGATGCGGTGATCGACACGAATCTCAATTCTTTGTTCAACGTCACTAAGCAAGTCATCGATAGCATGATCGAACGTGGTTGGGGGCGTATCATCAATATCTCTTCCGTTAATGGTCAAAAAGGCCAGTTTGGACAAACCAACTACTCTACGGCTAAAGCGGGGATTCACGGTTTCTCTATGGCTTTAGCGCAAGAAGTTGCGACCAAAGGTGTGACGGTGAATACCGTATCGCCAGGCTATGTTGGTACTGACATGGTGCGTGCGATTCGTCCTGACGTTTTGGAAAAAATTGTTGCAGGTATTCCTGTTAAACGCTTGGCCGAACCAGAAGAAATCGCTTCTATCGTCGCTTGGATCGCCTCCGATGAGGGCGGCTATGCAACCGGTTCGGACTTCTCGATCAACGGTGGTTTGCACATGGGTTAATTCCCCGCAGGGCGATGGCTGGTTTGCCAGCCATCGATTCCTCGCAAGAACAAAAGCAAGAAAGTTTGATCTTTCTGCGCTATTCTGAGTGAAATAGACAAAGTTAGTGTGCGCTGAGCGGCGTATTTGATGCTAATATTCGATAAAATTGCGTTGGATATAAGTATCTTGCTTTGTTTTAGTATTTGTTTCTGTACCCCTGTCGGTTTTCTACGAGAATTCAATGAATAGCACAAAGAAAATAAGCAAACATTTGATCAAGAAGTATCCAAATCGTCGCTTATATGACACCCAGACCAGCAGCTATATCACGCTTGCTGATGTCAAACAATTCGTCATGGAGCACGACGACTTTGCCGTCGTTGACGCCAAAACGGGTGAAGATCTAACCCGTAGCATCCTGTTGCAGATTATTTTGGAAGCCGAAGCAGGTGGAGCCCCAATGTTTTCTAGCGTCGCGTTAGCACAAATTATTCGTTACTACGGACACGCCATGCAGGGCATGATGGGTTCTTATCTCGAAAAAAATATTCAAGCATTTATCGATATTCAAAACAAACTGACCGAGAGCACCAATGGTTTTGATGGTAAAGCTTTCAGCCCAGAGATGTGGACGCAGTTTATGAACGTGCAAGGGCCGATGATGCAAGGCATGATGGGCAACTACATTGATCAAAGTAAGAACCTGTTTGTTCAAATGCAAGAGCAGATGCAAAATCAATCAAAAAACATGTTTGGTTTTCCATTCGCTCCAGAAGAGAAGAAAAAGTAATGTAAAGACAAGTGTCGGCAATGTTTCAGCTTGGCACTCGCAAGCTTTGGTAAGCTTCTGAGAAAGGGTACAATAGCAACTTGCTTTGTATCCTTTTTTTATTATGTCTTCAGATAATTCCCCATCCACTCAGTCCTTGTCCGGCATCGCGCCGAAAGTGGGCTTCGTTTCGCTTGGTTGTCCAAAAGCCTTGGTCGACTCTGAACAAATTCTCACCCAGCTGCGCGCTGAGGGCTATGAGACAGCAAAGTCTTATGACGGCGCTGATTTAGTCGTCGTCAATACATGTGGCTTTATCGATGCCGCGGTCCAAGAGTCACTCGACGCGATCGCTGAAGCACTCAACGAAAACGGCAAGGTCATTGTGACGGGCTGCTTAGGTGCGAAGAAAGATGCGCAAGGTAATGATCTGATCACCAGTATTCATCCAAAAGTATTGGCTGTCACTGGACCACATGCCGTAACTGAAGTGATGTCGGCGGTGCATGAACATTTGCCGAAACCTCATGAGCCCTTCGTTGATCTCGTGCCTCCACAAGGCGTCAAATTAACTCCTAAACACTTTGCCTATTTGAAGATTTCTGAGGGCTGTAACCACCGCTGTAGTTTCTGCATTATCCCATCGATGCGTGGCGATCTGGTATCACGTCCTATCGGTGATGTGTTGCAAGAGGCAGAGAACTTGTTTAAAGCTGGCGTTAAAGAATTGCTGGTGATCTCACAAGATACCAGCGCCTACGGTGTCGATATCAAGTTCCGTACGGGATTCTGGGACGGTAAGCCAATCAAAACCCACATGACACAATTGGTCGAAGCCTTGGGCGAATTGGCCAAGCGCTATGATGCGTGGGTGCGTTTGCATTACGTCTATCCGTATCCTCACGTGGATCAGATCATTCCATTCATGAACAATGGTCACGTATTGCCATATCTCGACGTGCCGTTACAGCACGCGCATCCAGATGTCTTGAAGCGTATGAAACGCCCAGCGAG